>JACONI010000122.1:555-4318 GCA_014323825.1 Ekhidna sp. | reverse complement strand
CATTAAATTAAGCCCGTACAGCCCTTTCGGCAGCGTGTGTGACGTGTTTTTCTTATTCATGATGTCTTTTGATATTTTTTTATTTAACGTGCTCATAGCTTTTTATTTTAGTTGGTATGAAATACAATGTTACATTATTTTTTTGAATTATCATGCAAGTTTTTTTATTTTTTTGAGCAACTAAGATGCTCTCGTCGTTACTTAAACCTTCAAGGCTGCTTTGACGGAACTATTTTCGAGTTAACATTTAATTTTTCAATATTTTTTTAATTCGTGCCGTAACATTTGAATTTGTTTGTATATTTGTCCAGTATAATTATGTAATTTAATTTAAGCTAAACATGGAGGAAAGATCCAATTACGGGTCTTTCCTTTTTTTATGTCCTTACCCCCTAAGTGTCGTTTGCAAATTCACCTTCTTGTAAAGCGCTTAGGAGTCATTTTTGTCCTTCCGGCGGTTATTTTACACATTAAATGGTCTGAAAAAACCATTACTGTTACCCGGGATAAATGATACTTTCACTGTTGAATCGGGGATGGAACAAGGAAATTTTGATATAATCAGTACTTTCGGTATTCAGATTGATATTTCCGCTTATTTGGGAATATAGATGAGCTTCTTAGTCTCAAAAAATGTTTCTTCAAAATAATCACTCAAAAGAATTTCAGTGTAAGGCCTTCCAAACGCTTTCAATTCTTCCGTTAAATCACCACCTTTCAGGAAGATCCATCCGTTAGCTATTTTGTTTTTTGACTTTTCCTCAACCTGCTGACGGGTCCAGGTGAAGAGTTGTTTTGTTTTAGCAACGGCTCTTGACACAATGAATTCAAATGTCCCTCTGACTTTCTCAACACGCTGACAGGCAGTTGTTAAATTCCGTAGCTTGAGTGCATTGCTTACTTCATTTACTACGGTTATTTTCTTGCGGATGGAATCAACTAAATGAAATGATACTTCAGGGAATAAAATGGCGAGTGGAATTCCCGGAAATCCACCACCTGTTCCGGGATCAAGGATTCTGCATTCGGGTTTAAACCGAATGAATCTGGCGATGGCAAGGCTATGTAGCACGTGCCTTTCGTAGAGTTGGTCAATATCTTTTCTACTGATTACATTGATCTTCCTATTCCAGCCGGTATAAAGTGAGTGCAGTTGGTTTATTTGATTTTTCTGGATTTCGGAAAGATCGGGAAAGTATTTGTGGATAATTTCCGATTCCACCTAAATATGAGATTTTTTATCCTTTACCAATTCATACATTAGCTCTTTGGATCTGTGGAGTTGTGCTTTTACAGTTCCTAAAGGAACCTCAAGTTTTTTGGCAATCTCTTCATAAGAGAGTTCTTCAAAATAACGTAATTTTATTAATCGCTGATATTTAGCTGGTAATTTGTCAACAAATATTCTTACCAGTTTGATTTTTTGATATTCAATTGCTTTCTGATCCGGGGTGAGGTTTTTATCCTGAATATCAATACTAACGGTTTCTCCGCTATCACCTGTAAATGAGCTATTAAGACTAAAAGTATTTAACTTTTTTTTTCGCATAAAATCAATTGCGTTGTTAGTAGCGATCCTGAAAAGCCATGTACCGAATGTGTAATCTTTTTTAAATCTGCCTAAATTTCCGAATGCTTTTGCAAAAGCTTCAATTGTAAGATCTTCTGCATCATCGACGTTTCTTACCATTTTTAGGATCATGTGATAAACCGAATTTTTATATCGATCCATCAGTTCGGCATACGCTGTCTGATCCTTACCTTCCGTGGCAAGGTCTATTAATTTGAAATCACGAAGTGCCTTATCCGAAAACTGTTGGTTCAGTTCTTCCATATATCTTTTTTGAGTTACGACCGACTGCCAGGTATCTAGCGTGATAATGGCATACATCATATCAACGCGAGGGAGCAGAATATCGTTAAATCCCGTTCCCGTCCTACTCGTAACAAATCTATGACCTATTAATTTAATAAATAGATAAAAAAGACGGTGGACTAAAAAATACGGCATTGCTAAAATGATAATAGAGAAGATAACCCATATGGAGTAAATTAAAGTGTAGTGCTCTAAAATGTGAAATTTTATATAATTTTTGAATGAAAAAATATAATTAAGGAATCAAACGAAATCTATCGGCATTTAATTGTGGGATAATCTCTTTAAAATACAATTCTTATTTCCAAGATTTGTTATTTTGCAGCCTGAAATGGGTAATGATTACAGCCTAAAAATTGAAAAACTGAAGGGGCGCCGCTATGATGAGGCTTTGAAAGAATTCATACTCTCAGAAGCCTTTCATCATTCGGATTATTCGGATTGTATTAAATATACGCTTGAGTCCATGTTGGAAATAGACCCTTCATACGCCTATAAAGTATATGCTGTTTCCGGAAGAGTACATGAGAAGATAGCCAAAGAACTGAAGAAGAGAGGCTTTCATGCAGATTATCGCTATCAAGGTGAGCTAAAGACATATTCAAATATCCTATTGTATGGTGATGTAGAAATCGTCGTCATTAAGAAGAACATTAAGGATAAACCTTACAAGGAAATTCAAATGCTTGCGATGGAGCTGATGGATATTTTACAGGGAGATCTTTCTTTTAAGTCACTGGAATACAGCGACAGGACAAGAATCAAAATCACTACCTTAAAGCCAACATGTGAGATCAGCATTTTGCCATCCGTATGGATAAACAGTCAGGAGTATAAAAAAACAAAAAATGAAATCTACAGAGGCATTGCAGAATTTGATTTCAAGCATAAAAAAGTAAAAAAATACCTCCCATTTCTGAATATTGCCAGAATCAATGCGAAAGACCAAAAGGTCAAAGGAAACCTGAAAAGTATCTCAAGACTTCTCAAAACACTAAGAGCGGATAATGAAAGAAAAATGGACCTCAATGACGCTGAAATAAATGCGATCGTTTATAACCTGTCCAACGTTGATCTTCGGACGGACTCCGGGCATTTACTCACGCTGCTACCCGTAATGGAGGAAAAGTTGAACGAAATCTATATAAACACTGCTTCATTTAACGAACTGCTCTCCCCCTCCGGAAAAGATCGCATATTTGCCGGGAGACCGGATAAGAAAGCAGAGGTGGGAAAATTGAAAACTGCACTGTCCGAATTAATTGAAGACCTCAAAAAGGATTTGGAGGCAGCAAATCTTACTTTAGACGCTGAGATAACTTACGCTGCCGAATCAATTCATTAGTCCGGCTCGCCTTAGTAAATGATCAACAAAATAGAAAAATTGGAGGTATACTACAAAGTATGATCGTTTAAACAAGTCCGTAGTTGATATAATACAATGCTAATTCAAATGATATTGGAGAAACCTTGAAGGTTTAAAGTATTATTTTTTCCAAAAGTGAATCATTCGCCAAAGCGAAGAGCGCTTTTACGCTTTGTTATCGTGGTCATTTAAACCTCCAAGGTTTTCAAAACCTTGGAGGTTTTTGTGGGGCTGTCGTTTCGTTGGTTAAAACTTGAAGGTTTCTATGTTTATGCTATTCAACGAAAAAAGCCCTCACCTTCCTGCAAGGGCTTTATGACAGCGGTTTCGGGAACTTTCAAACTTTCCAAAAGTGAATCATTCGCCAAAGCGAAGAGCGCTTTTACGCTTTGTTATCGTGGTCATTTAAACCTCCAAGGTTTTCAAAACCTTGGAGGTTTTTGTAGGGCTGTCGTTTCGTTGGTTAAACCTTCAAGGTTTCTATGCTTATGCTATTCCACAAAAAAAAACCTCACCTTCCT
>JACONI010000122.1:0-535 GCA_014323825.1 Ekhidna sp. | reverse complement strand
AAACCTTGGAGGTTTTTGTAGTGCTGTCGTTTCGTTGGTTAAACCTTGAAGGTTTCTATGTTTATGCTATTCAACGAAAAAAGCCCTCACACGCCTGCGAGGGCTTTATGACAGCGGTTTCGGGAACTTTCAAACTTTCCAAAAGTTCATCATTCGCCAAAGCGAAGAGCGCTTTTACGCTTTGTTATCGTGGTCATTTAAACCTCCAAGGTTTTGAAAACCTTGGAGGTTTTTGTGGGGCTGTCATTTCGTTGGTTAAACCTTCAAGGTTTCTATGTTTATGCTATTCCACAAAAAAAGCCCTCACACGCCTGCAAGGGCTTTATGACAGCGGTTTCGGGAACTTTCAAACTTTCCAAAAGTGAATCATTCGCCAAAGCGAAGAGCGCTTTTACGCTTTGTTATCGTGGTCATTTAAACCTCCAAGGTTTTCAAAACCTTGGAGGTTTTTGTAGTGCTGTCGTTTCGTTGGTTAAACCTTGAAGGTTTCTATGTTTATGCTATTCAACGAAAAAAGCCCTCACACGCCTGCGAG
>JACONI010000121.1:45433-47890 GCA_014323825.1 Ekhidna sp. | reverse complement strand
CCTGACAATTTTCTGTAACACCGTGGTCATTTAAACCTCCAAGGTTTTGGAAACCTTGGAGGTTTTTGTGGTGCTGTCGTTTCGTTGGTTAAACCTTGAAGGTTTCTCTTTTGCTTTTCTGCACGCCTTTTTATCCCCCGCTTGGCGGCCGAAGGATAATGACGAAGTTTTCTTTTAGTTTAGGATCGGTTTCGCTGGTAAAAGTAATGATAGCATAAGTGCTTGTGCTTCCGCTTGGTGGTGTCAGATGGAAAAATACCTGAGAAGCTGTCCTTGGATTATTATCGCGCAAGCGAATATTACTTGCCGGGCTTACGGAAATAGTAGTATTGTGAATGCCACTGCCACCCACAAAGTCTTGTACACGGGTGTCAAAAATGCTTCTCTCAACAGAATATTGAGTACTGGATTGCTGATATTCAATTACGAAGTAGCTATCATTAGCAATCACCCCTACAAAGGGTTCAACAATATTAGGAAACGTGGCTGTAACCGTATTTCTTGTTTGATTGACAGTAATCGTCAAGTCATCTCCGCCCATACCCGAAACCGTCAGCCTAATCGCGCGGCTATTGCTCCCAGTAATTATAAAATATCTATTCACCACCATCAAAAAGCGCGTATTGCTCAATTTTTGTATTTCGGCATCAGGGATAATGGCATTATTAGACGAGGTAATCGTCCAATTCGTAAGCGTCGTCTCCACATCTACTGTATAAACATTTGCATAGCCCGGCACATTTATCGTATTATTTGTACTGCTGACCGTAAAATCGGCTGCCGGATAGATAGTTATGTTGGCTGTACCTGACAGCTTCCCGTCAGATACTTTTATCACAAGGGTATAATTCGGAGTAGTCTCAAAGTCCGGCGACCCTGCCGTCGTAATGACTCCGGTAGTTCGATTTATATCGAACACATCGCCGGTATTGCCCGAAGTGATGGTAAACATGAGGTTGTCCATGTCCGCATCCGCAGCCTGCACGGTTCCGACTTCCGTTCCGTTTTCCGCGTCTTCGGCTACGGAAAAGGTTTGATCGGCAATAGTAGGCGCGTTATCATTTACATTGGTCACATTGATGGTGATGTCGGCTGTAGCCGAGAGTTCCCCGTCGGAGACGCTGATGGTCAGGGTATAATTTGGATTATTCTCAAAGTCCAGCGACCCTGCCGTGGTAATGCCTCCGGTATTTTGATTTATATCAAACACATCGCCGGTATTGCCCGAAGTGATGGAAAACATGAGGTTATTCGTTTCGGCATCACTAGCCTGCACGGTTCCGACTGCCGTATTGTTAGGAGCATCTTCGGGTACGGAGAAGGTCTGATCGGCAATGTTCGGTGCGGTGTTTTCCGGTTCAGTTGCTTCATCCACATCGGTCACCTTGATGGTGATGTCGGCTGTTGCCGAGAGGCTTCCATCGGAGACGGTTATGGTGAGTGTATAGCTTTGCGTAATCTCAAAGTCGAGGGTTCCTGCCACCGTAATAGCCCCTGTGCCTTCCACTATGGTAAACACATCGCCAGTATTTCCCTGAGAGATGGCAAACATGAGGTTATTCGTTTCGGCATCGCTAGCCTGCACGGTTCCGACTTCGGTTCCGTTCATCGCATCTTCGGGCACGGAGAAGGTTTGATCGGAAATGGTCGGTGCGGTATTTACGGGTTCAGAGGTACCTGTGTCTTCGTTGACATCGGTCACATTGATGATTATGTCGGCCTCATCTTCCAACTCTCCGTCCGAGACGCTTACTTTAAGCGTATAAGTCGGAGCGGTCTCAAAGTCGAGTGTTCCTGCTGTAGTAATGGCACCCGAAGATGCATTTATAGCGAAAGCATTACCTGTATTTCCCGAAGCGATGGTAAAGGTGAGGTCGTCCTCCTCTTCGTCCGCAGCCTGCACGGTTCCTACTGCGGTTCCGTTCGTCGCATCTTCGGGTACGGAAAAGGTCTGATCGGCAATAGTCGGCGCTTCATTTACATCAGTAACATTGATGGTAATGTCAGCCGTAGCCGAGAGTTCCCCATCGGAGACGGTTATGGTGAGGGTATAATTCGGAGCGGTCTCAAAGTCGAGCTTTTTAGCCGTGACCAGTTGTCTTAACTCGGCATTTATGGCAAACGCCTCGTCCGTATTACCCTCGGTAATGGCAAAACTCAATGCATCCTGCTCCTCATCTGTTGCCTCAACGGTTTCCACCACCGTTCCTATCGGTACATCTTCGGCGATAGAAAAAGTCAGGTCGCCGACGGATGGCGGGGTATTTTTTTCTCCGCTGTCATCGTCCCCACAGGCGGACAGCACCAACCCCGTGATGATAAATAGAACAATTTTTGGAATAAGTTTAACTATAGGGGGGGGGGGGCATAAATTTGTCAGTAACTTGTTTGATAAATAACTTCAATAAACTCATAATATAAAAATGTTAATTAAAAAAAATAATTTCAGTTGCAAGG
>JACONI010000121.1:45217-45413 GCA_014323825.1 Ekhidna sp. | reverse complement strand
CAACGCTAAAAGTCTGATTAGCGATAGTCGGAGCAGTGTTTGCCGGCTCTTTTTCATCATCATCCCCACAAGCGACGAGAGCTAAGCCGAAGGCGCTAAATAGGACAATTCTTAGAAAAAATAGGGGGGGGGGGGCTTAAATGAATAAATAATCTTTCTATCCCCCCAATCAGATTATTCATAAAGTTAAATAAAA
>JACONI010000121.1:7866-45197 GCA_014323825.1 Ekhidna sp. | reverse complement strand
AATAAGTTTAACTATAGGGGGGGGGGGCATAAATTTGTCAGTAACTTGTTTGATAAATAACTTCAATAAACTCATAATATAAAAATGTTAATTAAAAAAAATAATTTCAGTTGCAAGGTTAATCCTTTTTTATTAAAATACAAAGTAAGTATAAAAAGATTTAATTGTCAAGGAAGCGTATATTTTTTTACTAAAAAATAGTAGACAGCTTAAGCGCAGCGATTACCATGCGGATGCTGAAAAGAAATACACAATTAAATATAATCGGATCACAATACTTTTTTTACTAAGAGTACATTTTTCTGCCCATTTTTAATTCTCCATCTTCCATTATTTAATACTTAACCTTTATATCATGGTAGAACTCCTGTTCTTCGTAATCTTTTTTGAGAGGGTGTCCCTCCCAGTCTGCGGGCAGTAGAATTCTTCTCAAATCGGGATGGTTTCCGAATGTAATTCCAAGTAAATCATAAGATTCTCTTTCGTGCCAATCTGCGGCCTTCCAAATGGAGGTCACAGATTCAATTTCAGGTTTTTCTCTATCAAGAATAACTTTTAATGCCAGATGGAGGTCATAAGGAATACTGTATAGGTTATAAATCACCTCCATTGTCTTTGCTTTTGAACCATTATCTAAACCTGTCAAGCAGGACAAAGCATCGAAATAAGTTTTCTCATTCTCATGAAGAAGCTGACAAACCGGCAAAATGGAATCCTTTGTAATCTCTAAAGTATTCGGATGGGAGGCTAAATCCTCAGAAAGGATAGCAGTTGGGCAGTGCTCATTTATTAATTCTTTGATTTCTTCAAACTGCATTTTTCTCTTCCATTAATTTCTCAACTCCTTTAGGCCTTAATACTGACTCGCCTTTAATTTTTTCCTGAAGCTTCAAAAACCCTCCGATTAGTGCCTCGGGTCTGGGCGGACAGCCCGGCACATATATATCCACAGGTATGACCCGATCAACGCCTTTCAGCACATGATATCCATGTTCCCAGTAAGGACCGCCGCAGTTGGCACAGGAGCCCATTGAAATAACATATCGAGGCTCGGCCATTTGTTCATAAAGTCTTTTAATACGTTCGGCCATTTTAAAAGTCACTGTTCCTGAGACAATCATTACATCTGACTGTCTTGGAGAGTTTCTTGGAATCACTCCAAAGCGGTCCAAATCATAAGCGGATGATGCAGTTGACATAAACTCAATCGCACAACATGCCAGACCGAATCCCATCGGCCAAAGGCTGCTTAATCTCGCCCAGTTTAACAGGTCATCTAGTTTGGAAACAATGATTCCACTCTCTCCCGTCTTTATTCGACCTAAATTTGAAAGGCTATTATCCATCAATTAAACTTTGAATATGCACTTGAAGGAATTTTCGATTTAAAATTGATCGGTTTTGGTCTTGATTTCTCCCATCCCAACATACCATTCGCCCAAACATAAGCCAAACCCAGTATTAAAATACCGATAAAAATGAATGTCTCAATCATGGTGAAGCTCATCCATAGGCCATCCGTTTCTTTGACTAAATCTTCTTTTCCAAAGACAACTGCCCATGGAAAAAGAAACACTAACTCTGCTTCAAAGAGAAGAAATACCAAAGCCACTACATAAAATCTGATATTGAACTGACTCCAAGCCGTACCTGTTGGCTCTTCGCCTGACTCATAGATAGTCAACTTTTCTTTGTTTGGTCGGTGTGGCCTCAAAATCTTACCTACCAATAAGGTGAAAAGAATAAATGCAACCCCTCCTACAAAAAATAACAATACTACACCAAATCCACTGATTTCATCCATGGTGGGAAATTAAATGGAATTCTTTAGAAATTTTATAATCTGTTAAAATTCAAGAGGGTCAAGATGTTTAAAATGACCATTCTGTTTGATCCGCTCTTGAGCAAAATGAACTCTTTCCAGTGCCGGTAAAAGTTTTTCAAGATGCCGGATGGTAAATTGAAGCCGGTCGTTTTCACTTGTCATTGAAAGCAGCTTATATTCTTCTTCTAACTTTAAACCTATTTTATGCCCAATCTCATATACGGAATTAATTTGGGAAACATCAGGAAAATCTACAATATCAAGCCAGGCAAACAACCGACCGGAAAGTTTCTTCAATTTAAGAAGAAGTAATAAATCCGTATCAAAATCTCCTTCTTCTATTTCAAGTACTTCGCCTCCGGCGTAGAGCTTTCTTCCCCAAGGATTCCAGTAATCATTAACTTTAAAGGCATTTAAAGCCTTTGTTTTGATATCCATCCGTCCGTCAGCATAAGCCTTGGTCACCTCAGTTATCATCACTTCTGTTCCAAGTTCTATTTTATTCGTAACGTATGAAGGTATACCAAACACCCCTGAGCCTTCTAAACAATCATTCACAAGCTGCTTATATCTTGGCTCAAAGACATGAAGATTCACCTCTTCACCGGGGAAAGCGACTAGATTCAATGGAAAAAGAGAGATAACTTTCATTTGCAAAACGTTTCACCAAATGTTTTGAGACCAAACTAATCACATGACAAATAGTTTTAACAAATTCTAATATAAATGAAAATAGTTAGCATACACCAGGGGAAAACCCTTCCACTTCCGCTTAGGTTTTTCATAGCGATGATTCCGGGCGCACTTGTTGTGATAAGTATGAATCAATTCGCTCAGCCTTATTCAATAGTCCTTGCTATTGCACTCTCTGCATTAGTACCTGCCGTTTGGTTTGCGACTGACATCTTAACAATAGACCTGGAAGAAAAAAAGATATTCAATGGGGCATGGGTTATGGGATTCAAATTTGGCCGGGTTACATCCGTCACATCCATTGAAAAGGTCTTCATCAATCGAATTGAAATTAAGCAAACCATCTACTCCCTTGCAAACAATAAAAATATTTCGACTAATTATGAATATCACACTTTTTTAAAGTTGGATTCAGGTGAAAAGTTCTTTATGTTTAGTCATCCGGTGAGGGAGCGAATTATTGAAAAGGCCAAGCAGGCAATTCATAAATTGGAATTAAGTGAAGAAACTTTAGTTTTATCGGATTAGTAAAACCAGCCTGTAACAAAAACTTCCATGAATAAACCCGGCCGGAAGTCTGCCCTGACGGGGAGGATAACTGTATCTTTAGTTTAACTCTTCTTGATTTTTCTTTAAAATACTCTAAAAATCTTGAAAACAAATTTATCTGTAACGGACAGAGCAAACCTCATTCAATAAGAAAGGGCGGAGCCCCCACTCCGCCCTTTTCACCACCAATTGAGGGCTGGGAGCCCTCAGAAAAAGCTCATTACTTTTTGATGACATTGCAAATGTAATACAACATTTGAAGTTTAAAAAACTTATTAATTAAAAATTTAATTTTTTTTGCTAAAGGCTCCATTTAATAATGGCTCCTGCAAAAGTTAATCCTCCGCCAAATCCCATCATTAAAATTATATCTCCACTTTTTATTCCTCCGTTTTTCCGGGATTTTGCTATGGCAAGAGGAATTGATGCTGACGAAGTATTTCCAAATTCTGTTATGCTCTCCGGCATCTTTTTCAGAGGATAGTCAAGGCTCTTAGCGATTGCTTCAATGATTCTTAGATTAGCACTATGAGGTACGATGTAATCAATGTCATCAAGTGTAAGTCCTGCCTTCTCGACCAGTTCTTTGATTTTTATCGGAATGTTACCCACCGCCCACTTAAAGATTGATTTTCCATTTTGCACAATTTTACTGTTACATCTCATCTCAACTCCATTAATACTATTCTTCTTATGGCTTAGGTATAAATCTTGTCCAAAACTACCGTTGGTGCCTGAATTAAAAGCAATAAAATGTTCCTCTTCGGAAGGTTCGACCAGTGCTGCACCTGCTGCATCACCAAAAAGAATACATGAGGTCCTGTCCTCAAAATCAGTAATTTTAGACAATGTCTCGGCCCCGATTATCAGTACTTTCTTGTTGATTCCTGCTGTTACCAGTCCGTGAGCCAGCTGGAGCCCATAGACGAATCCGGCACACGCCGCATATACATCGTTGCAGCCGGTATTTTGAATTCCCAGCTTGTATTGTACACGGGAAGCAACATTAGGCATGGGCTGATCAGGAGATGTAGTGCAAGCGATGATGAAGTCAATATCAGAAATATCTGCACCGCTATTTTTTTGCAAATCCTTAACGGCTTTCACACTCATATCACTTGTGAACTCCCCCTCCTTTGAAAACCGCCTCGTTTTTACTCCTGTCCTTGATAGAATCCATTCATCATTTGTGTCTATAATTTTTTCAAAGTAATGATTATCTATTATTCTCTCCGGAACATAAGTACCAAAGGCAGTTATTTTGGACATAGAAGATTTGAGTTTAGATTTGAAACAATACTAATTGATTACCGGTACCCAGTTAGGTTTATTACAAAAGTAAGTTCTTTCGGGAAAGAGTTAAATCTAAGAGGTCAGGCTATTTACTTTTACTTATCAGTTTTTCAACTTCCAGCAATTCGTCTCTTAGTTTTGCTGCTTCCATAAAATCCAGGTTTTTTGCTGCCTTCTCCATCTTTCTTTTTGTCTCCGTTGCAAGCTTTTGCAATTGACCCTTTGACATATAAGAGACTACAGGGTCAGCAGCGATACTCTGTTCTTCTTCCATGTAATATTTCTTTGCTCCTTTTTTCTTATCCGCCACACCGGTTTGTCTTAGTATTTCCAATCGATCCTTTTTCACTGTCATTGGAGTAATTCCATGCTCTTCATTATATTGCATTTGAATACTCCTTCTTCGGTTGGTTTCATCAATGGCTTGCCTCATTGACCGGGTAACCTTGTCTGCATACATGATTACCTTACCTCGCTCGTTTCTGGCGGCTCTTCCTATGGTTTGAACCAGTGACCGTTCATTTCTGAGGTAGCCCTCTTTATCCGCATCCAGAATTGTGACCAGCGAGACCTCCGGCAGATCAAGCCCTTCTCTCAAAAGATTTACCCCTACCAAAACATCAAATACCCCGAGTCTTAACTCTCTCAAAATCTCAACTCTATCCAATACGTCTACTTCCGAATGGATATATCTTGTTCTTACACCCGCATTTAGCAAATATTTTGTCAATTCTTCAGCCATTCTTTTAGTCAGTGTGGTAACAAGAACACGATCCTCCATTTCTATTCTTTGTTGGATTTCCTCCATTAAATCGTCTATTTGATTGACACTTGGTCTCACATCAATAACAGGATCTAATAATCCGGTGGGGCGTATTAGTTGTTCAATGATGACACCTTCGGATTTTCTCAGCTCATAATCCCCCGGAGTAGCACTCACAAAAACTACCTGATTTAACATATCCTCAAACTCATTGAAAGTTAGTGGACGATTATCAAGTGCAGAAGGAAGCCGAAATCCATAGTCGACCAAATTCACTTTCCTGCTTCTGTCGCCTCCCCACATACCTCTTACCTGAGGTATCGTTACATGACTCTCATCAATGATCATTAAATAATCTTCAGGGAAATAATCCAACAGACAGAATGGTCTGGTACCGGGCTTTCTGCGATCAAAATAACGTGAATAATTTTCAACACCGGAACAATACCCGATTTCATAAATCATCTCAAGATCAAACTCCGTCCGTTCTTTCAATCTCTTCGCCTCAAGAAAGCGTCTCTCATCTTCAAAGTAGTGAACCTGCTCTACCATATCGTCCTGAATTTCCTTCATGGCAACTTGCAGCCGGTCTTTTCCGGTCACAAATAAATTTGCCGGAAATATGGTAATGATTCTCTCATCAGATTGTTTCTCACCTGTAGCAGGATCAATTCTTTGAATGGACTCAATCTCATCACCCCAGAAGATAAACCGATAAGCAAAGTCCGCATACGCTACAAAAACATCAACGGTATCTCCTTTTACTCTAAATGTCCCTCTTTTGAACTCGACTTCAGTTCTGCTATAAAGTATGTCTACGAGATCAAAAAGAAATTTATTCCTTGAAATGACATCTCCTTGTTGCAGTCGGATAACATTTTTCCCAAACTCTTCCGGGTTCCCAATGCCATAAATGCAGGATACGGATGCAACAACTATTACATCTCTCCTTCCGGAGAGTAATGCAGACGTTGCACTTAGTCTCAACTTCTCAATTTCATCATTAATAGAAAGGTCTTTTTCTATGTAGATATTGCTCGTAGGGATATAGGCTTCAGGCTGGTAATAATCATAATATGAAATGAAGTACTCTACCGCATTTTCCGGGAAGAAGCGTTTGAACTCTCCGTATAGCTGCGCTGCCAGTGTTTTGTTATGGCTTAAAACGAGGGTTGGTCTTTGTACCTCCTCTACTACATTGGCCATCGTAAAGGTTTTTCCAGACCCCGTAACACCTAAAAGGGTCTGAGAAGGTTCTCCTTTAATGATACCTTCGCCGAGCTGCCTGATAGCTTCAGGTTGATCTCCTGTAGGGCTGTATTCTGATGATAGCTTGAAATCCATTAATTACTCCAGATATCCCAAGATTTCTCCGCCTGTAATTCAAGCATTTCCATTCCATTCTTGACTTGAGCTCCTTTATTCATCCCTAAACTCATAAACTTAGTTTCCCGGGGATTATATACGAGATCGTACAACAAATGGTCAGCACTCAAATGTTCATAAGGAATATCAGGACATTCATTCTCATTTGGATACATCCCCAGTGGAGTAGTATTGATAATTAGCTTAAAGTGCTCAATAATTTTCTTGTTTTTATTTATTTGTTCGTAGGTATAGCCGCCTGAACCAGAGGCTCTTGAAACCGTATTAAATGGAATACCTAAATCTGACAAAGCGGCCTGAACGGCTTTGGAGGCTCCTCCGGAGCCCAGAATAAGTGCCTTCCCCTGAAAACCATTTACCCAGTTCTTAAATGATTCCTTAAATGCTAAGTAATCCGTATTGAATCCAATTAGATTCCCTTTCTTTTTCAAAATCACATTTATCGCCCCAACTTTTACTGAACTGGCATCTTGCTGGTCTAGGTATTCAATAACACCTTCTTTGTGAGGCACTGTTACATTTATTCCTATTAAATCAGGATATCTCATCCAAAGTGATGGGAGTTCATGCAGAAACTCCATCTCATACAAATCGTATATATGATCCTTCAACTTGAGCTTCTCAAACTTTTCTGTAAAGTACTTTTTGGAAAAGCTATGTCCTACCGGAAAGCCAATTAAGCCAAATCGTTTCATTCCAATTCAGTCTTATTTCCAAGGTATTCTACGAGCCAAACGAGCACAGCACCTGCAATCATAAGCGATGCAGCAACAAGTACTGAACCGTCGAACTCAGGTAAAAACCATTCGTAACCACTAACAACTTTTTCGCCGTCTTTTAATAGTAAAGAACCACTTTCATCTAGCAAGTAGACTTTCTCTTTCCAGGGCCAAATAATGGTAAGCGAACCAAATATGAACCCTGTTAAACCACTTAATGTCTTGTTTTCATATTTTGTGAGTAAGTAAGAAATGATCCTTGAAAGAATAATAAACCCAACGACCGCGCCAATCCCAACTGCCAAAATAATTTCAAGGTTACGATCCGGGATAGCCTCTAACATGATTAATCTGTAATTCCCCATCAAAATGAGTACGAACGATCCTGAAAGTCCGGGAAGTAACATACTACTCATTGCCACAACACCACAAATCGTTAAGTAAAAGAAAGAATCATTTTCCTGTGCGGGTTTTAAAAATGCAAGAACAATCGCAATAATCAACCCAATAAGACCACTTATTACAACTGATGCATTCCATTTTTTTATTTGCTTTCCAACGTAGTATATTGATGCCATAATGAGCCCAAAGAAAAATGCCCATACCATTTGCTCATAGATTTCACCTAAGTCGATAATGTACTTAACGGCCTTACCAAAAGTTACCAGACTCACCAACACACCCATCATTAACACCATCAAAAATTGAAGATTAATATGGATGGCAAAATCCTTTATTTTAAATTTCAACAGCAGCTTAATTGCGTGTAAATCAAAAGATTTAAGAGATGTGATAAGCTTATCATAGACTCCTGTGATAAAAGCGATCGTTCCGCCGGATACGCCGGGTATCACATTGGCCCCTCCCATAGCCACTCCTTTCAAAAAAAGAATGAAGCTGCTTTTCACTTATCTAAAAAATAACCGAATGTATCTCCTCTCAGACCTAGTCGAATGGTTTCCAGAGGAATTACTTCATTTGGAGCAATATTGCCCAGATTAACGTTAGTGCCGCATAGTTTGATAAACCACACCTGTTGTGCTTTTTGAGGTGCTTCCCAAAGTATCTTTTCACTCGGAATTTTGGTCAAAATTTCTTCTACCAGACCTTGACGAACTTCTCCGGAGTCTCTAAAAAGTCCAACATTTCCACTTTCTCTTGCTTCACCGATAACCTTCCAGGCTCCTGCATCAAGTTCGGTTTGCATTTGCTCAATCCATTTATAGGGGGGAATAATTTTAGCTGCATCTTTAGAGCCAACCTCGCTAAGAACCGTCATTTGCTGAGAGAGTATACTAATAAATTCACACTTTTTATCATGGTCTAATTCAATGGAGCCATCAGATACTTCAACGTATTCAAGATCGAACTTATCAAGAATCTTCTGATAATCTTCGAATTGGTCTCGTACTATGAATGCTTCAAAAAGGGTTCCACCCAGATAACATGGGATACCCGCCTCTTTATAAAGAGCTAATTTCTCATTCAATTTTTGAGTTAAATAGGAAGTGCCCCATCCTAACTTCACGATGTCAATGTATGGCCCGCTTGTTTCGATTAAATCCTCCACTTCCCTGAGACTCAGTCCCTTATCCATAACCATGGTGTATCCTGTTGAGCGAGGTTTTTCTGCTCTATGAGGAATCTGTGTCAGGTCATAATTCATTAAATTTTTCGTCTTGTTTGTAAAGAATTCCAAAAATCAGAAATAATTTTTATATCGTCAAAGTTTATTGGTGATCCTTTCTGAATTGATCAATAATGCGATAAAGTGCTTTCTGAGTAGATAGATTGGGAAAGAACTCAAACAATACCTGATGTCCTTCAAAGTCGAGCATTAAAGCTGTTTCCAGTCGGTTAATTGCATTTTTATAGCTTCCCGAACCGATCAAATAAACTACCCCTCTATAGTACATTTCCGTACTATCGGGACACTCATCAAGCCCTGCTTCCAAAATGCTTATCGCCTGATCATAATCTCCCTGCTCATAATAAACCATTGACCAGTCTAGCCAAACAGCAGGATCTCCTGCATTGATTTCACTAGCTTCCCGATACGCTTCAATAGAAGAAACAAGATTTCCGGTTTTATATTCGACATCAGCTACGGCCTTCCAGTATAATCCATTTTCAGCATCTAATTTGAGGGCCCGATTTAAGAAATGAATGGCTTCATACCACTTATCCTGAACCGCTAAACAAACACCAATTCCATACCATGCTTCATGGTACATCTGATCTAATTTGGTTGCTTTCTGATAATATTTGATCGCAAGGTCGCTTTGAGAAAGTTTATCGTATGCTGCTCCGATATGGCAATAAGTTTCAGGTGAGGCTCCTTCTAAATCAAACGTTTTAAAGTAAGCTGCTAATGCCTTATCATAGTGACCGAGATTCATCTGGGCATTACCCATATTAAACCACGCACTACTAAAATCTTCATCAATAGCTACCGCATATTCATACGCATCCACAGCTTCCTCAAATTTACCCAGCTTATTGTAAACGATTCCTAAGTTGTACCAGGCATATTCGGAATAAGGATCTTGATCAATAAATTGTTGGTAATAAGACAAACTACTTTCTAACTCACCTGAAACATCCAGACAATACGCTAATTCATAAAGTGCATTTTCATTCAGTATGTTTATTTCAATTGCCTTTTTGTAGTATTTTGCGGCATCCATATATTTACCAAGACCCTGATACGCCATCCCAATACTAAAGTATACCTCATCTTTATCTTCCACATTGACTAATGCACCGGTATAAGCAGAAATGGCCTCTTTATATTCCGAAACCATACAATGTATTGCCCCTTTTTGCAACAACAACTCCGGATCATTGGGGTGGATATTTAGCGTTTCATCAAGTAAGTCCAAGGCCTCATTTGATTGTTCTTGTTTAACCAGGATATCTGCCTTTTCAATTGTAATATCTACAGAATAAGGTATTTGATCTAAAGCAACGTTCGCTGCTTTAATTGCCTGTTTTAATTTATTGTGAACGTTATAATAGTTGATTATTCGGATGAAGTTATCCTCGTCAAAGTAGTGATTTTCTCGATTTTTAAGAAAAGCTTCAAACTTTTTTATTAACTCTCTCTCCTCCTTGCGTTTATGTTCTTCTCCCATAGTTTGATTTTAGAACAGATAATGAAAAAATTCAATTTAGCATTTTTGATCTTAAAAACTCAAATATTCAGACTAAAAAGTTTTCCACAAACTAAAGAATAAGGCCAAGAGGCATACGTCAGTATATAGTATGTCTTTGGGGCTGCTTGTTTGCGGGCTTTTCGGGGGTTTGCCGCAGTTGTTGAAACGTGTTTTAAGCGTGTCTGCGGGCTTATCTCTGTGTGCCTATTCGTGTATATAATTTTTATAAATAAATTCAAATGTAGTTAATCTAGGGGCTTTATTTGACAATACCAAAATTTTATCATAATCATTTACAGCAATTATTGGCTTATGACTTAGGTGTTGAGGTGCTTTCATGTCGGTTAGTTAATAACTTCGCCAATAATGTCAAAGTCAAGTGAATAGTTATGATTGGTTGTGCCGTTAGCATTGAGAAGTTCAATGTCCATACATCGGTAAATATTACCATCAGATTTTCCGAGTTGTAGTTCTTTGCGGACTATCAAGTTAGCTGGAAGAAGCGAATCTATTGGAAGGGGGTCATATAAATCACAACCCGGATTTTCCTCATCATCACATGAGAAATAATTCTGATTGCCAAAGTTTATTTTGTTGTTCACTACATAGTTAATGAGTTGATCTAGTTCCTCTTTTGTTAAACACTTACCCTTGTTATCTTCATCTCCGTCTGTTTCGTCCAACTTATACCACATAACAGTTAAGGGCCCAAGTTGATGAACCGTATTGAATTTGAAGTTTGATAGTTTAGTTTCTAGTCGATACATGATGTAAAAAAGTTTATTATCAATAACTTATTTATAAAAATGCAATATATGCGTTTATCATGCTAATATGAAGTATAAAACATGGCTATTTGTGTGTTTTATTTTTATAACGCGTCAAATGGATTTTTTATGTTTTGAAGACTACGATTAGTTACATGGGTATGGATCATCGTTGCTTTGGGGGTTTTATATTGGGGTTGAGTTTAGATATGCAAAATCCGGACAAATATCATAATCACAAGGTATTATTTTCCCATCTAAATCTTTCATTTCCGCTACACCTTCCCAAGATATTCCCCCAAAAGAATCAATTCTAACTTTTTTAAATGTATTAACCGTTAAAACTTTACTAACAAACTTCTTTTCAGGATCTAAAACCTTTTCCAAATCAAGTATTCGCTGTTCTCCATTATTGAAAAAGCATAAGAGTTTGTAAGGTTCACTAATTGATATTTTGGTTATCTTATTCATTATTATCTCAATGGATCGATTTTATGAAATTCTTTTGAGTTCCACATTTCCATCAACTGATCTTTGTGTATCTCTGCCCAAGCACTAACCAATTTCAACTTACTTACAGGCAAATCACCGTTTAAAATAGTGCCATTTTAAATCATTATATTCGCTTCAAATTCACCATATTTCGTTTTGAAATGAGGAGGATTATGGTCATTGAAAAACATATACACAACTATTCCGTAAAATCTACTTATCTCAGGCATACTCAAAGATACAATAATTCTTACGATTCTTTATTTCCTTTTGCCGCTGATATCATTGCCATATTCTTTGCGTGTTCAGCATCTTTCTCCCTTTTTTCGGTCTCCTCTAATGGATTTTTTATGTTTTGAAGACTACGATTAGTTACATGGGTATGGATCATCGTTATTTTGGGGCTTTTGTGACCTAGTAATTCTTGTATATAACGTAAATCGGTATCATTTTCCAATAAATGTGCAGCAGAACTATGCCGTAATGAATGTAAGGTGATATTTGTATTAATTCTTGCGCTTTTTTTACTCCGTTTAAAGATGTTTCCGGCACTTGAAGCAGAGTAGGGAGTACCTGGTTTTCCTTCAAATAAATAACATTTGGGATTGTAGCTTTTATAATAATCGCTTAGCAATAAGAGGATCTTTTTTGAAAGTAAGGTATAGCGGTCTTTCTTTCCTTTACCTCCCCTTATAAAAATGAGCATTCGTTTAAAATGCACAACTGAAGTAATATTATTACTTTCTTACACAGGTTTTGAGTAAAAAAAATACCCGATTATAAAAATTGGCTTTGATTTTCGCAGTCCCTAGGGGAATCGAACCCCTGTTTCCAGGATGAAAACCTGGCGTCCTAACCCCTAGACGAAGGGACCGGCATTTTTTGGAAGTGCAAATATAGAAGTACTGATTCGTTTTGCAAGCGCTGCAAACAAAAAAAGGCGAAGAAATTCTTCGCCTTTTTTTGCTGTTTTCAGATCGATTCATCAGCATTACCGTAACGATCCACTAAAACCGGATCACCCGGCCCATCTACTCTCAATTGAGCGTATTGGGTTGCTTTATCTCCCACAATCACAAATACATAGTTGCTCAGATCAAAATATTTATTTACTGTATTTTGGATGCTTTTGATCGTAGAATTGGTTACTGTTTTCTGTTCCTGATCAATATAATCTTGCGGCAGATCGTAGGTACTTATGTTATGTAGAATACCCAGAAGGTCAATGAGTGTCTCAAAGTTTCTTGCATTTTCCTTGATCATAGCTGTCTTTGTCTTTTTCAGGTCTTCTTCGGTGTAAGTATCCGAATAACTACCAATGACTTCTTTAAAGGTATCAAGAGCATCTTTCGTAGTAGAAGATTTTACACTTGAAAAAGCTGTGAATGAACTCGGTACCATAACATTCCTCCTCGGGAAGGCATAAGCCCCATAAGTAAACTGCTTCTCTTCACGTAGTATTTGAAACAGTCTGCCTGAAGAACCGTCTCCTAACCGATCATTGGCCACCATGATTTCGTTATAAGCCGGGGCATCGGATGGAACTGTCAATCTGGCGATTCGAATTACAGATTGTTTTGCCTGAGGAATATCTACAAAGTAGACCTGAGGGTCTTGACCAACAGCCGGCACATCGTATGCAGGCATTATTACCTCTTTTTCTTTCCACTCCGTTGCCAGCCTTCCCAGTGCATCTACTGCTCTTTTTTGAGTAACTTTTCCGGCTACATGATAGTTAGTAACATTCGGCACAAAATAGCTCTCATAAAATGCCTTAAGATCATCCATCGTAATCCTATTAACCACATCTTCATACCCGATACTAGGATGCCCCAGAATGTGATTTTCGCCATATAGTTTTTTATTCATTACTACGGTTGCAATTGTATTCGGATTGGTCTCGCGTTGTTCAATAGTTTGCAGTGTCTGATTGATAATTCTATCAAACTCTTTTTCATCCCACCTGGGCTCAAGTAAAATTTCTTGTACTAGCCCCATCGTTGCTTCAAAATTTCTGGATAAACAATTTCCCGAAACCTGAATGTATTCATCAGAAGTGAACATACTCAAATTAGCACCAAGCTGACCAATTGCATCTTCTAATTCTTCAGGTGTCTTATTGGCAGTTCCTTCCATCATGATATCTGTCATTAGGTTTGCAACACCAATTTTATTCAGGTCATCTAAGTAATGACCTCCCATAATTCGCATGGAAAAGTTCACTAATGGAAGTTCATTGGCTTCCACCCCATAAACATCAATGCCATTTCCAGTTGTAGTTGTCCAAATAGTTGGAGGTGTTACCAGAGGAGCTTCTCCGAAATCAGGCTCCTTTGACCTATCAAATGAAGAGGCGGTCTTGATAATTGTGAAGTCACCTTCTTCTTCAATGATCTCGCTTTGCCCATATTCATTTATTCCTTCTTCTTTGATGTCTGCCAAGATAGCACCTGCTATAGCTAAATCGGCCTCACCTTTGGGTACAAAATTGGTGACAATGCGATTTTGACCAAGTACATACTTTCTAAAAACCCGCATCACGTCTTCCTTTGTGACTGCCTTGATTTTTGCTAAATCTGTCTTGACGAAATCCGGGGTTCCGGCATATTCGTTGTACTGAGCCAACTGAAAAGCCTTCCCGAGTACACTGCTGATTCCATTGTAAAAATTCGTTTCTATGCCGGCCTTAATTCTATCTAAGTCTTTAACATCAAAACCTTCCTGATCAAACTTTGCAAGGGCCTGATCAATAACCATCCTTACAGAATCCAGGCCTGTGCCTTTATTCGCTCTGACCCTGATAGTAAATGTCCCTGCAAGCTCATTTGAACTATTATAGGAACTAACACTTGGAGCAAGTTTAGCTCCTTCCACTATCTCTTTGTATAAAATGGCTCTCTTCCCTTCAGACAAAATGTCTCCAAGTGCATCCAATGCCCATTGGTCTTCATTAAATTGTTCTACTGTTGGGAAAGTGAACCTAATTTCCGGCAGTTGAGCAAAATTGTCTTCATAGTAGAAAGTCTTTGTTTCATCCAAGGCAGCCGGCTGAGGTTTCATTGGAGTATCTATGCCTCTGGAGGGAATTTCACCAAAATATTTCTCAACCATAGCCATCACCTTATCTCTATCAATATCCCCGGCTATAACCAGTGTTGCATTATTGGGACCATACCATTGTTCATAAAATTCTTTTACATCATCCAACGTAGCATTTTGAAGATCTTCAAGTTCACCAATCACAGTCCAGTTGTATGGATGTCCTTCCGGGTATAATGCTTTAAGAATTATACTCTGTGTATGACCATAGGGCTGATTATCTACCCTTTGTCTTTTCTCATTCTGAACGACGGGTTTTTCACCTTCCAAGCTGGCTAGTGACACCGCATTGATGAAGAAACCCATTCTGTCGGATTCCATCCAGAGGACTTTTTCCAGGGCATCTTTCGGGACCACTTCATAGTATACTGTTCCGTCAGTCCAGGTGCCTCCATTGAATGTTCCGCCCCACTCATTGATGTTTTTAAAAAAACCTCCATCGGGAACATTTTCGGATCTCTGAAAAAGCATGTGTTCAAAGTAGTGAGCAAAACCGGTTTTTCCGGGCTTTTCTCTATTCGATCCGACGTGGACAAGTATGGATACCGCTACAATTGGATCTGAGTTATCTTCATGAAGAATTACTTCAAGTCCATTATTCAGTATAATTTTCTCATAATCTAGCGATAGTTCATCTTTTGTGTCGCTTTCACCTGTCTGGCAGGCGGCCAGTAATACTCCTAAAGACATTAGTTTAAAAAGTAAGTTATTAATTTTTATCATATCAAAGTAAAATTTTCAACTTGCTAAATAACGACTTAAATGGCATAAATCAAACTATCCTTTGTTAAAAGGAAGAAAGTCTTCTCTGACGGTTAAAACAAGGAATTGATTACTCCAAAAAGTGGTTATAGTTTTGTATTAAAATCAATCAAATTAAAAATTCAATTATGGCTACAAAAATTGGTATTAACGGATTTGGCAGAATAGGTCGACTTGTCTTTAGAGTGGCAGTAGATACACCTCATCTGGAAGTTGTGGGCATCAATGACCTGATAGACGTTGACTACATCGCCTACATGTTAAAATATGATTCTACACACGGCAGGTTCAACGGAACCGTCAATGTGAAAGATGAAAATCTTATTGTGAACGGTAAAACCATCAGAGTAACTTCTGAGAAAAATCCTGCGGATCTTAAATGGGGTGATGTTGGAGCGGAATATGTTGTTGAGTCAACAGGTTTGTTCCTTACGAAAGAAAAAGCACAAGGTCATATAGATGCAGGTGCCAAAAAAGTAGTCATGTCTGCACCCTCCAAGGATGACACTCCTATGTTCGTAATGGGTGTAAATCAAGAAAAATATACTTCTGACATGCAATTTGTCTCCAATGCGTCTTGTACAACAAACTGTCTTGCACCGATTGCTAAAGTTTTAAATGACAACTTTGGTATTAAAGACGGACTTATGACAACGGTTCATGCGGCAACAGCAACTCAAAAGACTGTTGACGGTCCTTCCATGAAAGACTGGAGAGGTGGCAGAGGTGCTTATCAAAATATTATTCCATCATCTACAGGTGCGGCAAAAGCAGTAGGTAAAGTAATTCCGGAGTTGAATGGAAAACTTACCGGAATGGCGTTTAGAGTGCCTACTCCTAATGTTTCAGTCGTCGACTTAACTGTAAACCTTGAAAAAGCTGCATCTTATGATAAAATAAAAGCTGCAATGAAAGCCGCCTCCGAAGGAGACATGAAAGGAGTTTTAGGTTATACCGAAGACGCTGTTGTATCAAATGATTTCATAAGCGATTCCAGAACTTCCATATTTGATGCAAATGCCGGAATTGCCCTTACGGATACATTTGTTAAAGTGGTTAGCTGGTATGACAATGAATGGGGTTATTCTACTAAAGTTGCCGAACTTATTGAGTACATGGCCGGCAAAGGATAAAGTAAATTCTATTGTATAGTTTCTGCCCCGCATGTATTAACAATCTAACTACATAAAGAAAAAAGTTAATAAAAAGTTAAGAAAGATTGGGTCATTCGGGGCAAAATATGTTAATTAGTTTCTCTGCATTAGAATGAACATAGAAAACCGAACGATATTCTGTCATGACAATTTAGATGTCTTGAAAGGGATCAACTCCGACTGCATAAACCTGATCTATGCAGACCCGCCTTTCAATAAAAAGAAGACATTCACAGCACCGGTCGGAAGCAGTGCAGAGGGTGTCTCCTTTTCTGATATTTTTCGTGAAAAAGATGTAAAGGAAGAATGGTTAAAGGACATAGAAGAAGACCACTACGCTATTCATGAATTACTCAGTGCGGTTAAAGATATTGAAGGAAAATCTTCCTACAACTTCTGCTACCTTGCCTATATGGCTGTCCGTCTCATGGAATGCCATCGGATATTAAAGGATACAGGTAGCATGTATTTACATTGTGATTCTACAATGTGCCATTATTTGAAATTATTGCTTGATTGTATTTTCGGTGAAAAGAATTTTATGAATGAAATCGTTTGGTGTTATCGAAAGTGGACAAATGCAGCGGAATATTTTCAAAAAAATCATGATATATTATTAGTTTATACAAAAAAATACAGGAAGCATTTTTTTGAGAAATTATACAATAAAAATACCCCACAGCAAAAAAAAATGGAAAGGGGTTATGATGTAAATGTTGTTCAAGATGGAGTTAAGCAGTTATTAGTTTATGACAAAGAAAAAGCAAAAGAAAAAATAGAATCCGGAAAATATAATAGAGTTGTATACAGAGATGGAAAATCAAAAGTAGCTTTACAAGATTGGTGGGAAATACCTATCTTGAATAGTCAAGCAAAAGAAAGGCTTGGCTACCCCACCCAAAAGCCCCTTGCACTGTTGGAGCGCATCATCAGGGCTTCCAGTAGTGAAGATGATATGGTCCTAGACCCATTCTGCGGGTGTGCCACAACCTGCGTGGCGGCCGAGAGGCTGAAAAGAAAATGGATAGGAATAGACGTATCCGTCAAAGCTTATGAACTAGTAAAAGAGCGATTAGGGAAAGAAGTAGAGAATAGGGGAACGCTTTTTTACGAGAAGCTGGTCAGGTTTAATACCGACCCTCCAACAAGGAATGACAAAGATGCTTATTTCACAAATAAAAAATACGTTTACATCATATCTCATCCGCAATACGAAGGAGAATACAAAGTAGGGATCGCCTCTGATGTCAAAAGCCGTCTTGGGAGCTATCAGACAGGAGACCCCGACAGGAGCTATAAACTCGAATATTCACTTCATACACCTCACTTTCGAGCAATAGAAAATTATATACATAAAAAGTATGATAATAAACGAGAATGGGTGCAAGGAGAATTAAAAGATATTCAGCGTGATATTGAAAATTATGGGATATCCGTTAAAGATTCGGAAGTAGAAACGATATAATTTTCTTTTTCAATTTATGCAACGTTGGTGTAAACCACCTGAACATCATCATCCTCCTCGATCTTATCAAGCATCTTCTCTATTTCACTGAGTTGATCCTCCGAAAATTCAACAGGAGAAATAGGTATCCTCTTTAATGAGGATCTCTTGACCTCAATTCCTAAGTCTTCAATGACCTTAGACAGTTCTCCAAACTTCGTGTAATCTGCATAAGCATGAATCATACCTTCATTTTCTTCTATTTCTTCAAGTCCTCCGTCTATCAGTGAAAGTTCTAATTCTTCAATATCCGTTATATCCGTTTTCTCAAACTCAAAAACGGCCTTTCTGCTGAACATAAATTCTAAAGATCCGGACGGGACGAAACTCCCTCCCGCTTTATTAAAATAAGACTTCACATTCGCAACTGTACGTGTCGTATTGTCAGTAGCAGCTTCTACAAATACCAATACTCCATGAGGGCCCTTCCCTTCATAGGTTACTTCTGTAATGTCGGCAGCATCTTTGCCCAAGGCTCGCTTTATGGCATTTTCAATATTATCCTTCGGCATATTCTCCGCCTTAGCATTTTGAATGGCTATCCTGAGTTTGGCATTCATTTCAGGCTCAGGACCTCCCTCTTTTACAGCAACAGTTATAGCCTTGGCAAGTTTCGGAAATACCTTGCTCATTTTATCCCAACGTTTCTCTTTTGCTGCTCTTCGATATTCAAATGCTCTTCCCATGAACTCTGATTTTAATATTGCAATTTTAAAATGGGCTGCTTCTAAAATCAAGCAATTTTCCTTTTGAACCGGACGTTTAAAATAACACTTATCAAAACCAATGCCATCCCTCCGTAAATGATGAAGTCGTAAGTTTCATTGAAAAGGATATAACCAAAAGAAAGCGAATAAATAATACTTATGTAAGAAAGAATAGAAACCTTGTTTAGTTCTTCTTGTTGATATGATTTAGTCATAAGAAATTGTGCTGCTTGAGTACAAAGCCCCACAGCAATTAAAACCAGCCAATCATATCCCTGAGGCTGCACCCAAATAAATGAGGACCAAACCGCTGATATTGGGAGCATCACAAGCGGGAAATAAAAAATGATCACCAGGGGATGTTCACTTGTCTTGAGTTTACGGATAAAGTTGTAGGCTAACCCCATGAATACGGATGCCAATATTCCCATAAGTAAATGAATGCTGTTTACCCTGGAATCAAAGCCCTGAATTATCAAGATACCTACAAAACTCAGAGCGAAAAAGAGAAACTGAACAGGCTTTACCCTCTCTCCTACCAGGAAAATTCCAATTACTGTTGTGAAAATTGGCGATAAGTATTGCAACGTCGATGCAGTTGCCAACGGAATTTGTTGTAAAAGACTGAAGTAGGTGACTAGTGCAACAGCACCTGAAATTCCCCTGCCCAGTAATATGGGTTTATTATTTCCCCAAACACTCACCCTTTGCCTTCTAAGGAAGTAAAGACTGATTCCAAAAGATATAATCGAACGAAAAAGAATAATTTCAATAGCCGGAATGTGAGGAATCAGCTTTACAAATACTTTCATTAATGTGAAAATGAATGAAGCTAAAAGCATGTATAAAACGCCCTGGCTTATCCTCATCAGGAAAAGATCACCCCGTCTTTTATCTCCAGAGTTCTGTCTGCCATGCCGGCAAGCTCCATGTTGTGAGTGACAATTACAAAGGTTTGAGATAACTCCTCTCTTAACTCAAAAAATAATTTGTGAAGCTGATCGGCACTTTGTGAGTCCAGATTCCCGCCTGGCTCATCAGCAAAAACAATTGAGGGACTGTTAATTAAAGCTCTGGCTACGGAGACTCTTTGTTGTTCTCCTCCCGAAAGTTCGGAAGGTTTATGATTTACTCTCTCATTTAAACCCAACCTATCCAGTAAACGCTTTGCATTGACCTTTGCTTCAGCGTCTTTTTTTATAAAAGCGGGCATACAAACATTCTCTAAAGCGGTAAACTCCGGAAATAGGTTATGAAATTGGAAAACAAAGCCTATTTCCTTATTTCTAAATTGTGAAAGCTTCGTTTTACCCAAATCTGAAATTTTGTGATGGTTAATGGTTAATTCACCATTATCAGGGTCATCCAATGTTCCCAGTATATGTAAGAGGGTGCTCTTGCCTGCTCCGGAGGCTCCAACAATGCTAACCACTTCCCCCTTTTGGATTTCAACATCGATCCCTTTTAAAATCTCTAAACCGGCGTAAGACTTATGAAGATTTTTTGCTTTAAGCATAACGGTAAAGATATGCTTTTCTCAAGCGTTCAAATTTCAACATATAAACAGTGATTATAGAACTTGGTTATACGTGGTTGTTGATTTAGCTTCGCAAAAAAAATCCTTATGAATATTCATGAATATCAAGCAAAAGAAATTCTTAAATCATACGGAGTAGCCATCCAGGAGGGCATTGTAGCGGATACTCCGGAGAAAGCCAAAGATGCAGCCAAAGAATTAAACAGAGAAACAGGAACAGAATGGTACGTAATTAAAGCTCAGATTCATGCCGGAGGAAGGGGAAAAGGAAAAATTAACGAGACCGGATCCAATGGTGTGGTCTTAGCTAAAAGTCCGGACGAAGTAGAGCCTAAAGCAAAAAATATACTGGGAGGTACCCTGGTTACCCATCAAACAGGGGCAGAAGGGAAAAAAGTAAACAAAATACTTATCGCTCAGGATGTTTACTACTCCGGGAAGTCTGATCCAAAGGAATATTATCTGTCAATTCTTCTTGACAGGGCAGCAGGTAAAAATGTAATCATGGCTTCTACCGAAGGCGGTATGGACATTGAAACAGTGGCCGAAGAGACACCGGAAAAGATTGTAAAAGAGTGGATTGAGCCGTCAGTCGGGCTTCAAGGATTCCAAGCCAGAAAAGTAGCTTTTGCACTTGGATTAGAAGGAAATGCATTCAAGGGAATGGTGAAATTCATCTTTGCTTTGTACAAAGCATACGAAGGAACTGACGCATCCCAATTTGAAATCAATCCGGTACTTAAAACATCGGACAATAAAATACTTGCTGTTGATGCTAAGGTAAATATTGATGACAATGCCCTTTTTAGGCATAAAGACATTGCTGAGCTAAGAGATATCACCGAGGAGAACCCCCTGGAAGTCGAGGCGGGAAAATCCGGACTTAACTACGTAAAACTTGATGGAAACGTAGGTTGTATGGTGAATGGCGCAGGACTTGCTATGGCTACAATGGACATCATCAAACTATCCGGAGGAGAACCTGCAAACTTTCTGGATGTAGGCGGCGGAGCCAATGCACAAACTGTGGAAGCAGGATTTAGAATAATTATGCAAGACCTTAATGTAAGGGCTATTTTAATCAATATCTTCGGAGGAATCGTAAGGTGTGACCGAGTGGCAAAGGGAGTCGTTGAAGCTTACAAAAACATCGGAGTAGTAAATATCCCAATCATTGTTCGGCTTCAAGGTACTAATGCTGAGGAGGGTGCCAGGATTATTGAAGAATCCGGTCTCAAAGTAACTTCTGCAATCGTGCTCAAGGACGCAGCAGATAAGGTAAAGGAAGCACTAAGCTAAAACCTGCTCATTATCCGTCAATAGACAGCCCCATTTTATACCTAACGCATTTATTTTACACCGGAACGCCCTAACGGTCTTTTCATTGCGTTTGCCCCAGACCCATTCGACAGGCTTTCTACTCTCCAGTAGATTTCGCTGATTGGCGCAGGCGTATTTTAATGAAGAAAAGGGGAGGTGTAGTTACAAACTACACCTAGTTGGGAACGGGAGCAGCCATTGGATAAATAATGTTGCTTTTTAGATTTTTTTTCCGTTTTTAACTATATTTGTACTCTTAACATTAAGGGTAGGTTAGTATGATTTGTTTTATTTTGAATAAGTGTAAAAATCATACTTACTGTAATAACACCAGATGTGCTATTGAAAGAAGCAAATAAATACTTAAAAGTTTAAACATTAGAATATGGACATCAAATCAAAGTTGAGTGTATTGGTTCAACTTGCTAATATAGATGGGGACTTTGACAGTGAAGAAAAGAACCTGATTTACATGATTGGAAAAGCCAATGGCATTCCGGAAAAAGAAATAGATGGGTATGTTGAAAACCCGGAGCCGCTGCCTCCCCTGAATACAATGTCAGAGGATGACAAGTTTGAGTGTTTGTTTCATTTGGTTCAATTGATGAAAATTGACAATCAGATATATCTTTCTGAGATAAAGTTCTGCGAAGATCTTGCAGAAAAGATTGGCTTCAAGAAAAGTGTAATATCAGCTTTGTCATCCCGAATATACAGTGACCCCGCTATCGCCTCAGATGTTACTTCATTGAAGCGGGCAATCAAAAAATATCAACACTAAAGAGAAAACCGACTCTTGCGGTGCCGGTTTATTATTACGGGTTACGCATCAGCTGGCGAAAGCCAATTCCAAAATGCTGTCGGAGTTTTGATAAGAATTCATCTTCATTCGTAATTTCCTGCTCTGTGGTATTTCCCAGTTCGGAAATTTTAAGTTTCCTTTCTGTCAGCATAATTCTTCCTTTTGCCGTCAGCCGGGTTATTAGCTTTTGTTTTGTAAAATGTGATTCTATGGAAGTTTGGTGAAACTCGCATCTATCCATAAATTGAATAGGCTGCTTTTTTTCAAGCGTGAAAAAATATTTAGACCGAAAACTCGAATAATCATCAGACTGCTGAAGTATCAGGTTTTCATCCGGGTCAGCAACGACTCTCCAATAATCAACATAGTCCATTTGTACTTTATTGATTTCTATTTTTTTAGGATAAATAAAAGAGTCGCCAAATCCAACATCAACTAACCAGCGTTCATTTTCAAGTAAAACCAGGACGGCCATGTGATCATAATCCTTCGAAAACCCTTCTTCCTGTTTCACCCTCGCTGATATTAAATAGCTATTGAAGCCCAGATGATAAAGAAGATGGTAAAAAAGGCCATTAAGTTCGTAGCAAAACCCACCCCTTCTTCTGCTCACAATCTTTTTGTAAATTTTCCGGTAATCAAGAATTATTTTGTTTTTATAATGAATGTCAAGATTTTCAAACGGTACATTTATCAGATGAGCCCTGTGTAGTTTTTTTAAATAGCTGATAGAGGGCTTCTCTTTCTGTGCTCTTATTCTTTTAAGATAGGAATTAATATCAATCGCCTCCGTTTTAGGCTTATTTCCAAAAAATTCAGATGACTTATTTGTCAGCATTATGCTCTTGAATAAGGTTACCAATCATATTTCCGAGTGCATCTTCCCAGGTAACATCTGCATCCCAAACGCCTGCGTGTATATTTTTTGAAATATTTTGTCTTATGTAAAACTTATGAACGAGCGCATCCCGTGGAATAGGTTTGGCCTGTGTTTGATCCGGCATGATTGGGATTGTTGAAACATAATCAGTCTCAGAATCAGGGGTATCAAAATTTAACATTTGTCTTAAAATATCTGTTGGGCCGCTTACAGACCTTAGTACGAATTGATGTCTTCTTCTGAGTAAATCCTCGTCATTCATAGGGTCAATGAACTCATAATCATAAGGATATGCTTCCATTAATTTCACAAACATTGCGTTTTTATTTTCAATATCCTTATTATAAGAGTCAATTTTTTGATTGATTTCATCATCACTGTCTGACGGGACAGATAACTTACTAAACCGTTCAACCACCAACTTACTTCTTCTTAATATACCCGGATAATTTTTAAGCAAAGACTTTTCTACGATAGAAATTCCCTTTATATAGTTAGGTTTTTCGGGGATAAGAAAATTTTCTTTGCTTAGATCAGCCCTTCTGATTTCTTTTCCGGTTTGAAGCAGGAGTTCATACAGTTCTTGTTTTTGCAAATAAAAAACAGGCTTTTCCAACGATAGAAAAGAAGATGTTCTGCTGTAATGACATATAATCAGCTCAAACCCTGCATCACTTTTTGTGACAAAGATTATGTGCTCAACTCTTCTGGAGTCGAATAACTCTTTATGATTCTTCTTTGAGATATCACTTCCTAAAGCATAATGATTTAGATAAAAAACCGCATCTATACCCATTTTCACAAAAGCCTTATGCACTTTCTCAGCAATCTGCTTCCAATCACCCACCTCTCTAAAACTTCCGGTTCTGTCAGGCACCTGAACAACAACAGCAGTTCTCTCACGATTAATGCTCTCCGGAACAATTAATGACTTTTCAAATTTCAGGTAATCATAAACCGGTATCTGACCTTCAAGGCTTATTCGAAGAAGGAAAAGGCAGATAAAAAATGTAATTCTCATAAAATGGTTGGCAATGAAAGATTATCTATGTGTAATAAACAACGAATTTATAAGATTATGAAAAACCGATGCGAATGGTGCCGAAATACCTTTGATCAATATGTGCAATATCATGATGAAGAATGGGGTGTCCCTGTTCATAACGAAAAAAAGCATTTTGAGTTTTTGGTATTGGAAAGCGCTCAGGCGGGCCTTAGCTGGGCCACTGTTTTGAAAAAAAGAGCCGGCTATAAAAAAGCCTTTGCGGAGTTTGATGTCGCCACAGTTGCCGGTTATGGTCAGGAGATGGTTGAAGATTTAATTCAAAACCCTTCAATCATACGAAACAGGCTAAAGATTGAGGCAGCCATCCGTAACGCCAAAAAATTCATAGAGGTACAAAAGGAGTTTGGAAGTTTTGATGAGTATATATGGCAGTTCGTTGATGGCGAGCCAATCATCAACCATTGGAAGTCAATGAAAGAAGTACCGATAACAACGAAAGCATCTGATGTGCTTTCAAAAGACTTAAAACAAAGAGGGTTTAAGTTTGTCGGGTCAACAATAATTTATGCTCACATGCAGGCAGTCGGGATGGTTAATGATCATACTGTAGATTGTTTCAGGCATAGAGAACTTTCAACCGGTTAGGTTCATTTTTAAGCAGCCGGATATATATTTATTAAGGTGTAGTTGCAAACTACACCACCTAGAGAGGGTTGCTTTGCAGGCATCTCAAGGATTTTTTTACTCATCTATTTCTTATTTATGCTTCTGTTTGCATATCCCGTTTATATCCTTCAAAGGAGCAACCAATTCCCTGAAAAAATCTATTTTGATTATATCATTCTAATAAGTTTTCTACAAGTATATCCTCATCTAATTCTTCCCAATGTATGCCCTCCCCGTCTCCAATAAAACGCCAATTTTTTAGTTGTTCTTTAGTTGCATTTCGCAGTTTTGAAAACCATTCAAGGGGAATAGCCAATTCTCTGCCATCTTCAAAAAAAACGATCATCTTATTTTCCGTAAATGATAGGTCTGTCGCTAAAAATGATTTATTTATTGTTAAAGTATTCATCCCATTTTTTTATAAAGAGTGTTATATTATTTTCGACTAATTTACGAATTTCCCTTATTTCAGAAGCATTAAACTTCCTTGACTTGATCAACTGCAAATGCTCAAGATTAAATTTTGCCGTTTTATTGTCTTTTTCAATATGAATGTGTTTGGGCTGATGGTCATTGACATAAAAGAAAAATCTATATCCACTATGTTTTAAAATTGCTGGCATTTCATTTTAATCAATTCTGTCGGTTTTGGTTGAGCTTATCCGTCAAATCTTTAAAAATATCATTGTCAATATCTTTCCAATTCCAAATTAACCTGCTTTGCTGTATTAATATTATAAATCAGTTTCTTGGTGCTTGAGGGGCAATTTACCTAAAAAAGTCTCTGACTTCAGGTAAATATATTACCTCAAAACTTATACTATAAAGATAATGTAAAGTTGCAATAGAGTTCAATATTTTTGGGCAGGTGAGCAGAATATATCTAAAATATAGTTACAAACTACACCTAGCGGGAGCATTATGTAGGGAAGAAGAGCCATAAACAATGGCTCGACTAAATCAATTATCTCATCCGTCATTTGCTTTTTCAACGCCTCCTGTTCAAGGACTTTAACTGAGTTCCCAAAAAATAAAATCCGGTGTTTTAGTTCAAAATCTAGCGTTACTTCAAAGGATATGATGAAGCCTTGCCTTTTCTTTTTTCGGGAAATAGGGAAAGGGAGAGAGGAGGTGCTTACTTTGCGTTTCCTTTCAGTCTTTCCAACTCAAGGTCTATACGTGCTTTTTCGGACTTCTCTTTCTCCTCTTGAAGTTTCAGCACGCTCATTTGAACAAGGTGCCTCTCTTTCTCCTCCGATCTCTTCTCCTTCTCCTCCTCTCTCCTTGCTTTTTCCTCTTCTCTTTTCTCCTTCTCCTCCCTTCGTCTTTGTGTATCGTCTTTCCATCTCCTTACCCCTCTTATAAGTTGGAAAGAGAGCCATAAAATACTCAATATGCCTACAAAGAGGGCTACCCATGGATTTAAAATGCGGGGCAATGATACCCAATATGGCAACCAGTAAGGTGGTACTATCTTCTCTCATACGCTTAAAGTATTTTGTAATTTCCGTATTTTTTTAGAAATGGACTTCACAACACCCAATTTTTATTAAGCTGTGGTATTTGACAACACCTGGCGAATCTGTGCCTATCTGCGGGAGAAAAGAACACAATTGTAAGCAGAAGGAATGCATTTCTGAAAGTCAAAACACGCTCCGGCAAAGTCAAAATATGCGTAGCAGGGTCTTACGCCTTTTCATCCCTTTATGTTTGAATAAAAAGAACGATTATTACACGTTGAATGATGTTACGAATAATAACGCATTACTTTCTGTTGTCTTCATTCTTCAGGGTTGAAAGGTAACTGTCATATCTAATAGCTGAAATATCTTTACCTAGTCTCTCTTTTATTGCACAATCCGGCTCATTATCGTGCAGACAGTTATTAAACTTACACTTACCTAAATATTTTCTCATTTCCGGAAAATAATGGGACAATTCTTCATTTTCAATCTCAGCAAGCCCCAACTCCTTTATTCCCGGAGTATCTATAACCTTCGTGTTTTTATTCAACTCAAACAACTCAGCAAAAGTGGTTGTATGAACTCCTTTGCCTGCAAAGCTTGACACCTTTTGTACTTCCTGGTTTGCCTGTGGAATAAATCTGTTAATTAGTGTTGATTTACCTGCACCGCTGTGACCTGATAACAAACTTATCTTATTTAATAACAGAGATTTAACGTTGTCTAGGGGATCATTATTAAAGCTGGTGATTAGTACCCGATATCCTACTTTTTCATAAATACCTTTTAAAAAGTCAACCCTGGAAAGGTCTTTAGATGAGTAAATATCCGATTTGTTAAATATGATAATCCCGGGTATCCTGAATGCTTCCAGACTTATCAAAAAACGATCAACAAACCCAATTGAGGTTCTTGGCATTTTAAGAGTAACAATTAAAATTCCTTGATCAATATTGCTGGCTATGATATGGTGATAACCTTTTTTTCGAGGGCTTTCACGTAAAACATAGTTCTCCCTCGGATAAATATTCGTGATTACCCATTCATCTTCTACCTGTTCGTTCAATTCAAATTCTACCCGATCCCCCACTGCGATAGGGTTGGTCAGTTTTTTATTTTCCAGCTTGAACTTCCCTTTTAATCTTGCATTATACTTTTTATCCTCTGAAGAAACCTGATACCAAAGACCGGTGGATTTCGTAATCAATCCTTTCATTACCGGCTAAAATACAAATACAAAATCTCAGAGATGAAATCGCCGGATTTTTAAGGCTATTAAAATTATTGTTCTCTTTTCTTTAATAACTATTTTTTCAAACTCCGTAAAAAGAAAAGTCCCGCCAAAAACGGAACTTTTCTTTTTGCTTGTCAAACAGGTATATGAATAAATTTGCGTAATACATTTGTTATATACTTCATAATCAGAAAAAGTAACCCCTTTGATGAAAAAAATTTTATTTGTCTGTCTAGGAAACATCTGTCGGTCTCCGATGGCAGAAGCTATCTTTAATAACAAAGTCCGAAAACTAGGCATTGAGTCAAAATATATCTCTGATTCAGCAGGAACTGCCAGCTATCATATCGGAGAGGATCCGGACTCCAGAACAGTAGAGATTGTTAAGAAAAACGGGATGAAGATTGACCATCTGGGTAAGCAGTTTCTAAAAAAACACGGTGAAGATTTTGACTACATAATTGCCATGGATGCTTCCAATAGAAAAAACATATTAAATGAAATAATGGGCAGCAATAAGCATAAAGTCTATCTGATGAGAGATTTTGATCCCCTTGAAAAAGGAGATGTACCTGACCCGTATTATGGAGAAGAAGGTGAATTTGATAATGTTTTTAAGATATTAAACAGGTCAATAGATGCGTTCATCAATCACATCAGAAGTGAGAATGATTGATGAACAATAAATTCTTTAATGCTGTCCTCTACGATCATATTGGGGTCAAAAGTTCGGATAAATTTCAACGTGTTGCTGGCGGTTGTATCAATGAGACTGCCAAGATACAAGCGGGGTCTGATTGCTATTTTTTAAAATGGAGCGCATCAGAGGAATTGGACTTGTTTGAAAAAGAAGCTTTGGGATTAAGTCTTCTTGTTCAAAACTCAGAGATAAAAATTCCCAATGTACTGGGTATCGGCACAAAAGATAATAAGTCATACTTACTACTTGAATGGATTGATCCCGGGGTGAGGTCAAACCAATTCTGGCCCTCTTTTGGAAGAAAACTGGCAATTATGCACCGATCTGATGCTGAAAAATTTGGACTTGATCATAACAATTACATTGGTCAGTTACCTCAATCAAATATTCAGCATAAAAGCTGGACCGAATTTTTCGTTAATGAGAGACTGGAGCCTCAACTTAAACTCGCCAGAGAAGCCCGTTTAGTAGATAAGCATATTACTGATGACTTTCGGAAATTGTATAACTGCCTGGAGATATTAGTACCAAAAGAATCTCCTTCTTTTATCCATGGGGATCTTTGGAGCGGGAATTTTCTTTGCAATACTGAAGGAGAACCTGTACTGATAGATCCGGCGGTTCATTATGGTCATCGGGAAACTGAACTTGCTTTTACAACGATGTTTGGTGGGTTTGAGCAGCCTTTTTATGAAGCATATATAGATGAATACCCTCAGGAAAAGGGGTTTGAAGAACGCATTGATATACATAACCTATATCCTCTGCTCGTACACTTAAACCTATTCGGAAGTTCTTATTTAAGCGATATCAAACGAATTTTAAAAAAATTCACCTTTTAGCCTTTCTCAGCCAGGTCGTCTGACTGATACAATACCTGATAATTATTGACGGTTTTTTGCTCCATTATCACTGAGCGGTTCAGCGGAAGTTTCTCAAAAGACTCCGGAGTATAATTTTTGATTGTAGCCAAATTCAATGAACACTCAAATGATAAAATAAAATCTCTGCTAAGTAACTCTTTAATTCGCTTAACTTTAAATTTCTTATTGTCAATACAAAATGAAAAGGTCAATGCAGAATTTTGCATAAGATTAATCTTAATATTCAACAGGTCTAACACCTGTAAGATCAATCCAAGTTTCTTTTCATCCATAAAGCTATGATCCTTTACCTGAGCAGTTACGAGAAGCTGATTCCCCTTAAAAATGAAACACGGAATGTCCTTTTTTGTACTTTCAGATGAAATTACGGTTCCATCTAAGTCACGATTAAGAAAAGATCTCACCGTTAAAGGAATATTCTTCCGTGCAATTGGCTTTAATGTCTTAGGGTGAATGACTTGTGCACCGTAGTAAGCTATCTCTGTCGCTTCACGGTAGCTAAGTTTTGCATATTGCACTGTTTTCTCTAATATCCTTGGATCGGCATTTAGAATGCCGGGAACATCTTTCCAAACAGTAAATCCATCGGCGTTTAAGCAATAGGCCAGGATAGCACCTGTGTAATCAGAACCCTCCCTGCCTAATGTTGTGGAATTACCTTCTACATCCGAACCGATAAACCCTTGCGTAATTACAATTTTTTCTTTTGTCAGGGGTCTTAATCGCTCCCAAATCTGTTGCTCTGTAACAACCCAGTCCACATTGGCCTCCGAGAAATACTGATCTGTACGAATGACAGATCTTGCATCTAACCAATGACAAAAATTCCTTTTTTCATTGAGACAGGCATTGATAATTGTAGTTGACATGAGCTCTCCAAAAGGAACGACCATATCATACGCAAACATTAGGTCGTATTGACTGAGGTTGCCTAATATATTCTCGAGTTTAGTTTCTAGTTTAGGATAATGCTCCGGGACTTCTTCAAGCAGCTCTGAGATGATCTTTCTGTGGTATGCTTTCAGCCCTTGAAGTGGTTCTTCGTAGTCGCTTTCGGTATGAGCGAGTTTAACAAGTTCCTCCAATTTATTGGTCGTCTTCCCCATCGCTGAAACTACAATAACCAGGCTATCCTTACCAAAGGATTCAACAATCTTACATAAGTTCCTGATACCTTCTGCATTTTCTACAGAAGCACCACCAAATTTGAAAATTTGCATCGCAATCGTTATAAATCAATATAAACCCTTATTTTTATGTCTTAGAAATAATTAATTCATTGAAACGGATCTTAAACACATGAACAAAAGTAAACTTGGCCTGCCGATTGGTACAACACTTGATAGATTTATCAGACGAAAGGAGGAGGAATTCTCTTTTGCTACAGGTGAGCTTTCACAACTTCTCAGAGACATAGCACTTGCCGGTAAAATCATCAATAAGGAAGTCAATAAGTCGGGTCTTTTAGATATCACCGGAGGGTTCGGGGGGAAGAATGTGCAGGGAGAAGATCAGCAAAAATTAGATGTAGTTGCAGACATTCGGTTTACGCGGGCACTAAAAAACGGAGGGATGACCTGTGCCATTGTATCTGAAGAAAATCGGGAAATCATCCACCTAAATCCCAACTGTCGCTATGTAGTGGCGATTGATCCGCTGGACGGAAGCTCAAACATTGACGTGAATGTGTCCATTGGAACTATTTTCTCTATTTACAAGCGAATATCACCTGTCGGCAGCCCTGTTCAGGAGGAAGATGTTTTGCAAAAAGGTACTGAACAGGTGGTTGCAGGATATATTCTGTATGGCTCCTCAACAATGCTTGTTTACACTACCGGAAGAGGCGTTCATGGTTTCACATTAGAATATAGCCTTGGGGAATTTGTGCTCTCTAATGATAATATTACCTACCCGGAGGATGGAACAATTTACTCAATCAATGAAGGCAATTTTTATACGTTCGACTCATGGGTCAGAGCCTATATAGAAGAATGTAGGCGAAAACAAATGTCGGCTCGATACATCGGTTCATTAGTGGCGGATTTTCATCGAAATATGATGAAGGGAGGAATTTACCTCTATCCAAATACGGTGAAATATCCGGAGGGCAAGCTTAGGTTGCTTTATGAATGCAATGCACTGGCATTTATCGCAGAGCAGTCAGGCGGCGTTGCTACAAATGGTAACCAGAGAATCATGGACATCCTGCCGGAAGCTCTTCACCAAAGAACCCCTCTTTATCTCGGCTCACCAAAGATGGTAAAAAAAGCAGTGAGTTTAATACCTGCCGATACTTTAATTAAATAATTAGGTATTTTTACCTAATAATATTTTGTAATATTATGCATTGATAATTAATTTTGGTGGTATTGCTAAAATGTAGTAGATTATCAATAAAAAAGCATGGATACAAAAATTCCCCACTGTCCCAAATGTTACTCAAAGTCGAAAGAGATGATAGCGTATTCTTTATTTCTACTTTTTAATCACTTATCTATGCTAAATTAACAATGCCGTTTAAAAATGTACAGCGGATGTTTCTCCCCATACTGATATGTACTGCCTACACAAGTTGGAGAAATAGCTAAATGAAGTCTTCGCTTAAACCTCTTTATAGCTTAAAACTTGTATAAGGAAATTTTTAATGATTTATTTGCAGATTCCTCAAAAGTGGGGATCATTCAGAGAGGTGGCCGAGTGGTCGAAGGCGCACGCCTGGAAAGTGTGTATATCCCAAAAGGATATCAAGGGTTCGAATCCCTTCCTCTCTGCTAATTTTATTATCTTAGGCCTTTCAAAAAGATTTTTTATAAATAGTAGCTTTTTTAAGCAGCTATTTGCAAATTTGAATTTATTAAATATTTAAACTAAATCAAAGACTTAACTTATAAGACTAAATTATGAAAAAGTTATTAACTCTTTTTATGTTGACAGGTGTGATTGCTGTTAGTGCTTCAGCACAAAATGCATCTTTTGATAATCCCGATTCACTGACCGTAGATTCTGCTGTTGTTGATGCTGCTGTCGGTGAAGAGGTAGCGGCGGCGGATCCGGCTAAGGAATCCGAAGAAATATATATTGCTGAAGAATCCTCGGATTCAAGAAATTTCCATCAAGTGGTAAAACAATATTTTATAGACGGGGATGCTACATTTATGACTTTCCCACTTCTTTGTTTGATTCTTGGATTGGCGATTGCAATTGAAAGAATTATTCACCTTAATATGGCTTCTACAAATACTAAAAAACTTCTTTCCGGTGTAGAAGATGCTTTGAAATCCGGCGGAGTAAACGCCGCTAAGAAAGTTTGTAGAAATACAAGAGGACCCGTAGCCTCTATTTTTGTTCAAGGTCTTATGAGAATGTCTGAAGGGATAGAAATGGTAGAGAAATCAATTATTTCTTACGGTTCCGTTGAGATGGGTAAATTAGAAAAAGGGATGATCTGGATTTCATTATTTATTGCATTGGCTCCAATGTTAGGTTTCATGGGTACTGTAATTGGTATGATTGCGGCATTTGATGCAATTGCAGAGGCAGGTGATGTATCGCCCGCATTGGTAGCAAGCGGTATCAAAGTGGCACTTTTAACAACAGTTGCCGGTCTGATCGTTGCTGTCATCTTACAGCTATTCTATAACTACTTAGTTTCTAAGGTAGATTCAATCGTAAATAGCATGGAAGATGCTTCTATTTCACTGGTAGATTTTCTGGTTAAGCATAACTTATCTAAGAGTAAGTAATAAATAGAGTGATTATGGTAGATATAGGACTATTTTTAGCATACATATTGACGGGTCTTTGTATTATTATCGCTATCGGTATGCCGCTGGTAAAGGCTTTTGGAGACCCTGATGCTCTTAAGAAGATGGGAATCGGAATAGGGGCTTTATTAGCTGTCTTCTTTATTGCTTACTTTACTTCAAGTGGAGAAGCTGAAGGAGACTACTCAAAAGATACCGTGAAATTGGTAGGAGCCGGAATTGTTACTTTTTACATTTTAGCTATCGCTGCTGTTTTAGGTATTGTATATACGGAAGTAAAAAAAGCATTTGAATAATGGCAAGAAATAAAGATAGAGGCACTCCGGAAGTAAATTCCGGCTCAATGGCTGATATTGCATTCCTTTTGCTCATTTTCTTTTTGGTTACGACTACAATTGCAAATGATAAAGGGATATTGATGCAACTGCCCCCTCCTCCTGAAGAGGAAATTGAGATTAAGCTTCAAGAACGGAACATCTTTAAAATTCTCGCTAACTCAAATGACCAATTGCTTGTAGAAAACGAGCCATTTGGTAGACCAATTAGTGAGCTTAAAGAAATGGTTAAGGACCATATTTTGAACTTTGGAAAGCTTTCTTCCACAGAAACTATTGATTTATATAACAGTTTGCCAGGTTCTTTGAAATCACAGGTGAAACAAGATCCGTCTTCTTCTGACAGCCCCGGCGATGCAATTGTATCGTTTAAGGCAAACAGAGGTACAAGTTATAAATTGTATATTGATGTTCTTGACGCACTTCACTCGGCTTACAATGAAATTTATGCTGAGAGAATAGGTATCACTGCTGAAGAGTTTTTGCAGTTGGATCAAAGTGATGATTTGCAAAAAAGAGCCTATAAGCAAGCAAGAGCAGGTATTCCAAAAGCTATTTCAATTGCCGAACCGGATAAATAAATATTACTATGTCAAAGTTTAAGAAAAATTCTAAAGCATCACAGGAAATTCCTACTGCGGCACTGCCGGATATTATTTTTATGCTGCTATTTTTCTTCATGGTAACGACTGTTATGAGGGAGCAGGAAATTTTGGTCAAGCAGATTTTGCCTAAGGCAGAGCAGTTGAGCAAGATCCAAAAAAAATCGCTGGTTAGTCACATTTACATCGGCGAGCCAAAGAATATTGGTATTTATGGGGAAGAACCAAAAATCCAAACAAATGATGTTTTCGTAGAGCCGGATGAACTGACACTTTTCGTAAATCAGGAAAAAGATAAACTCTCAGAGGCTGAGAGAGATCGAATAACAATGGCTCTCAATATTGATTCAGAAGTTAAAATGGGAATTGTTTCTGATGTAGAACAAACGCTTAGAAAGTCCAACGCCAGGAAACTTCTTTATAAATCTCTCAAGTCTGTAAAAGATTAATCAAAAGTAACTTTTCAATGAGATCCTCAACCAAATGGTTGGGGATTTTTATTTCTAACTATAACTGTTCTTTATCTTTATCAGACCAATCTTCGTATTCTTTTTCGGCTTGATTTATAACATCCTCTAGCTCTTGTTCGGTAGCTTCTCTTAAATTATCTGCTTCTTTAGTTATTCTTTCTTTTTGTTTTTTAAATTTTTCAATAGCAGTCTCTACATCCTTTTTGACATCTTCGGCTAAATCTTTTGAATCTTCTATATGCTTTTCAAGTTCAAATTTTTCAATTATCTCTTCTCTTGATTTTTCTGTTTTGTCACCTTCGTTTGTGTTGCAGGATGTTAAAAAAAATGAGATGAATATTGTTCTCAATAGATACTTCATTATGCTATCGCTTTTTTAGGATTCAAATATGGAATCCACTCCTCTTGATATGAGCCGTGGCTCATCCGGAGAAGTGAAAGATAAGAAGGTCTCATTGGTTTCTTTTTTAGCTTCATGCCCGCCTTTTCTAAAGTGAAATCCCCTTTTACCGAATTGCATTTTTTACATGCCGTAACTAGGTTTGTCCAAGTAGACTTTCCCCCTTTTGACCTTGGCACAACGTGATCCAGCGTAAGGTCCTTTGATGTTCCACAATACTGGCACTTGCCATTATCTCTTTTGAAAATATTATGCCGGCTCATGACGACTTCCTTATTATATGGAATGTTTACATACTGTTTTACTCTTACCACAGACGGGAAGGGAAAAGATTCAGATATAGACCTTAAATGCTTCTGCTTAATAGATTCTACCAAATCAGCCTTTTCAAGAAATATGAGAAGAAAGGCCCTTTGCACGGTGCAAACAGTAAGCAGTGAATAATCTTGATTTAGTACTAATACCATAACTATACCTTCAATCTGTCTAATTCTCTTTTGTGATCTTTTTTCTTAATATCATTTCGCTTGTCATACAGCTTTTTACCTCTTGCCAAAGCAATTTCTAATTTAGCAAAACCTCTATTGTTAATAAATACTTTAACCGGAACAATGGTTAAACCTTTTTCTTCTGTTTTTGATCTTAGTTTTTGGATTTCCTTTTTCTTGAGAAGAAGTTTTCTTTCTCTTGTCATTATATGGCTTTCAAAGCTTGCATTGGAATACGGAGATATGTTCATCCCTTTAATAAAAGCTTCATCATTTTGTAAATAGCAATAGGCTTCTTGAACACTGGCTTTTCCCTCTCTTATGGATTTAATTTCTGTTCCTTTAAGCACCATGCCGGCCTCAAATTTTTCCAAAAACTCGAATTCGTAGCTTGCCTTTCTGTTTTTTATTTGGATGTTATTTGAAAACCTTTCTTTTGGCATGATAGATAAAATGAATCTGAATTCAATGTAATATTAAGCATCTTAGAGATAAACCGGTTAGTTTTATATCTTAATCATCAATGGGGTAGCAAATCCTCATAATTACATTAAACCCGGGTTTTTTACTTCCAACCAAAGAGAGGTTAAAAAAATGTGATCGGTGCGTTTGCAAAAACTAATTTTAACCTTAGTTTCATCAAGAATTTCATGTTTCAAATCTGATATTCATTTACGTTATTTTAACTCTGAAATTTGGGTTAATGATCTGCTAGCCCTTTGAGACTCTTGATAAGTTTGTGTTGGACTTTTGGACAAGTTTGCAGCACACCACACCCAACAAAACCCACCACCTACTCCGGTTCGGCCAGTTCACGTACCTCCGGAAGTTCGGAATTCCGCATTGATGTGTTCTTTCACATTGTGAGAAATACGGATGGGACAAATGCGTTTACTCCTCCGAACACAGATGCCATCTTCAGGGAATTGAATAAGTTTCTATAGCCCTCACAACCTTTACCGCCTGCAAAACGTCACTATATAATAATAAAGATATTTTGGTATTGCTAAAATGGTATAGCTATATGATTAAATAAGAGATTCAGTGAATAAACAATCCTTTCTTGAGCCTTTGAATAACTTATGGTCTTCCTCCTGAAACGAGCTAAATAATGGCTTATCATGCTATTCAAGCCTTCAATATTGTAAGTCTTTGCTTTGTACATGTTTATCAGCGGGGAGAATACTTTCATAAGCTTTCCAATGATCAGTATAAAATGATCGTATCTGCATTTTTCTTAAACTTGAGCACAAGCGATCTCCAGTCATTTCACTTCTGTCCCCGATGGTAAAACCCAACACCCTTTTACGTGCTCTATACACAGCAACCCAGACCCATACACTGTTTTTTTGGTCTTAAAATAACTATGGAGTTCATCCACTTCTACTGCTTTTATCGGATTTTCTTCATCCGTATGCAAGGTCTTTAACTCCTTGCCATACTTTTTTACCCCATTCATCACACTTACATGACTCACCCCTACTACACGTTCAATCCCTCTAAAACTCATGCCCTCCAAATAGAGCCTTAGAGATAATCGTATATAATAATTATCTACACCTTTACCTAATTTAGACACCGTAAAGTTATAGTTACATGCTTTACAGTGATAGCGTTGTTTACCTTGAACTTTACCTTTTTTGATGTATTGATAAGAACTACACTTGGGACAGACTGATATTTTCATAATGTTTTTTATTGCAAATCTATAATATTTTAGCAATACCGGTTTAAGACTTATATAACAATTCAAAAAAATAATATAACTTCGTGTTTTACGATTTCATTAAGAACTAAAATAATGAGTTATGAACACTTTAAATAAAAAAAGATCAAAAGACATCATGAACACAGAGAACACGTCACACACGCTGCCGAAAGGGCTGTACGGGCTTAATTTAATGTCCCCCCC
>JACONI010000121.1:0-7846 GCA_014323825.1 Ekhidna sp. | reverse complement strand
CCCCCCCCCCCCCCCAATAGTTTAATATTATCTCTAAAAAGTACCTTTTTCATAATCTCCGCACTTTTCCTCGCGCTCTTCGGACGGGCGCAAGACAACCCGAAACCCTTCATCACTACCTGGCAAACAACCTCTGAAAAAGAAACCATTACCATCCCTACCACAGGAGCCGGCTACAGCTACACCGTAAACTGGGGGGAAGACGAACCTGCCGATAACAACACCTACAAAGGGGATGCCTCCCATGAATACGCTACAGCAGACACCCACACCGTCACCATCAGCGGAACGTTTCCACGTATCTATTTCTCTAAGAACAGCACCTCCGCAAGGCAGATACGCACTATCCAAAAGTGGGGAGATAACCCATGGACTTCCATGAGCAATGCTTTCAGGAGTTGTACCAAACTCACCATCGCCGACAAGGCAGGCATCCCGGACCTTTCAAATGTGACGGATATGTTTGCCATGTTTGCTGTAGCTTCCGTCAGCGGCGACCTCAGTGATTGGGACGTAAGCAAGGTGACGAATATGAACAACATGTTTACCGACAATACCTCCATGTCTTCCGAAAACTACGATAAACTCCTCATCGGATGGAGCACCTTAGACACAGATGCAGGCGAGACTAAAATCCCCTCCGGCATCACTTTCAACGCACCGGATAAATACTCCTGTAGAGGAAAAGTAGGAAGGGACGTGCTCACAGGTGAGCCTTATAACTGGAACATCTCAGATGATGAGTTAATCTCCATACGGACGGAAGCCGCCGCCCTACAGGAAGTGACCTCACAATGTATTGCCTCCCTCACCCCACCCACCGCTAAGAGCAGTTGCACTGTAGGAGGAGGAACAAAGGTCACAGCTGCGCATGATGTCAGCAACTTCCCCATTACCGAAAGCACCCTCGTTACTTGGACCTACACCCATAACAGCAAAAGCATTGTACAAACACAGACCGTAACCATAACAGAAGATACCACACCCCCGACAGTTTCAGGGAGCTTAGCTGCGGTTACCGAACAATGTCCGATCAGTGCGGAAACTGACCTGACCAAACCTGATGCCCCCGCAGACAACTGTGGAGGGACGGTCAACGTGGCAATCAAATCCGGCACTACCTTTCCCCTCACGGAAAGCGGAACCATCACGTGGATATACACGGACGGGGCCGGCAATGCGTCCGAGCAAACGCAAGAAGTGACCATAGACGATACCATGCCCCCGGAAGTTACAGGGGATCTACCGGAGGTTACCTCACAATGTCCGCTCGGTGCTGAAAATGAACTGACCGAACCTGATGCCCCCGCAGACAACTGTAAAGGAACGGTCTCCGTAGCCCTCAAATCCGGCACTCCCTTTCCCATTCAGGCTGGCACCACCACCATCACGTGGGTATATACGGACGAGGCCGGCAACACGTCCGAGCAAACACAGGACGTGACCATCGCCGACACCGAGTCCCCGACAGTTACAGATCTGAACGCAATTACCGCAGCCTGTTCGCTGGCGGAAGCTGACCTGCCCGAACCCACCGCCACGGACAATTGCGATGAAGGGCAGATCATGGGCGCACACAATGTCACCAACTTCCCCATTACATCTAACACCTCCATCACGTGGACCTTCACCGATAATGCGGACAACACAGCCACACAAATGCAGGACGTGATAGTAGACAACACACCCCCGACAGTTTCAGGCAATCTGAATGCCATTACCGCACAGTGTCAGGTCACGGAAGCTGAAGTGAATGCCGCTGCCGGTTCGGATACCTGCCCGGGAGAGGTTACGGTCACGCACAATATCCCCAACGATGCTTTCCCCATTACAGCCGACAGAACCATCACGTGGACACATACCGACGCAGCGGGCAACACCGCTACGCAAATGCAGAAGGTGACCATCGCCGACACCGAGGCTCCGAGAGTTACGGGCACTTTGGATGCCATTACCGCAGCCTGTTCACTTGAGGAAGCGGACGTGACCGTACCCACCGCCACAGACAATTGTGACGGAACGGTTACAGCAGAAACAGATGCTGCCTTCCCTATTATGGAAAGCGAAACCATCACGTGGACCTACACTGATAATGCGGGTAATGCAGCCACACAAACGCAGGAGGTGACGATTACTCCATGTGTGCTGAGTGCAGCGGGCGATGCAGGGAAAGCAGTGATCTTCCCCAACCCTTCGGGTCGTTACGTGGAAGTGCAGTCTCCCGTGGAAACTCCGATACGTATCCTGAGCGTAGGCGGGGAGTTAGTGCTGGAAAGCACCACAAACGCAAGGATAGATGCAGCCTCCCTGCACAGCGGCCTGTACCTAATTCAACTGCCGGACGGGCGTTTACTGAAGTTTGTGAAGAAGTGAAAAATCTTCCCGGAAACCTGACAGTTCTATGAAATTTGTCAGGTTTATTTTACAAAACGACCCCGGATTGCATGAAAATGACCTGTCCTAGAATAAGTAGACAGATTTTACATTAGTTCTGCTATTGATTTACAATAACACTACATAATTCTGAGGTATTACTTTAATATCATGAGTAAGTAGACAGGCTAGGATATAGTCCTTTTTCAGATGGAGGCTCGCTTCAGTCGATCATTGATTGCCCTGCCAAGTCCTTCGTCCGGAGCCCACTCCGCAAATACCTTCTTTATGTGCGGCTGGTCCATTTTTCTGAGTGCTTTGAAGATATTTTGAGCCGCTTCATTTAGATTTCCTCTAGGGGACAAAACGAATTGATTTTTTTCAGGTAATGAGAAATCTGTTTTAAAAGAGATTACCCCCATTGCAGATGTATCTTTATCCGTAATGTTCTCAGCAATATCTCCGATCAATAGCTTTTTGCCCGGAGAGTAATGAGACTTAAGCATCCCCGGTGCAGACGGATCGGAACTTGAATTTACTTTTACCATGACTTTACCGGTCACCTCTCTGACTTCTTCAAGTGAAATGCCGCCTAGTCTGTAGATAATTGCCTCATCCTCCTCAAATCCAATGATTGTAGACTCCACCCCCACTTCACATGATCCTCCGTCCAAAACATAGGGAATCTTATCTCCCAACTGCTCATTAACATGATCGGCCGTAGTGGGTGAAACATAGCCAAAGGGATTGGCACTTGGGGCAGCCAGTGGAAACGCTAACTGAGACAGCAATGAAAGAGTAAGGGGGTGGTCGGGAATCCTCACCGCTATCCGAGAGTGGCCTGATGTAAGTAAGTTGGGAACCTTTGGTATCTTATCTAACAATAGCGTTAAAGGACCGGGCCAGAACTTATCCGCTAGCTTTCCGGCAACCTCCGGTACCGTATCTACTAATTGCTCTACTTTATGCAAGGAATCAACATGTGCAATCAGTGGGTCAAACTTAGGGCGGTTTTTAACGCTAAAAATCTGAAGAATGGATTCTTCGTTCAGTGCATTTCCGGCTAATCCATAAACGGTCTCCGTGGGTATCCCTACTACCTCTCCCGACCGAAGCAATTTTTTTGCTTTTTGAATATCTATACCAATTGCCGCCATTTTTAACCTATAGGTTTAAAGCATATTCAAAAAAGTGATACGATCAATTTCCTCTGCACCCATACTTGCCAAATGATCCGAGTACACCTGACAGTCCAGAAGCTTACCTCCTTTTGCTTCAAAAGCTCTCAAAAAGTGAATTAAAGCAACTTTTGAGGCATTACTAACTTTAGAGAACATGGATTCGCCACAAAAGACCTTCCCAAGGTCTATTCCATACATACCACCAACAAGTTCGCCTTCTTTTCGCACTTCAATGGATTTGGCATGTCCCAGTGTATGTAGCTGAATGTATGCTTGTTTCATTTCATCCGTAATCCAGGTTCCTTCCCGGTCCTTTCTTGCGATGCGCTTACATTGACTAATGACCCCGTCAAAGTCCTGATCATAAGAAACGGTAAATTCTCCTCGCTTTAAGATGCGTTTCATAGAGCCGGATATGTGAAGTTTACGCGGAAAAAGTACAAATCGCGGATTTGGGCTCCACCAGAAGATCGGTTCTTCTTCATTATACCAAGGAAATATTCCGGACCTGTATGCAAGCATCAGTCTTTCCGGGCTTAGGTCTCCGCCAATAGCCACTACCCCTTCTTCCGCATCGGATACAGGCGGGAATATCAGATCGTCAGTAAGATAGAAGACAGGCACTTTGGGAAACGAATATATTGACTCTGTAAAATTATGAATTTAACCGGAAGAGATCTTTCACAATCCTGCTCAGACTGCCATTGATACATTCCACCATCACTGCCTCACCCCCCTCAATAGCCATAGATTCTGCTTTACTCTGCAAGGTCGTAACATAATCTAAATACCACTTTCTAATCTCATATTTTGTAAATTCCGCAATGTATGAATGATAATTTTATTTCTTTAAAACTTGCAACTTTATCATTCTCATTGGTTAGTGTGAGATTTAACGATGAAGTAGAAGGGTAAAAAGTGATGCTAATTGATAATAAAGAGTTAGCTAGGTTTATTCCAAAATACGCTCCGGAAAAACTACTTCGGTTATAGTACTCCCGGCCCCGCACCAAGTGTATTTTGCAACTACACCTAAAGAGAGTTACTCTTAGAAATAATACTGACACACTCTTGTAAACAGGATATCAAATCGAAAAGTTAGGTTTCAAAATCCTCAGCTGCTCATAGCCTAGATCACTCAAAACTGATGCTTCGCTGCACACAGTCCTGAACAAGCGGCTAAATGCCATTTTTGCCATAGTTTGTGTGCTATGACTACAATCTTTGCTCTTTAAAAGAGGAAATCAGTCAAACTTTAGAGACTTATTATTTGAATGAATAGGTTTCCAAGTTGAACCCGGAAGCAGTAAAAACCCGGAATTCTCTCCTTGCATTGAAGTATAAAAGACTAGCCTCATGAGTGGAATTAAGCGGGCTGCCCGTCAACAAATTCCCTGATTTATCATAAATATAAAGCGTTTGATTACCTGTATCTGTAAAAATAACCATGTCTTTCCCGCCTCCAAAGCAGTAATATTGAATCAAAATGGGTTGTGTTGAGAGATAGTCTTTTTGAAACAGGAGGTTACCGGTATCATCCAAAACCTGATAGTTATTTCCCTCTTTTCGTATAATAAGAAAGGATTTACCACTCCGATCAGGAATAATACTAAATGCTGCATCCCGGGAGGTTCTGATCAGCTGGTCCCTTCTAACCACATCTCCCACAAGGTTAATTTCTGTGAGTTCTCCCCCGATGGAAAGTACGGTAATTGTCGAATTAGATAATTCGTTGCCGATAGTTAAGAAGTAATTTTTACCAAGCGATTCTTGTGTATCAAACGGATAGCCTTTCAGAGGATAGCCTCTTCGGTTCATAAGGTGAATTTTACCATCAGACTGGATAGAAAGCATGATGTCTCTTCTTCCAATTCTCTGATGGTTAAGAGGAATCAGAGACGGCCTGCTTAGTTTTTTAGGATTCCATCCTTCTAATACTTTTAAGTCTTTATCGGTGAGGAAAATATTCCCTTTAGTATCTGAAATGGCAAAGCGATAGTTACGACTTAAATCATAATCTATGACGTTGAAATGAGCAATTTGTAAGTCGTCAGAGAGGCTTTTAGGATACCCCGGAATACTTGTACCGGTTCTATCCCAAATATGAATTTCAGATGAAGTAGCAAAAGCATATTGTATTTTTCCGTTTTTGTAGTAATCAACAGGAAAGATTTCACTGATTATTCCGGAACCAACGTTTTGAGACCAGAGCGCATTTTGATTGCTGTCAAGATAATAGACCGAATTTGAACTGTCTTGAACAATTATATCAAAATCTTTGTGAGCATGTGTCCTGACCAGAAAAGGCTTCGAAGTCAAGGGACTGGCAAATCGTATTCCTGATCCGGGATTTGTCTCAGAGACTCTTGACTTTTTTTGTTCAGGTTGTGAGAACGTATAATTGGTAAAATACCTGTCGTCCAAATAGCTAAACTGAAAAGCTGCCAACTCAAAAGATTGGTAATATGACAAATCTTCCATGATGTATTCATTCCACGTAGCGTTTAATTCATTCAAAACAAGGTCTTGTGCTCTGGGAATATTGACAAATAAACTCACATTAGCGGCATCGTTAGCCTTTTGAAAAAAGGCATTCATTCGAAGGGATTTACCCCATGTGTCTTCATTTTTAATGGAAGCGATTAATGCTTTTAGTTCTTGAAGATTGTTAGAGAAAATCAAATAACGTCTGTAATTAATGTAGAAACACTCATTAAATCCATCGGCAAAATTTCCCAGAAATACTTTCGGGAAATTTTTTATTGGCAGGTATCTGATTTCATTTTCACTATAAGATTCCGTGTAAACAGAATCACCTCTTGCCCTGGCTGATCGCTCCGTAAGTTGATTGAAAAATCGGAGGGCCTCACCCATGTCTCTGACCTCCAGAATACATATCTTTCTACTCCCGTGGAAAGAACCGGGCTCTAATTCTAAAATCCCAATTTCTTCATCAATAAGGTCAATAACCTGACTTGCGTCAAAGTTGAGAGCATTTTTTAAACTGTCTTGAAAGACCCGGACTTGAGGATACATATTCCTTAAGTAATTCAACTGTCTTGGTTTCCAGGCTGAGATATCCGATGAGGAAATATGATAGATCAACGCTGTATTCTCCGGTACAACCTCTGCCATATCAAAGGGGGCCGGTTGATTCTTATGGATTGCAAGCCATCCCCCTTCTTGTGTGTAAGTAAAACCCGAGAAATCGAAATGGCTGGAGTCCATAGAAACCGAATAAACACCGTGATTCATGGGGAGTTTTACTTCACTTTGAACCATTCCGGAGAGTAAATTGCCGGTTTCCGAATAATTAATATAAAGGTTGAAGAGACCGGTTGATGGCTGTGTTTTTATTTTCAGAAAACGCTCTTCAAATGAGACCTGCTTTTCTTCAATGGTTCTGATTGCGTCTTCTACCAGGTAGGGTATGAAACTTGCCAGGAGATAATTTTTATAAAAAACACAAGTAAACACTTTTCCGTCTTTATGTATCTCGCTGATCTTGTAACCATTATAATTCCTGGTTTTAAACCTGTAACCACTATTCTGAAGTCTTCCAATGACAGCCCCTACAAATGTATTTTGAGAAATGTTCTGAATATCAACCACATACAAAAAATCAAGCTTTTTACCGGAGACCTTATGAGTTGAAATTAATAGTGGAGCCTTATTAAAAATAGCTTTGAATCCGCCCTTCCCGTTGATGGAATCCAAAAATGAAATGGACTGCTCAACGCCTTGAAACCCCTTCGTTTTTTGCAGCACCTTCCGGATCGGATATTCGGAAAATTGATAGTAATCTTCCAATATATCTAACTCCAATACCATTGCTGCATCAGCCGGAACAAAACTCCATTTGTTAATATTGGAATGTTTGACCCATTTTTCATAAGTAAAGTAGCCTGCACCGGCTAGCAGCAGGAGCGCAACAACGATAAGAAATCTTTTCAACCCTGATGAACAATTTAACTCAAAAATAACGGCCTTAACAGTAGTTCAATCATTAACAAGATAGAAAAATCAATAATATTATTATTAGCATTGTTTAAAATGCACAACGGGTTTGGATTACAAGTCACAACATGATGACATGATAAAAAATAGACGACCCCTTGATAATTACATTTCCATACAATAGATTTGCCTCCTTAATGAAAAAGGCGTTTTGCCTTATAAATCGTAAGTTCAACTATTTAATTATTTTTACTATGTATGTTTTATTTAACTTTATGAATAATCTGATTGGGGGGATAGCAAGATTATTTATTCATTTAAGCCCCCCCCCCCCC
>JACONI010000120.1:39983-42756 GCA_014323825.1 Ekhidna sp. | reverse complement strand
GCCAAACCCCTTGACCATGAGGGCACGGGAAGTTACACGCTTACCGTAACCGCCCGTGATGATGCAGACACTCCGCTGACAGATGAGGCCACGGTCACCCTTACGGTTACCGATGTGAACGAAGCCCCTGCGTTTGCCCAAGATAGATATACACGGAACGTGGCAGAAAATACCGCTGCAAATACGGCGGTAGTGACGGTGAGCGCAACGGATGAAGACGATACCGACACCCCGACTTATGAAATCACCTCAGGCAATACCGGCGATGTTTTCGCAATAGATGCAAGGTCGGGACAAATTACCATCGCAGCAGGAAAAAGCCTTAACCATGAGGACACGGAGACTTACACGCTTACCGTAACCGCTGCGGATGATGCAGACACTCCGCTGACAGCCGAGGCCACCGTTACCGTTACGGTTACCGATGTAAACGAAGCTCCTAAGTTTGCTAATGCTGCATATATGCAGAACGTGACAGAAAATACCGCTGTAGATGCGGTAGTGGTGACGGTGAGCGCGACGGATGAAGACGATACCGACACCCCAATTTATTCAATCACCAACGGCAATGACAACGGTGATTTTGCTATCAACGAAAACGGTCAGATTACCATTGCCAAACCCCTTGACCATGAGGGCACGGGAAGTTACACGCTTACCGTAACCGCCCGTGATGATGCAGACACTCCGCTGACAGCCGAGGCTATGGTCACCGTTACGGTTACCGATGTGAACGAAGCCCCGACAATGTTTGTCAATGGCAGTGTAATCTTCAGTATAGCTGAAGATGCCGCTCAGAACAGTAATGTCGGGTTACCGATTACAGGCGCAGATCCCGACGAGGACGACATGCTTACTTATACCATCACCGGCGGCAATGACGGTACTGTTTTCGCAATAGATGGAAGCACGGGACAAATTACCGTTGCAAAAGCACTTGACCATGAGACCAAGGACGAGTATCGCCTTACCGTAATGGCTGATGATAGCAATGGGGGAACAACCGAGGCTACTATCACCGTTACCGTTACGGACGTGAATGAAAACGCTCCTATGATGACCTCGGCGGTAGCTGCAAGTGTAGCAGAGAACACCCCTGCGGGCACTGCGGTGCTGACCGTCACGGCTGATGATGCGGATGCAAGCGCAACGATCACCTACAGGATCAGTGGAGGAGCAGATAGGAACAGTTTCAGCATTGATGAGGATACCGGAGTTTTGACTTTCAATACGGCCCCGGATTTTGAAATGCCCGGCAGTGCGGATAATGACAATGCTTATGAGATGGAAGTAACAGCGAGTGACGGTCCGAACAGTGTTACGCAGACGATTACCATTAACGTGAACGATGTGAATGAGGCACCGGTGTTTGCTGAGAGCAGTGTAACCTTCAGTATAGCCGAAGATGCCGCAATAGATGCTAACGTCGGGGATGAGGTTACTGCTGCCGACGAAGATGCGGAGCAGCATTTGACTTATTCCATCACCGCAGGCAATGACAACGGCGATTTTGCCATAGATGGAAACGGGCAGATTACCGTTGCAAGGCCCCTTGACTATGAGACCACTCCAAGTTACACGCTTACCGTAACCGCTGCGGATGATGGTGCCGGAACACTGTCAGCCACGGCCACGGTCAATATTACGGTTATTGATGAACCGAATGATGAGGTGCTTGGCGTTCCGTTTGCCGAAGGTGTGGAACTCTACCCGAACCCTGCCTCCGATCACTTCAGGCTGTCGGGCATTTCCGATGAGTGGATCGGGGTGAGCCTTATCGGCATGACAGGCCATTTGGTCAGGAGTTATCCCCTTTCCAAGGATGGACTATACGATGTTTCAGGGCTGAGTGAAGGTCTCTTCTTTGTCATCATTGAAGGAGATGAAGGGCGTAAGTCTGTGGGCAGGCTTGTGATAAGGAAGTAAGAAAGTGCCATTAAGGCATATAAACAGCCCCAGCAGAGATGCCAGGGCTTATCAATCCCTTTAAACCTTCAAGGTTTTGAAAACCTTGAAGGTTTTTTTGAAGGAACTATTTTTGAATTAAAATTTAATTTTTCAATATTTTTTTAATTCGTACCGTAACATTTGAATTTGTTTGTATATTTGCACAAATAAATTCATTTTATTGAAATTTAAAGGTTGAAAAAATAGAGGGAAGATCCAATTCGGGTCTTTCCTTTTTTATGCCCTTACCCCCGCTCCGAGTGTAGTTGGTAACTACTCTTTGTCTTGAACAGGATTTATTTGATTTTAGGATGATCATGATTTTTATTGTAACCCTAGCCTTTTTTGCTATTTTCCAGTCGGGGAAGTATCGGATTTAAACCTTCAAGGTTTAACCAACGAAACGACAGCACCACAAAAACCTCCAAGGTTTCCAAAACCTTGGAGGTTTAAATGACCACGATAGCAAAGCGTAAAAGCTCTCTTCGCTTTGGCGAATCATTCACTTTTGGAAAGTTTGAAACTTCCCGAAACCTCTGTCATAAAGCCCTTGCAGGAGTGTGAGGGCTTTTTTTGTGGAATAGTATAAGCATAGAAACCTTCAAGGTTTAACCAACGAAACGACAGCACTACAAAAACCTCCAAGGTTTCCAAAACCTTGGAGGTTTAAATGACAACAATAATAAAACGTAAAAGCCCTCTTCGCTTTGGCGAATGATTCACTTTTGGAAAGTTTGAAACTCTCCAAAAGTTCCTGAAACCTCTGTCATAAAGCCCTTGCAGGAGTGTGAGGGCTTTTTTTGTGGAATAGTATAAGCATAGAAAC
>JACONI010000120.1:0-39963 GCA_014323825.1 Ekhidna sp. | reverse complement strand
CGACAGCACCACAAAACCTCCAAGGTTTTGAAAACCTTGGAGGTTTAAATGACCACGATAGCAAAGCGTAAAAGCCCTCTTCGCTTTGGCGAATGATTCACTTTTGGAAAGTTTGAAACTCTCCAAAAGTTCCTGAAACCTCTGTCATAAAGCCCTTGCAGGAGTGTGAGGGCTTTTTTTGTGGAATAGTATAAGCATAGAAACCTTCAAGGTTTAACCAACGAAACGACAGCACCACAAAAACCTCCAAGGTTTTCAAAACCTTGGAGGTTTAAATGACCACGATAGCAAAGCGTAAAAGCCCTCTTCGCTTTGGCGAATGATTCACTTTTATGAAGTTTCAAACTTCCCGAAAATAATTTTTTACTGATAATCAGTTCAAGCGGCCGTGCGGCAGCTATATTTCCATGCCCATCAGTTCTTTTTTAAGATCAATAGCGATATCCGGATAATCCGTGATAATACCATCCACACCTGAGTTCAGCATCTTTATCATGTCATCTCTTGTATTTACCGGATAGGCATGCACTTCATATCCTTTTGCGTGCATTTGAAATACGCGTCGTGGCGAGAGTGTTTCCCAATGTGGATTAATAGCCTTTAAGCGATTGCTTTCCTTTGCCCTTCCCATGTGAATTCTTGTTTCAATGTAAAAGGCAAGCAGGGGAGCAGAATCCTCTCCAACAATCAGTGCTTTTGTCTGAATCATTGGATCCAGTTCGTGAACCTCATCTAAATATTCCGGTTCATAAGATTGCAGGATAATCCAGTCTTCTCCGTTTTTCTCCTGTAAAACAATTTCCACTAGTTTCTCTGCAAAATCGTGATAATGGGGATGATCCATGTGTTTAATTTCAATTAGGACTTTACACTGACCGTCTATCAAGTCTAATACTTCTTTTAGGGTAGGGATACGTTCATCCTTATATTGAGAATCAAACCACGTACCCACATCAAACTGTTTGATTTCTTGTAAAGTGTAATTATGAACATCTCCGGTGATTCGGTTACCGAGCGTATCTCTTGCGATTCGATCGAGTCTTTGGTCATGGAAAATAATGATTTCTTCATCTGCCGTATGACGAGCATCCATCTCAATTTGGTCTACATTTAGCTCCAAAGCCTTCTTAAAGGCTGCCATCGTATTTTCAGGAGCTAAACCTGACGCTCCTTTATGAGCAATGATGGTAAAATCTTTACCGCTTAAACGATCAACACTCGTACTCGCAAAAACAGTCCGATAAATATGGGGTTCAAAGAGCGAAAGGGCACCAAACAGAAAAAAGAAAGGTGTTGAATAGATTATGAATTTTTTGGTCATCAGAGACGATCTTTAATCGGGGAAGTTACAAAAAATCAATAAACTTTATAATCCGTTAAGTTCAACCCGTTTGATTCCCAGTTCGTTCAGTTGTTCTTCAGAAATTTTTGCAGGTGAATTTATCATCACATCTCTGCCTGAGTTATTCTTAGGAAAGGCAATAAAATCCCGAATGTTCTGCTCTCCTGCCATGATGGCACACAAACGATCAAACCCAAAAGCAATGCCTCCGTGTGGAGGAGCCCCATATTCAAAGGCATTCATTAAAAAGCCGAATTGGGCTTCGGCTTCTTCTCTGCTAAATCCTAAGATATCAAACATCTCAGCCTGAAGTTCCCGATCATGAATTCTAATGGATCCTCCTCCTGCTTCAACACCATTAATGACCATGTCATAAGCATTTGCCCTGACTGCCCCGGGTGCTGATTTGAGTTTCTCAATATCTTCCGGTTTTGGAGAGGTAAACGGATGATGCATCGCATGGTACCTCTCTGTTTCTTCATCCCATTCTAGGAGAGGAAAATCTAACACCCATACCGCTGCGATTTTATGCTCATCTCTGAGCCCTAGCCGGGATCCAATTTCGAGTCTCAACTCACTCAATGCCTTTCTTGTTTGATTGGTCTCACCTGCTAATATCAATAAGAGATCTCCGGGTTTTGCACCAAACTTTTCTGCCCAGCCTTTGAGTGCATCTTGACCAAAGAACTTATCAACAGAAGATTTGAAGGTTCCGTCTGCATTGCATTTAACGTATACGAGTCCTTTAGCTCTGATCTGCGGCTTCTTAACAAAATCAGTCAATACATCTAGCTGCTTTCTCGTATATCCGGCACAACCCTCCGCATTAATCCCAACGACTAACTCCGCACTGTCAAAAACCATAAAGCCTCTTCCCTGAACCTCTTCATTTAGTTCAACAAATGCCATTCCGAATCTTAAATCGGGCTTATCAGATCCGTATTTACGCATCGCTTCATCATAACTTATGCGCTGAAAAACTTCCAAATCAATCCCTTTTATTTCTTTGTAAAGGAATTTGGTCATCCTCTCGAAGGTCTGAAGAATATCTTCCTGCTCTACAAAAGACATCTCACAATCAATCTGTGTAAATTCCGGCTGACGATCTGCCCTTAAATCTTCATCACGAAAACATTTTACGATCTGAAAATATCGGTCTATTCCGCCTACCATCAACAACTGCTTGAATGTCTGAGGCGATTGAGGAAGGGCATAAAATTCGTTTTTATTCATTCGGGAGGGAACCACAAAGTCCCTTGCTCCTTCCGGAGTAGATTTTATCAAATAAGGAGTCTCCACCTCAATAAATTGTTCGCTATTCAGATATTCTCGCACCTTTTGCATCATCAGGTGGCGTAACTCAAGCTTTTCACGGATTGGTTTTCTTCGGATGTCAAGGTATCGGTACTTCATTCGAAGAGTTTCTCCTCCGTCGGTTTCATCTTCAATGGTGAAAGGCGGTATCTGAGAACCATTCAAAAACGCAAGTGCCGAAACACTGATTTCTATGTCTCCGGTAGGCATGTTATCATTTTTAGCGTAACGCTCCACAACCTCTCCTGTGGCTTTGATAACGTACTCCCTTCCAATGCTTTTTGCTTTTTCGATCAGTGAAGCCTCCGTGACTCCTTCTTCAAAAATGAGCTGAGTGATCCCATACCTGTCTCTAAGGTCAACCCAAACCACACCCCCTTTATCCCGCTGACGCTGAACCCAACCACATAGCGTTACTTGCCGTCCAACATGATCTATTCTTAATTCACCACAGGTATGTGTTCGCAGCATTACTGTTTCTTAAGTTTAATTTTTAGGTATCAGCAAAGGTAGGATTATCGGTAAAAGTGTCGGAGGAAATTTCAAGAAACCCTTCAGTTTCTATACTCATATTGTTTCTCATTTCTTCATATCCGGCAGATTATGCTTTTTTGAATTTTGCCCTTGCATTGAAAAAACCGAATGTATATCATTTGGGTTGGCAATTGAGTTTGCGTTCAACAGTTTGTGTACGATGTTGTAGCTAACAACGGGAAACTATGCCTCCTTATCTTTTGTTATGGGCTTTTTTGCTACATATTACAAATTCACACTTTCTTACATCTAGCTCACGTTAATTTATCATTACATGGTGTTACAAAATATTGTTCGGTAACGATGCCTAGACTTTTAATTTTCAATCCTTTCAAAAGCTCCAATGTCCGGCTTATCATCCCTTTGATTGCCAACAATATCATCTAATAAATCAGTTTTGATACCCTTGTCCTTAGCAAATGCAAGTGTGTCCAACGTATAGTCAGCATTGAATCCGGGGAAATTAAATGCTGTCGAAGTAAAATTATTTTCAATTTCAGAAGTTGAGCGTATGATGTTGGAGTGTAATGAAACTGTGGCACGGGCTTCTCCCCGATCCCTTACTACCAGCTCATTATCGCCTGACCCCCAAATGATATTATTAACAAGGGAAACACTTAAATCTTCTGATAAGATTTGTCCATCTTCAAGTATAAGGTTGTCTGAAAACTGAACGAATTCCTCTTCTGATATAAAAAGAGATTGATCATTTGATATCGTGCAGTGAGTATAATTATAGTTTCCTCCCGCAAAATTCCCAACCAGGTATCTTCCACAGTTATAAATCAAACAATTGGAGACATTAATGTCTGAGGTAAAAGCTAAAATACCATCATTGCTCATATTATAAATCCGCGTATTTGCTACAATTAAGTCCGGATCGTTATTATCGTCAGGAGTCCCAACCCGTAAGCCGACTTGTGCATTGAAAATATCTGCATAGGATATTTTGTTATCATGGCTTCCTTCCAAAAAATAAATTCCATTCCACTGACCGGGCACCTGATCAAAAATCCCATCAAACCTGGAGTTTGTAAACGTAATTCTATTCATCGGATCTCCTAAAGCCGTTAGCTTTCCCCGAATAAAGAGGGCTGCATCATTTTCAAAATAAATCCGGGTTCCTTCTTCAATAGTCAATTCACATCCCTCCCCGACTAGAAGCGTGCCTGATAAAATGTATGGCCGGTCATTTGTCCAGATTTCAGTGCAAACGCTTCGGTTGGAAAACCTGATCCCATCTTGTCCGTAGGAGACAAGTTTTACATCATCAACGTTTCCATTCCACTCAAATACAATTTCATCACTGACCAAATAAGGAAGATCAATATCTCTCTCCGTTACATTAACGTCTATGAGAATCAAAATGCTATCTCCGCCCAATATGATTTCATTCTCTACTCGTAACTTGCTTTTACCATTGATGATTAATGAATAATCCGAATTTTGACCTCCATTTAAAAATACGGATGAAAGATTGATTGCAGAATTGTTTGGATTATAAACCGAGAGCCTTCTGGTACTGCTTTTCTTCTCTGAGAGAAGCGTATCGAATGATACGGTGTCTGTGCTAAATGTAAGCTGCAATGAAGGATTTGTTGAAACTGACTCTTCAATGGTGTCGCAGCCCAGCCAAATTAAGACTATCGCATAAAATAGAAATCTACTTTTCTTCATCAGTTTTTGAACGCATCAATTTTCTGCTTCTTTCATTCGCTCGGCATTTTCTGCAATTCGCAATTGCTCCACAAACTCCTCAATGCCTCCATTCATTACGTTGGGAAGATTAAAAACGGATAATCCAATTCTGTGATCCGTTACTCTTCCTTGGGGATAATTGTACGTTCTGATCTTATCGGATCTATCCCCTGAACCAACCAGGCTTTTCCTTCGACTGCTTATTTCAGCATTATGTTTTTGAAGCTCCATTTCATAAAGCCGGGATCGAAGCACTTTTAATGCTTTATCATAATTAGCGTGCTGTGAACGCCCATCCTGGCATTCTACAACCAGACCTGAAGGGGTGTGCGTTAATCGGATCGCCGATTCTGTTTTATTGACATGCTGACCCCCCGCCCCTGATGCCCTGAACGTATCTTTTCGGATATCTCCCATATTCAAAGCTACGTCCACCTCTTCCGCTTCGGGCAATACCGCAACAGTAGCTGCCGATGTATGAATCCTCCCCTGAGACTCTGTGGCCGGAACACGCTGTACCCGATGAACGCCGGACTCAAACTTGAGCTTTCCATAAACATCTTCACCTTCTACAGAGGCGACAATTTCTTTGTACCCTCCTGCGGTGCCTTCGTTGAAATTTAAAATAGAAAAAGACCATCTTTCATTTTCCGAAAAAGACTTGTACATTTTAAACAAATCTCCGGCAAAAATGGAAGCCTCATCCCCCCCTGTTCCGGCTCTGATCTCAAGAATAATATTCCTGCTGTCATTCGGGTCTTTGGGTATCAAAAGTATTTTTAGTTCCTTTTCCAATGACGTTATTTTCGGCTCAAGTTCATCTATTTCTGCTTTCGCCATTTCGCGAAAGTCAGGGTCTTTTTCGCTGCCTAATACCTCTTTGGCATTTTTAAGATTGCTCTTCGCATCGGAAAATTCCTTGTATTTAGTGACGACTTTTTCCAGGTGCTTGTATTCCTTGTTCATCTCTCCGAATTTCTTCACATCCGACACAATATCCGGCTGAACGATCAACTGACCTACTTCCTCAAATCGGTGCCTCAACTCCTCCAATTTCTCAATCATACCACAGCATTAGAAAGACAAAATTAATTTAGTCCGTTGAGAGTTCTTCATGCCCAAAGCAATCCACAGTTATGATCATATCCGGGAGAATTCCTACTTGGAGGAGAAATTAAGTTGCTTGCATTTTTAGATGACTGAGAAAACTATGATATTACAGCTTTTGAAATGAAGGAACTCTGATGGTATTATTCAAAATAAAGGAGCAGCTAGAGCACATAAAGGAAAAGCCTTTTAAACGTGAAAAGGAAATTCAAAGTCTAACCGAACAGAATTTAAAAACTGTCTTTGAGCTTGATTTTGTGAAATCCGAATTTGCACTTAATAATTCTAGAATTGACACATTAGCGTTTGATAATGAAACAAATGCGTTTGTAATAATAGAATACAAAAGGAATAAAAACTTTAGCGTAATAGACCAAGGATTTGCTTACTTGTCTTTGATGTTAAACAATAAAGCCGAATTTATTCTTGAATTTAACGAAAACTTAGGTAAAACATTGAAACGAAATGATGTTGATTGGTCTCAATCAAGAGTTTTGTTTGTTTCCCCAGCTTTTACCGATTCTCAAAGAGAAGCAATAAACTTCAAAGACTTGCCAATGGAACTGTGGGAAGTAAAAAGATTTGAAAATCAAACAGTTTCTTATCAACAAATTCAAAAGGCAGGTGCTCAGGAAAGCATAAAGACAATTTCTAAAACAGGTCAAACAATTGATTCGGTTGCAAAAGAAATCAAAGTTTATTCTGAGCAAGAACACTTAGAAAATGTAAATGAAGAAACAAAAGAACTTTATGAAAAATTTAAAAACGCAATTCTGAACCTTGATAACATTGAAATAAAGCCTAGAAAGGCATATATCGCTTTCGTCTCAGGACGAAATGTAATTGATATTCACCCCCAAAGAAAAGCGTTGAAAATATGGCTTAACTTAAACAAGGGAGAACTTGATGACCCCAAAAAATTAATGAAGGACGTTTCAACAACGGGACATTGGGGAAATGGAGATTATGAATTGCAAATTAATTCAGACAATGACTTGGAATACATTCTGAGCCTTGTTAAACAGTCGATCAAGAAAAATAAAAAATAACGAAATGCCAACATCATGTACGAAATCATAACCTTACAATCCAAGGCTACGCTCATACATTCACTGTTGAGGTGAATAACCGCTAAAAGAACACATAGCTTTTTTATGAATCAATTTATAGATATTTTTGTTCTATGGTAAATGCTATTTATACATATAAAATATTTAAGAATAGCATTTATGGAAAAATTAAAGAACTAAAAGATTTGAATGACAACTGGAACGGTGAAAACTCTCCCGCTCCAAGTGAGCAAACTATAAAACTTGCGAAAAAAGCAGCTTCATGTTTAATTAACCAAGGCTCAATCGTCAATTTCTCATATCCTCTCAAAAATGGCGATATACAATTAGAGGGTGATAACGATGCTATTGAATACGAGGTGCATCTGGACGGAACTGTTTATAAACTTTCTTACGATCGAATGCTTTCTTTTTTTCGGTCGATGATTTTGCCGGTTTCAATCAGCTTACGCCATTTATTGATGACTTCCTGCCTTTCCGGCAGGTTGCGCAGCGTGGAGAGAAACTTACTGACCCGTGCCTCCTCTATTTGATGATCGGGGATGAGCATAAGCGAAAGTAATGGGAATTATCCGTTTAATTTGACAAAATGTAATCACACCTTTTTTATGTAGGGTGTTCCGTTTTCTCCAGTCCTGTCCAACATCTTTTGGATAGGCCAGCTTACAGCATTGGGTGTGAATCACCTGTTTTCTCCAGTCCTGTCCAACAAGGAAGGCCTTACAGATAGTGGAGACCATGGTGTGAATCACCTGCTTTCTCCAGTCCTGTCCAACAGGGTATAGCTCATCGTAGTCTCAAAGTCGGGTGTGAATCACCTGTTTTCTCCAGTCCTGTCCAACATGAACTCATTGAGGTTGCAGATTTCAAAAGGTGTGAATCACCTGTTTTCTCCAGTCCTGTCCAACTTCAATTCACTCGTCCATCCAACTGAACTCGGTGTGAATCACCTGTTTTCTCCAGTCCTGTCCAACTATGGGTGGCTGATGCAGGCGGGGATCGCGGGTGTGAATCACCTGTTTTCTCCAGTCCTGTCCAACGTACCCACACGCAATCCCTTAATCGTCAGTCGTTTGGAATCAATCGCTTGAAAAAAACAAATGTTCTCCAGAGGTTGTCACTCCTTCAGTCACAAGAGTACAAGTACTCTCGCCCCCTCCGGCAGCTATCTCTGGTTTTAAGTACTCCACCCAAGCACCCGTTTTTTTATTTAAGGCAAAGGCTTTGATATTTTGGGCTGCGTTAATATCCCGATCATGTTCGGAACCGCACGTTTTGCAAGTCCAAAACCGATCTTTCAAGGTCAAATCTTTGTTCACATCTCCACAAGCCGAACAGGTTTTACTGCTAGGGTCAAAGGTGTCAATTTTCAGCAAATTCACCCCGTACCACTCCGATTTGTAGGCTAACATGTCCGTGAACATTGACCAACTCACGCTACTGATTGCCTTTGCCAGACAATGATTTTTGAGCATCCCTTTTACATTCAAATCCTCAATGGCAATCGTTTGGTTCTCACGTACCAGTTTAGTTGAATTTTTATGTAAGAGGTCTTTTCTTTGATTGGCTACCTTTTCATGGCATTTTGCCAATTTCTGTTTTGTTCTTTTTCCTTTGTGTTTTGAATATTTTCTTTGAATGAATTTAAGTTTTGCTTCGGCTTTTTCCAAATATTTCGGATTTTCAAACTTCTTCCCACCGGAAGTAATGGCAAAATCTTTGAGCCCCAAATCAATACCAACTGTTGTGTCGGCTTTGACCGGTGCTTTTTCCTTGCACGCTTCACCTGTATCACACAAAATGGAAACAAAAAATTTGCCACTGGGCACACGTGAAACGGTTGCCGACCTGATCTGTCCCTTTAAGGTTCTGTCTTGAACAAACTTGATCGGGTATTTGAACTTTGGGATTTTGAGCCTGCCGTTTTCAATGCTCATGCTTTGCGGAACGTGAAATGACTGGTTCCCTCTGTGCTTTGATTTGAATTTAGGATATCCTGCTTGCTTTTTGAAAAAATTCTGGTAGGCAGTGTCTAAATTTTTAATTGAAGCTTGTAAAGACTGGGAGTTGATTTCTTTTAACCATTCACACTCTTTTTTGAGATCAGGAAGTTGTTCTGACAAATTAGAATAAGAAAGATTGATAGGTCTTTCTCTATGAGCCGTCTTCTTATAAGCTGTTTGTTTGACTTCCAAAGCCAAATTATAAATAAACCGAACAGAGCCAATATGCCTGTTGATTAGCTCTTTTTGCGCTTTGTTCGGATACAAACGATATTTATAAGCCTTTAACATCCGAAGGTAAATTTATACAAATCTTTTTGATTTTTAAAGCCTTGTCAAGTGAAACGGATAACTCTCAAAATAATAAGCTGTGAAGACATGTATCCTATTTTGATACATTATCTGTGCATGTCTGATCTTATGCGAAGAAGGGGCTTCATTCGGGTGAATGATAATGAATCCGTCCTAAAGGAGAAGGCTGCTAAAAGAGTCAACGAATTTATTGAGCTGTTTTTTTACCAGTTCTCTGTCTGACCAGTAAAGACTATGTTCGCCGTTTTTCACCCATACGGTGTCCCAATTTACATTTGTACTAAGGCGATCCAACACATATTGTATATTCGAAGGGTAGATCAAATCGTCTGTCGTGCTATGGATAAACAGCAATTTACTTTTGATTTTATCCCAAAGAGGCTCCATCTCCTTTAACTGATCGTAGTGTCCCATCTTCTCATGATTTGCTACGACGATCAAAGGCGGGAATAGCCAGGGCACCTCTCTGATAGTGTAAGAAATGTCATAAATGTATTCTTCTCCGGGAGCCATAGAACTTGACATCAGGACTGCCCCATCAATTAAATCAGGATAATCCATTAATAACCTGGAAGCAACAGTGCCGCCGTAAGAGGTGCCAAAAAGAAATATCCTGGTGTATTCTTCTTCGAACTTTCTGATAATTTTATAAGCAATCTCTGCCTGCTTTCTTACAGATAATATAGGGTTTCCGAAACTGGAATAGCCATATCCCGGACGGTCAATCATCAAAAAATCTACTTTGGAACTAAGAATCGTATCTTTAACAAGGGGAATCCATTGTACGCTGGAGCTGGGAGAGCCGTGAAGTAAGACCATCAAATCTTCCTTGTTCCGGTTCACCAGAATGTTACGGATGCTCTTTCCCTCATACGGCAGGTAGTTAATCACAACATTTGTTGCATCATTCGCAATCTGCTCTACATACTCCGCATCCGTAGCTCTGAATTTGACGGTATAGACCTCATATATAAAAAACGTAAGTACGATAACAACGATCAGTAAAATAATTCTTCTCACTGAAAACCCTCTTTTCATTTTTATCTCTTATTAAATATCAATATAACGTAATTCAACGTATTTTATGAGAAATTGACATGCTTTTATTCAATCGTGTCTTAACCTAAGCGGAGAAGAAGGGTATCTGCACTTTCTCTTTGGTGCTTTATTTTAAAATAGAATTTTACGAAGAGGACTGCTGCCCTGTAGTTCGGGAGTTAAATGAAAAGCATGGTGATGAAGGATTCCTCTATGCTATCGTCAGCAAAAAAACTAACGAATAGAAAAGCCGGCTTTGCAAACCAACACCTTATCTATCAATCCCTTTTGCGACAAAAAACCGGCGACTCCGATCAACGTAAGAAATAACTTACTGATCTTAATCGCTGGAATCTTAAATATGAACACTGTATCAAACTTAGTGAAAGATTTTTCAAGATCCATTTTTTTTCAAAATTTTTCGGCTCAATCCTCCCGTGGCGAGTAATCTCGCAGCAGAACGGACTCTCTCCCCTCCTGAAGGACTCTTATTGTCAATAAAACTTTCTAAGTCTCGTACTCTGTTTTCAGTCCCATCTACAGGAGGTTAGGATAAAAATAAGGTTGTCAGGAATGATCAGGCTTGCTCCATCTCCCTGATAAACTCATCCACCGTAAGATTTCCGGACGAGTAATTGACTGCTACACGCAGTGCCCGTAAACCATGCACTCCCTGCAAGTCTTCCAACTGAAAATCTTCTACTTCGCCTTTTAAATAACCTTTAGAAACCAGGTAATTAAGGTAAGTACGGTATTCCGGTGCATCCGACTCCTGAGAGTAAACAATCACAATGCTGCCGGGCTGTGTAATCCGTTCGTTTGTTCCCTTGATGTGTGCTTTATCAACTCGTTTCTTTATAATTTCATATCGTGCATTGTAGGCTCCCTCCACATCAAATTTCTTTTCATCCGTTCTAAAGTGCACTGAAATGGGCGTGTTATAAACCAGAATTAGAGAGGCAATTTCAATAGGAGAGGCAAGCTGATTTTTTAAGTTGTAATACTCATTTTCCATCTCACAGATGGTGAGTAACTGCCACAGTCTAAGATTTCGAACAAAAATCGGGTCAAAATCATCCTTTTTAGTAATGGACTGCCCGATGTACATATTGAACTCTACTCCATCTGTTTTGTATCGCTCAAAGTAATGCGGGAACATTTGCTGTGCTTCCATCTGTCTTTTATCCAAAAAGGAGGCCAGGTGTTGATTGATAGTATTCACGCTGATGTCATACTTTTTGCGCTCCTCGTACACGGTATGCATGTCCTTATCCAACAACGCATAATACATCTCAACGTGAGGTCTGATCGACTCATCCATCTTTTGCAGGTAATGAAATACCGGATATACTTCCTCTTTCAAGAAAGTCAGAATCCGATGTTCACTGCCTGCTGTTAAGTCCTCTTTCAAGTCTCCTATGAATTCACTGACTCTAAAAATCAACTCTTCATATAAAGGCATCTTTTTCTTTTCATTGGCAGTCTTCAGGACTTTATCTACTCCTTTCAGTTGTTTGATTAAATCAACTGCTACGGCTTTGTTTCTTCTCTCGGAAGAACCTTTGATATCCAGCTGTCCATACAGTGGATACAGATGATCAAAGACAATGTCCCTGAACTCCGGCTGCTCCTGCTGCTGTTCTATGAATTTCTTTGCCTCTTCTTCAAACTTCCACTTCACCGATTGATGGATAGTGGTGCATTCCTGCTGAATAATCGCCTCTATCAGGTTCTGGGCTTCGGTGTGAAAGCGCCTTTTAGCCGTCGAAATGATTGGCATCACTTGATTCAAGATATTCAGACTGCCTTTGTGGAGTTCATATCTTTCTCCGGAGCCAATTTCCATAAAACCCAACAATTTATCTTCGTGGACGGATGGGGCCAGGATGTAGCTCTCATAGTCAGATTTCAGTAAACGTTTTGAAAAGTTACTGGGGCTGGAGGAATGAAATTTCTTCACATCCGTGATTACAAGAGGCTCCTTATTCTTGATTAAAGTTTGCAAAGAATAATCACAAAAGGCAGCATCGCAATTCAGCGTCTCACCTTTCTCTAAGAGAAGACTGTTAATACCTCTTTTTTGCATACCGTAGAGGTAATTGTTTTCAATACTCAGAAGACCGATAGCAAGCCCGGAGTTGTTTAGCAACTTCTTTATTCCCCATTCTATTTTTTCAAATGTTCCAACTTCAGCAACCAATAAACTGGATGAGATGGAGGTAATGGATTGGTCTGCGGTGACATCTACGAAGTTTATGACATTGACACCTTTCATGATCCAGCTATTTGGAGGAAATTTCTTCTTCCAAAGTTTCATATCCCCAAAGTTGTCAATCAGTTCTTCAAAGTCTTCTTTCTTTATCTCTACAGCCTTATCCGTTGGTTCGAATTCAGACATGTCGGTGTTTATTAAGAGTTTGTAAACCCTTCTGATACCCTGAGATTTATTTTCTATTTGGAAGAACTTTGGTATTGAGCCTGCTACCGGATACCCGTAGTAGCTGCCTAAGATGAAGTAACAGCAATAGAGATAAAAAGTATCTGCATCCAAATCCTTCATCATAAATGAAAAAGGCTCACCGGAAGCCTCTATAATCTTTTTAAATCTTTTTGAAATATATAAGGGTTCGAAATATAAGGGAGGGGTCAGTATTTTAATCTCGTTGTCAGTAAGCACCTCCGGAAACATTGGCTTGCAGAGTATGTCAATGGACTCTTTGTATTTATCAAGTTTGTTGATGTCAGATATTCCGTCCCTTAGCTCCGGATACTCCTCAACTTCCTTCAGCAACTCTTTCGCATAGTTCGCACCTGCAATATCATCTCCTTTTGCCTGTACTTCCAGTTTTTCAATCAGCTTAAAAAAGCTAGTTTGGATTATCGCCGGAAATTCAATTTCCTGTCCGTTGTAAATCATAGCAGTAAATTAGAAAATAATGTAATATAACGAAAATATGAGCGTGAGGATTCCTCAACTTCATAATTTTCTGATTCAAATCTCAAAATAGTTTCGCTAATCTACAGAAAGACCAAGTGAATTGACTTCCTTCCGAGATAAAACCTCATATTGATTCTTCGCTTTATCTATGACAGAAGCTTTTATCAGCTAATTCAAAAGTCTCTTGGGTTGTGTCTTTCATATAACAAATATATTTTGTTTATTCTACTTTCCCGATTTTTGCCTATTATCCGCTTTGCACAGCATCCGGCAGTTTTCAGCCGTTGTTTTGCCGCCTTCATGCCAGGGAGTGATGTGGTCGGCTTCCATCGCTTCCATCTCGAAATGTTCCTGGCAAACAGGACAAATGCCTTGCTGCCTTTCGTATGTTTCTCTTTTCTGATTTGCACTAAATGCGCGGATATTGAGGTGCTTTTCTCCTTTTTTTGGATCTAAAACATAGGGATAGATGCCTTTTTTATGCGTAACATCATCATCGGCCATGAGCGCCGCTATTTTTTCTTCAAGCGTTTGCGGATTGAGCGGCTGATTTTTGAAGTGCTTGTATAAATTTCCCCAAACCACGCCTTTCATTTCTTTGCGATAGGTTGTAAAGATTCGCTCTACCCAACCGATTACTTCCTGAAAATACACCCAGAGTTCCTGCGCATCCGCATCATGCTGGTGCTGGGACATATACTCTTCAATTTTTCCCTCTGAAAGCCATTTGATGGCGGTTTCCAGGTATTCCTGGCGGATTGGCGAACCTGTTAGATAGTTGCTTCCGATTTGGTAAGCTACGCAGCCGGTTTTGCTAAAATATCTTTTGGCATCGGCAGTCCACGAACCGGCATAAACCGCATTGCGCAGTTCCTGATCGCTGAGCTTTTCGCCGGCGATGTTGATGGTTTTGAACCATTCCAGTTTTTCGCTGTCGCTGCCGCTACAGACATAGACCATGAGTTTGTAGTTTAAAATTTGCTCCTGTTTGTCTTTAGGAAGGTTATGAAAAGCCAATCCGTTGATTGAAAAATCACCTTTCACGTACTGGCAGATAGAAATGGTTCTTTGCTGCCCGTCAATAATCTCAAAATTGCCGTCGCCGCGCTCCGCCCAATACATCACATTCAAAGGGAAGTCTTTTTGAATGGTCGCTATGACCGCATCTCGCTGCTTGTCTTTGTAAATGAATTCACGCTGAAAGGGCGGGCGGATATCCAACCGGCCGCCATAGCCGACAACGCCGGCTTCGTTATTGTCTTGATAGTCTTTGGTCAATTCCCGGACGGTGATTTCTTTGAGCGTTATATCCATTTTTTGTTTACTTTATTTTCTACAGTGTTTTGTTTTTAATCAGAATTCGAGCATATACTTTCTTACCGTCAATATAGGGATACCCGTGATTAAATTCATCAACCTTTGTTGTTGCCATTTGACCTAAAATCTCAAACTGCTCAGGATTATGTTTATCCAGAAAAGTGATCGGTACTCCCATGACTCCATCATAATCCATCGGTATGTCTTTGGTTTTATCGACGTTGATCGCATCATAGTTATCGTATTTTGGGTATTCTTCGGGCGTGTAATTTTTTATAGAGGATCAACTTTTCGTGCCTTTTGCTATGATCCAGATTGGTAAACCATCCTACATTGCGGAATTTTACAAGTCCTGTTTCTTTATTATAAACTCCTTCGGCAAAGTCTCTCACATTTGGTGTTTTAAAATAGGCATTGCCTCCATTAAATCCATAGCCCATCCATATTTTACTCTCCTTAATCAGTTTAAAAATTTCTTTATAAGTGATGGCGTTTAAACTTCCGATGATAATAAATTTTTTCTGGTATGCTATAAGCTGCGCCACATATTCTCTAAACAGCGAAAACGGCGGGTTGGTGACGACGATGTCGGCTTGTTTGAGCAGATCGATGCACTCGGCGCTGCGAAAGTCACCGTCGCCTTTTAAGCGCTTGATGCCGATATCCGCCACCTTAGGTACGCCGCCCTCGCGCTCAGTGCCGCTGTATTCCAAATAGATGGCTTTTTCAGCGTCGTTTTGACTGAACAAATCAAGGTTCTGATTTTTGTAGCAGGTGGTGATTAGCTTTTTCAAGCCCAAAGGCTCAAAGCGGTAAGAGAAATAATGAAAAAAATTACTAACCCTGGGGTCATCACAATTACAATGGACGACCTTGTCTTTGAAGTGGTGAGTATAGTGCTTAAGTTCCGCTTCAATGTCTGCCAGCTGGGTGTAAAACTCGTCTTTTTTGGCGCGTTTTGCGTCGTGCAGGTTTTTATTTTGTGATGTTTTGTCCATTGCTTTATATCCAATGGTTTAAATTTAGTAAATAACATTTAAGATAAAACGAATAAGTCCCGAACCCCCATAATAACTAGAAGAAAATGAAACAGCGGATAAAGAAAACCTGGGAAAACTTAGTCAGCGCATTTAAGCGCATGGGAAAGTATGCAGGGAGTGTCCTGAAACGTTTTTACGACATACTTAGAGGAATTATAGGTATATTAGGATAGCCATAAGTCTCATGGCATTCTGTCTGCTTACATTTGGGTTTTCTTTAATAGAAGACATACTCCCGCACATAAGTAATCCTGAAAAAATATGGCTCTTAGGCGGAGCAGCAGCTTCCGGTTTGGTGCTTATGGGCCTTAGACTGAATGCGAAGCGTATCCGCCTGCAATTAATTATACACCATGTTAGGTACAGTTATTGTTCCTTCGATTCTAGTTTTCTTTGGTTTTCAATAAATTCAATTCCACATTCCAATTTAGTTGCCAATTTAGATTTTGGGTCAACAATTCGCCAAAATGGTGTGACGTTTTCAATATTTTTTCCTGTTTTTAATTCTTCAAATGAGGCTTCTGCAACAATTCGCAGAAAAATACCTGTTGTCACAGGGCAAGTTTTGTCAGCTTGATATTTGACTGCCAAATCGTTTCGCATTGTAGCCGATTCAGTAATGCTCCCACAAGGAATACACCTCACATACTCATCAATGATTGGTGGTGATGCAATTAACATTTTACTGCCTTCGGGAATATCAGCAAATTTTTTATCTATTGTTTTGATTTCAAATGATTTTTTGCAATCTCTTTTTTCTATCCAAGTTTTTTTTGCCATTATTCGCCCAATTTTGTTTTTAGGTTAGAAAGATATAAGTCCATTGTTTTATTCAAGTCAAAAAATAAATAAGACAGCGTTTTGAAATAAGGATTTTTGATAATCAAAATTTCCCTAAACTCAATTTTTGAACCGCCATTGCTTTTTTCTATTCGCCCTTCCCAATAGCCTGAAAAACTACTTTCAACAATTTCAATATCAAAACGATTGGGTGGTTGATAGGTCTTTACTTGAAAGGTTATTGGTCGTCCTTTTTTCGGAATTTCCGTCCATTTTTCAGCCCCTTTTTTACTTGTTAAAATCTCAATCGCTTTTATATCACTCCGCCACTGTTCTTGTCCTTTTACATCCGTAATTACATCCTAAATTTGTTGAGGGTTGCTTTTGAATGTTGCCGATTTTATAAATACTCTTTCGTTAGGAAGAAATAGTCCGATAATTAATGGTAAAACTACTATAATAAGCAGAACGATAAGTGCTATTTTCATTTTAATAATTTAACCATTACAAAAATTAGGCAGTGATTTCCAATAAACTTGACGTTTCTTGCTAAACTATTGGCAGGTAAAAGTCGGTAACAAGGTCTTTTGGTTTGTGAAATGGCGGCGATTTAATATACCATTCCAAAGCAGGCTCATCCCGAAGTTCCCATTGGTATCTAAACAGACAGATGTTATAAATATAATCGTAAACAGGATAAAAATTATCGTAAGGGCCTTTGTAACGAAAAACCGCAAATTTCCCACCCTTGATCTTCTTGTACCCAACTTGGCCTTTTGGCTGGATTTTTTTGGTAATCAAAACACAAGCGTCAAAACGAATATTGGGTTCTTTGGTCAAATCAGGATTATCGTGTAGTATACCTAAAGTGGTTGGTTTTAATTTCAGGGTTAAATTTTTAATTGCCCAAAACATTAATCGTTGAAAAGATTTTGCCACTTTTTCATAATTTCCAAAATGTCGAATATATGCAAGGTTCAAATCGTCTATTTCTAAAATTTTTGGTTCAGAAACCTGAAGATTTTCTAAGGAGGTATCTAAATAAATGGCTTGTTTGTTTTTTACTTCTTGCTGAATTGAACTTCGGAACCGAGTTGGTGTGGTGGAAAAATATTTTTTGAATGCTCAATTAAATGTTTCCGGTGAAGAATAACCACAATCGAAAGCAATATCAATAATATTTTTATCTGTATTTTTTAATAGTAAAGCGGATTTTTCTAACCGAATTCTAATGATATAATCTTTGATTGTATTACCAATTATGAATTTAAAAATTCGATGAAAATGATACTTTGATAAATGCGAATAGGCAGAAATATCCTCCAATTTGATGTCCTTTTCAACATTCGACTCAATAAACTCAATGGCTCTGTTTACCGCTTCAAGGTAGTATTCATTTGTTTGTGTCTGCATTCATCAGTTTATTAAGAATCCGGATGGCGGCTTTTGAAATCACTGTCCCGGGTCCGAAAATGTCAGCCACTCCGTCGTCATAGAGTGCTTCGTGGTCTTGCTCCGGTATAATTCCTCCGGCCACAACCAGGATGTCTCCCCGGCCATACGCTTTAAGTTCTTTAACTAACTCAGGCATCAGTGTTTTATGACCTCCGGCTAAGGAAGAGGCCCCCACAATGTGCACATCATTTTCGACGGCTTGCTTTGCAACCTCAACGGGAGTCTGAAACAGAGGCCCTATATCAACATCAAATCCCAGGTCTGCGAATGAAGTAGCAATTACCCTTGCACCTCTGTCATGGCCATCCTGACCCATCTTGGCAATGAGGATTCTCGGACGCCTTCCGTCCAGTTCTTCGAACTTATCAGAAAGCTGTAGTGCTTTTTTGAAGTCTTCATTATTTTTAATTGCGGACGAATACACTCCGGAGATTGTTTGATTTGCAGCTTGAAATCTACCGAAAACTTTTTCCATCGCTAATGAAATTTCTCCTAAAGTGGCACGCTCTCTTGCTGCATTTATCGCCAGTTCCAGTAAGTTTTTATCTGATTTTGCACCGTCCTCCATAGCTTTTAAGCAGGCAGATACCCTCTTATCATCCCTTGAAGTTTTGATGTTATTAATTCGATCTACCTGTTTTTCACGTACCCGGTCATTATCAACTTCCAGAATGTCTATTTCAGTGTTCTTATCAGTGGCAAATTTATTTACTCCAATAATGGCATCTTCGCCGGAATCAATTTTTGCCTGTTTTCTTGCAGCGGCTTCCTCAATTCTCATTTTGGGGTAGCCGGCTTCAATAGCTTTTGACATGCCGCCCATTTCCTCAATCTCCTGTAAGATCTCCCAACTTCTCAGTATGAGTTCTTCGGTCAGTGATTCTACATGCCTGGATCCTCCCATTGGGTCCACTACTTTGGTGATGCCGGTCTCCTGTTGGAGGTAAATTTGAGTATTACGGGCAATTTTGGCCGAATAATCCGTGGGCAGTGCAATTGCTTCATCCAGCGCATTGGTATGCAATGACTGCGTATGTCCTATCACTGCGGCAAGTGCTTCAATGGTGGTTCTTGTGACATTGTTGTAAGGGTCCTGAGCGGTAAGACTATACCCTGATGTCTGACTATGCGCTCTGAGAGCCATTGATTTTTCATTCTCCGGATGAAAGTCTTTGACAATTCTCGCCCATAAAACTCTTGCCGCTCTCATTTTGGCAATTTCCGAAAACAGATTCATACCAATGCCCCAAAAAAAAGAAAGACGAGGAGCAAATGAGTCAATTTTAATTCCTGCATCCACCCCTGTTCTCACATATTCCAGCCCGTCAGCAAGTGTAAAGGCCAGTTCTAACTCGGCGGTTGCACCTGCTTCATGCATGTGGTAGCCACTGATGCTGATCGAATTAAATCGAGGCATCTTCTGCGAAGTGTATTTAAAAATATCCGCAATAATGCGCATGGATTGAGCCGGCGGATAGATGTAAGTATTTCTGACCATAAACTCTTTAAGGATGTCATTTTGAATGGTCCCTGTCAGCGATTCCGGTGATACTCCCTGCTCTTCGGCAGCAACAATATAAAATGCCATAATTGGGATTACCGCCCCACTCATCGTCATGGAGACGGACATTCGGTCTAACGGGATTTGATCAAACAGGATTTTCATATCCTCAACGGAGTCAATGGCTACTCCTGCTTTTCCTACATCACCTTTGACTCTTAGGTTATCACTATCATAGCCTCTGTGAGTAGCCAGATCAAAAGCGACAGAAAGCCCTTTTTGACCGGCTGCCAGATTTCTGCGATAAAACGCATTTGATTCTTCAGCTGTGCTAAACCCGGCATACTGACGAATTGTCCATGGCCTTGTAGTATACATCGTTGCGTATGGCCCTCTTAGATAGGGTGGAATTCCCGCAGAGAATCCTTCCTGAATAAATGCTTTATTGCGCATCAAATAAGTTCTTTTACTGATTTCACAATTTTGGCTGTCAGACTTTCAACAAAATAAGACCCGCCACACTGATCAGAATAGGATTCTATTTTACTTTCTTCTCTGATTATATTTCCTACGTTTCTACTGATTCTTCTATCGCCCATTGCGGTAGGTAAGGAAATTGAATGACTCCCACCCAAAACAGATGCCAGCCCGGCTGTTGTGTTAGTAAACCATTGATATTCCGGATTTGAGTTAAGTTGGATGGACGAGTGAATTAAAACATCATTCATGCCTCTTTCGGATGCTAAAAAATACCTTAAAGCTCTTATCGCAGCAATTTCTAAGAAGAAGTCAGAAAACGAATTACGATAGATGTATTTTTGGCGGGCCATGCTCTCCAAAATCCCAGCTATCTGACTAACAGGTGAGGATGAAGTATTCTCTTCTACTAAAGTGTTATCGTGATCCATTCTTGTAGATATTCCCTTTTGAGGGATGCTGAAAGTTGAAATATCACAAATTGAGGGGTCTATTCCTTTTAATAGTGTCTTTGTATCAATATCAGTGCTGATACTAAAAATTATTCCGTCACACCCGCCTGCTAGTCCTTCCAATGCTTTCAAGTTTGCTTCTTTTTCACTTCTGACCTGAATCTCCTCATAAATTTTCCACCGATGTGGAGCCAGTTTTTGGAAGAAGTGAACCTGTTCTGCTAACTCTACAATATCTGTGGAGTCATAGTATGGATTTAGATTCGGGATTTCGTGCGACTCCCAAGCCAATTCGCTTAGCGGATCTTCCTTTTTAAGTTGTTTTTCGGCGATATTTAACCAATCGTCAAAGTTAGTCTTTGGGAAATCCGAGAGTTGAATGTCTTTCAAGTGAATCCTGAGTTTATTGAACCGTCATACGAAGATAGTTACAATTCTTATGTTAAGAAAAATTGTATTTTTCAAGGAATTTTCAATTGAAAAGTTTGCTTGTCAGTTAGAAACATTCTTTTAAAAAAGTCAAGAGCAATTTCCATTTTTTTCTAACTTTTTTTTCTGACATATTTGGCATCCTTTCATTTTTATGAAAGTCATTTGAACTAAAATAAACTCACCGTAACTCACAGACGTAATGCATGAATTGATTTGGAAAAACTGTCTTAAATACATTAAGGAGCGCATTCCTAATCAAAGTTTTAGTACATGGTTTGAACCTATAAAACCTTTAAAATCAGAAGATAACGTTCTGACAATTCAAGTACCAAATCAGTTTTTTTATGAATGGCTGGAAGAACACTTTGTTCATACACTTAAGGAGGCTATTTCAAGAGAGATGGGTTCCGGATCAAGATTAGAATATTCTGTTGTGATGACGGATGAGCATAAAAGTAATGCTAACGCTACCTCTCTGAAAATCAATAACCTGGAAGACAGAAAAGGTACAAACCATAAGGGGATTAATCCTGCATTTATTGAAGGACTCAACGGTGAGAATAGCCTTAATCCCACTTATACTTTTGATAATTTCATAGAAGGAGACTGCAACCGTTTGGGAAGATCGGCAGGCCTTGCCGTTGCTAAGAAACCCGGAGTTACTTCTTTTAATCCGCTGATGATATATGGCGGGGTTGGATTGGGTAAGACACATCTTGTGCAGGCAATAGGGAATCGCATTCGGACAGATGATGCTAAAAAGATTATTTATGTTACCTCTGAAAAATTCACCAATCAGGTTATTAATTCTTTTACAAATAAAAATATTCAAAACTTTATTTCTTACTACAGAAAAGTTGACATACTGATCTTTGATGATGTTCAATTTCTGAGAGATAAAGAGAAAACTCAGGAAATATTTTTTTATATATTCAATCACCTTCATCAGGCAGGTAAGCAAATCGTTATGACCAGTGATTGTGCGCCCAAGGATTTAAAAGGTCTTCAGGATCGTCTTGTTTCAAGGTTTAAGTGGGGTTTGACAGCTGACTTGCAGCAACCGGCTTTTGAGACCAGGATGGCTATCATACAGCAAAAAATTCAGGAGGACGGCATTAAGATTCCTGATGAAGTTGTTGAGTATATCGCTTATACGGTAGATACCAATATCAGAGAGTTGGAGGGAGTTGTGGTCTCTCTTATTGCCCATGCCTCGCTCATGAGAATAGCTATTGATTTAGAACTTGCTAAGAGGGTGCTTAAAAATATTGTGAAAGAAATTGACTCAGAGGTTGGGATTGATTATATCCAAAAAACGGTCTCCGACTATTTCAGAGTATCCCAGGATGACTTAAAAGCTAAGACCAGAAAAAAAGAAATTGTTATTGCTCGTCAGGTAGCCATGTATTTCTCAAAGGATTATACGAATCACTCATTAAAATCAATTGGATATTATTTTGGCGGGAGAGATCATAGCACGGTTATTCATGCGCTCCAGTCAGTCAGTGACATGCTAGATACCGATGCCAGGTTCAGATATTCAGTTGATGAACTTAAAAAGAAGTTGAAAATGCGTACCGCTTAACGCCGGAATGGATAGTAAACTCTCCTACCCCGCTTATTAATTCCTATTACATCAAACCTTCCTCTTATAGAAGTCAGGATTTTTTCCAGTTCCGCCGGGCTTTCTATTGATCTGTTATTGATTTGGGTGATGATAAAACCTTCAGGAATGTCAAATGCTGAGAAAAAACCTCCCTTTTCGATTTCAATTACCTTAATGCCATTTTCTATTCCAAGTAAATCCCGCTCTACTTTAGATACTGTTTCAAAACGAGCATCCAGTTTTTTTGCATGATAAACAGTTCTTTTGATAAGTGTGGTAGTCCCTTCTCTGTTAGTAAGAATTATCTTTTTATTTACGATTTTACCATCACGCTCTATGACTAGTTCCAGTAGATCTCCCGGATAGCTTTTTGCCACTATTTCCTCTACCTGAGATTTGGACCGGACACGCACTCCATTGATTTTCCGAATAACATCCCGCTTCTCAATTCCTGCTTCATCCGAAGCACTTTCATGCTTTACATCAGCAACAATTACTCCATCCAGGTTTTCGATATCTAATCTATCAGCCAACTCACTATCAATATCAATGAAATTTAAGCCTGTAAATGCTTTTTGGACTTCTCCATACTTCACCAAATCGTTGAAGACTTTTTTTACAATGTTCACCGGAATAGCAAAGCCATAACCTGCATAAGAACCCGTTCGGGAGAGAATAGCTGTATTAATTCCAATAAGTTCACCTTTAGCGTTAACAAGTGCTCCTCCGCTATTTCCGGGATTGATGGCGGCATCTGTCTGAATAAAACTCTCAATAGGAAACTTGTCTTTTAATATGTTAATATTTCGTCCTTTTGCACTTACGATGCCTGCTGTTACGGTGGAAGTTAGATTGAAAGGATTGCCAACTGCTAAGACCCATTCACCAACAGCTACCTGTTCCGAGTCTCCTTTTTTTATGACCGGTAATTCACCGGTATTAATTTTGATTACTGCTAAATCAGCGCCCGGATCACGACCTATCAGTTCCGCCTGAAAGGACTTTTTACCGGCTATGACGGTAATTTTATCGGCATCCTGAATGACATGATTATTGGTCACGATATGACCTTCGGCTGAGAAAACCACTCCGGACCCGCTTCCGACACGTTGAGAGGATCTTGGCTCAAAGAACCAATTCATCCAGCCCCCTGCACGATATTCCACTTCACTTAGTGTCTGAACGAAAACGACCGAAGGGGTGCTGGTTTCGGATGCTTCCTTAAAATCTTCATTAGGCAGCAATGATAAACTTATATTGGATGCAGCCATCGGGGCGGGTGGGGTTATTTTTTTCTCAGTGTACCCTGAAAAGGTATTTTCGTCCTCAACAGGCTGCGGACTAAGAAAATTAATATATAGGAAAGCTCCGGTTAAACCCCCAACCATTCCAAGTGTCAGGTTTTTTATCTGTTTCATTGAATGAATGCTTCAAATTGATGAACCGTATTTTACCGAAGATTATTCCGTTAGTTTGTTAAAAAATGCAAAAGGATACCCGTTGTGTCAATTTAGACCACGGCAAATCTATGAATTAAAAAAAGCACAGAAGTTTTAGTACCTTCTCAGCACCCGCTAAGCATAACCCTAAAAGAACCTACCGGCTTCATCCATAAGATAAAGTTATAATAATTATTTAACAATTAGATAATGTTTAGAGAAAACCAATCTGTGAGGTATGTGTTAATTAAAACACAGAATGATGTTTCATTTTTAATAAACTATGTTATGAAAACCTACTTGAAATGTATTATTATTTTTTGTTTAGTATGTATTGCATTTTCCTGTAACGAAACCGAAGTTTTGCCGGACGTACAGAGCGAAGATGCCATAACGGTGCAAAAAGTCCTTCAAAAAGATGAAGAACGCAATGCACTTTATGCCTCAGCGGCCCGGAACCTTGCTTCCGGTCTTGAAGACCTGAATGTTCGTTCATTTGTCCGGGAAAGGGTGAATGAACAATTTGACGGGGACTATGATTTTTTAGTGGAAACTTCAAAATATGAACAGCTTCCCGCATCCCCCGGCAGCAGAACGGAATCACTGACCTTTGGGGACGTTTTATTTCAAAGCGAGCCGTCCGCTTCCGGTCGTACTGCCGACGATCTTTTAAGCATGATAGGTGAATTGCACCCGCTGATGCAGGTTGCGCTCCCTGAATTAGCGGCAGGCGATGCCGAATCATGGGATATGGAGCAAGAAGTACCGCTGGTTGCGTTTGTTCCGTCTGATTATGATGAATCAAATGAAAATGCAACCATCACTGCGTATGATTTTGAAGGCAATCAGTACGAATTGAGCGGAAGGGAAGAGCCGGACCGCCTGGTAATCGTCATCAGCGATAACGAAAGTTTGATTGCTTTTGAGAATCCGGAAAGTGACCCAAATGAAAGATCGAGCGAGGATTATCCTTCAAGCTATGCGGCATGTCTTCTTAATTTGCCGCCCTATTATACCAACGGAAGATATAGCTATTATTTCAAGAAGGATATTTATGAATACTGTGACACCAGCCCTAGTAGTCCCAGTAATTTCCCTAGCAGTCCCGGTAGTAGATCCGGTAGCAGGCCATCGTCAACTCCCGCATGTGACAGGGAGAGAAATAACTCAAGAGACAGACTCTTAAAAGCACGTTTCACGTCTAAATCAGCGATTCGTAATGTAGAGGATTGGGTTTTTGGTAGGCCTGAAATGTATGTACTGATTACCACAGCCCAGAATCCACATGGGAGTCCTGTTTTTGGGTCACAAAGAAAATGGATAGGAAAGGAGAATTGGTATCACAGAAAGGGTTTATTCAGAAAATTAGTTATTGATACAAAGAGCATTAACATTCCGATTTTTACATGGGATGATGACGTTTATGGAGATCGTATGGTTTACACATGGATGGAAGAAGACAAGACTGTTTTTAAAATAAATTTTGATGTGGAGGTAAAATCAACGTTTAATGCTTTAAACACTAATGTAGCGAACGTAACTATTTCAGGACATGGCTCTATCGATGTTTTTGTGGGCGATGATTTAAGTGGGCATGCCACTGTAGAGTACTGTAACAATACCGATGGTGACGGGACAAGATATGTTGGGGGTGGCGTTGAGTTTTGGGTTGATCAGGAGTGAAAAACGAAGGAATAGGAAATGAAGTTTTTGATCAAGACAAACACAAGTGGATGCATCCACTTGTGTTTTTTTCTCATGTTCTTTTTAGTATCAATCCCTAATCATGGTCAAATGCAATTTGGGCTTGGCTTAATTCAGGATAATGAGGTATTTATCCCGAATTTCATTCAACTTGACCCTGACGGGGATATTTTTATCAGAACAACGCAGGATGACCTACGGCCTGCCTTATTTATGAATTATGCACTTGACGGAGAAAGCAAATTAAATTTCTCATTTGACTTGATTTACACTAAAAAATATCAGAGTATGTTCATCATAAAACGTGATCTAAATTTCATTAATATTCACAAAAGATCCCACATCGCCGCCGGGAATATTCAATTCTTAGCTAATGCGGAAACAAATATAAATTTGAATACTCGTCATTTTTTGAGTAAGATTAAATTGATAATCGGTGTTGGACCATCGCTCTATTTTATCAGCTCAAAGCCCATTAGAGTATATTTCGTAGATACCCCTGAATTGGGAGAACCCTTTTATCAGTCACAAAAGATTCATCGAAATTTAGCTTTGATCTATAATCTCAGAGTTTCGTATCAAATAAGCAATCGAATTGGACTCTCACTCATTAGGCAGGGCAATATTACTTCTGTAAACCACCCGATGAAATTGAATGGGGAAACTTTCGATTTAAAGACCCGCTGGAGAAACCTGGGGCTATTATTAACATACACATTTAATACCTTTCAACTTTAACCTAAAGTCATGAGGTTATCTTGTAGGTTTTTTGTTTTGTTTCTTTTGTTGTCAGTTCATCACCTCGTACAGGGACAGTTTGAAAGAAGGCAGTTTGAGGTTGGTGTATTATATCGGGTGCAAGAGAGAAGAATGTTTTCAGGGCCTACGGTATCTAAATTTTTTGGTGGGTCTGCTGTAAGGATAGTTGACGGCATTAGTCTGAGAATTAATACCGATGATGAAGAAGAAGGGAGGCTCGGTATTTTTTTAGCATACACGTTTGCGAAAAAGAAGGGTTTTGATTATGTAGTAAGTGGTTATTATTATGAGCAATTTCAGAAAATGTATTTAGAACAAAATAATCTCTCTATTAATGCCATATATATATCTTTGAAAACAACTCAGTTCTTTATAAACGGTGTATGGGCACCTTCCTCAATCATCTTTTTCAGAAGGTTAAATATCACTTTTGGCATTGGGCCTGCTTTCTACAGAAACTTCGGTGAAATCCCAACTTCCGTTCCTCATGGTGCGCTGCCTCTCCGCAGTAGTTCCGATCTCAAAGAAACATACATCAAGTCACATGTAATCCATCGAAAGTTTTCCCTCAACTACAATGTCCGATTAACTTGGAGAGCAACGAAAAGAATCGGCGTATTCTTTCAAAGACAAGGCAACCTCACCCCAGTCAATAAACCGGTTCGGATCACGAACGGGGTAATAGACACAAATGCAAGGTGGTATAATCATTCGTTTGGGCTGAGCTACCAATTTGATTTATTCAAAAAATCGAAAGAAGAATCACAATAAGCCCAATAAGCAAATCAAGTCATGAAAAATTTAAAGATGAAGAAAATACTCCCATCTCTTTTGCTGATTATCTTATTTACTAATGCCGCACGCTCCCAACAGAAAATTCAAATTGCTATAGGAGGAGTAATTGCCCAAGAGGAGCCCCGCATCCGACTGTCGTTTTCAGCATCTGAAAATCTTGAATTTTTTAAGTATGAGGCATCAGCAGCCACAATATCTGTTTTACTTACAGATGAATTAAATTCGAGAATAAGTCTAAGGTATGGACTTGAATTAAGAAGATCACCGATAGAAAGCACTATGAGATTACCGGAGATTAATGGACTATCACAGGACATATTCTACAATCATGATCTATATGATATTAACCTGCCCGTTGATATAGTACACTATCCTAAAAAGTGGTTTTATGTCTTAGGGGGAATATATCCAACTTTCCGCATTGAACTGAATAGTTACGCTCTTAACTCTCATAATACTTCATTACAAAGAAAAGAAAGAATAGATCAGTTAAAAGATCACATTTCTGTTTTTGGATTTAATTATCGTTTAGGGTTTGGTTTTAGATACAAACCTGTAGGAATAGAGTTCACATTCGAAGATCTTCTTACGAATAGTTTGGAAGACGAGTTCACATTCGGACAAACCACCCTGCCGACAAAGTTAAAATATTCGTCTTTCTTTATCCGATTGGTTTTTCATTTCGTGAAACCCATAGGGACACTTCTTGACTGGGATATGAATTAAATTTATTCCGTTATGTGGTTCAGGCTATTTTTCATTTTTGCAATAATCGTCCCTTCCATGTTAAGCGGTCAGGCTTTTCAAACCTTTCAAATAGGAATTGGCAATAGGGCAGATAGTTATACATTCAGCGGATTTAATCCGGTATTTATAAACGATTCAATATTTTTTATTAACGAAGAGGCAACTTCAAACCCTATCAATGGATTAGGATTAATCAGTAGTGATCCCAGATCAACGATATACATTGCAAGCCAAATTTTGAAAAAGGAAAAAGCAAATATTTCGCTTGCGCTTTACTGGTCAAGACAATGGCCTCAACTCGCACTTGGAAGAATAAGTGATAATCCTGATCGCTCTCCTATTTACTATAGACCATCTTCTGCAAGGACTGAACTCTTCTTCCCCGTCAGTGCCAATGTTAAACCATTCAGTAACATTCAGTTGTTGAAAAGAATAACTGTCGGAATCGGAATCGGACCAAGTATTTATTTGTGGAACCGTGCATCAAGAATAGATTATGATCTTCTGCTGAAAAATGGCCGTAAAGACCCAGTTTACTACGAAACTCACTATCAATTTGGGAAAAATGCTTTCAAAACATTAACATTCAACTACAACTGGTCTGTGCAAGTTGGGCTATCCAAGCGTATTAATTTTAGCGTTGCGGGACAGGGCAGCATAGGAAGTGTAACGAAACCTTTTACCGTGTTTGGTGAACGACATAAAGTCCCCTTGAAAAGGCGGGGATTAGTGTATTTGTTTACGTACTCATTCAATATCCCGGCATTAGAAAAGTAATAAACCTGTTGCATACGTCGCTTTCGAAGTGGTCACTACTCCCGCTTTACTTATGTACTCTGTATGCCACGCATACTCCGTTCAGGGTCTCCGGGCTGTCTGTTCGGCAAATTCACAACGAAAGGCAGGCAGATTTGATTGAGGGGTATAGCGGACAAAGGGCTATATTTGCCTTCATTCAAAAACAGAAAAGCATGTATCGCTGTCAATTCCCCTCGTTTTATTAGCAGATGGATAAAAGATCAATAGCCATTCTTGGCTCTACAGGCTCAATTGGCACTCAGACTTTGGATGTGATAAGCAGGCATAAAGAGCGGTTTGAGGTTGAAGTTATAACGGCTCAGAACAATGCTGAATTACTTATTGAGCAGGGCAGATCATTTAACCCCAATTGTGTAGTTATTGGAAATGAAGGGCTGTATGATCAGGTATTTCAGGCACTTGACCCACTCGGTATAAAAGTTTATTCCGGTGAAAAAGCACTGGCTTCCGTAGTTGAGATGGATTCAATAGACGTAGTTTTAACGGCTCTTGTCGGATATGCCGGGCTTTTGCCAACGATCAATGCAATAAAATCAGGAAAGACGATCGCTTTGGCCAATAAGGAGGCGCTTGTCGTTGCCGGAGAGTTGATCACAAAACTTGCCCGGAAACACGGAGTGAATATTCTTCCGGTTGACTCCGAGCACTCTGCCATTTTTCAGTGTCTTGTCGGGGAATTTCATAATCCCATTGAAAAACTTATTTTGACGGCTTCAGGAGGGCCTTTCAGGGGGAGGGATCGAGCCTTTTGTGCTGATGTGAAAAAAGAGCAGGCACTAAAACATCCCAATTGGGATATGGGAGCAAAGATTACCATAGACTCAGCCACCATGATGAACAAGGGATTAGAGGTTATTGAGGCGAAGTGGTTGTTTGCGGTAAATTTTGATCAGATTGAAGTCATCGTTCATCCCCAATCTGTCATCCATTCTATGGTTCAGTTTAAAGATGCTTCCATGAAAGCTCAGATGGGACTTCCGGATATGAGAGTTCCTATCCAGTTTGCGATCGGTTATCCCAAAAGATTTTATGCTGATTTTCCAAGATTCAACTTTTTAGATTACCCTCATTTGACTTTTGAAAAGCCTGATATGGAAACTTTTAGAAACCTTGCGCTTGCTTTTGAGGTTGGTAAAAAAGGCGGTAACTTACCATGTATCTTAAATGCCGCTAATGAAATTGCCGTACAGGGATTTCTGGAAGACCGTGTGGGATTCCTGGAAATTTCGGATGTAATTGAATCCTGTATAGGAAAGGTAGATTATATTCGCAATCCTTTATTGGAAGATTTTATAGAAACCGATAGAGAAACCAGAGCCAAAGCACTTGAATTAATCAGATAGATGGAAACAATAATAATGGTTGGGCAACTTTTGTTAGGGTTGTCAATTTTGGTAGGAGTTCATGAGTGGGGACACTTGATCGCTGCGAAAACTTTTGGAATGAGGGTAGAGAAATATTCCATTGGATTTCCACCAAAAATCTGGGGCAGGCAGTTTGGAGAAACTGAATATTCAATTGGGGCAATTCCTTTGGGCGGCTTCGTGAAAATCTCCGGCATGATCGACGAATCTCTTGATACAAAATCTTTAAGTGCAGAACCTCAGCCCTGGGAATTCAGAGCTAAACCGGCATGGCAGCGCCTGATAGTGATGATGGGAGGTATAATAGTTAATGTGATTACCGGTATTATCATCTTCATTGTTTTAGCATTTATTAATGGTGAGACTTATATAACAAAAGAGGAATTGAACAAAAATGGAATTGTTGCTTATGAATTAGGTGAGCAATTGGGATTCCGGACCGGAGACAGAGTCTTATCAATTAATGGTAGAGATTTTGAACGACTCTCAGATATAGTAAGTCTGGATCTTCTCCTTGGAAGTGATAATTATTATACGGTTGAACGGAATGGACAAGAGATAAGAATTGATATTCCTAACGACTTCATTGACAAAGTAGCAGGTAAAAAAAACAGAGCTAATATCATTGGCCCGATAGATATAGTTTCAGTAGAGGAGATTCAGGAAGGTTCGAATGCAGAGAAAGGCGGACTTTTAATGGGAGATAAATTTGTAGCTGTTAATGATAAGCCGGTAACCGGTTTTGGCGTGTTGGTTAATGAACTTTACGATTTCAAAGGAGATAGAGTAAATATTATCGTCAGCAGAAATGGCGTACCGGAAAATCTTGTAGTTGATGTTAATGAAGATGGTAAGTTAGGTTTTATAAGAGGATCTGAATTGAACTTTACCCAAAGAAAGTTCGGCTTCTTTGAGGCAGTTAGTAAGGGTACTTATAACGCTTTTACATTGATTTGGCTTAATATAAAAGGACTCCAAAAGATATTTACCGGTGATATCAATCCAAGGAATTCAGTAATGGGTCCTATAGGAATAATGAAACAATTCGGAGGTAATTGGGACTGGTTAAGGTTTTGGTCACTGGTTGGGATGTTGTCAATGGTTTTGGCATTTATGAACTTCCTTCCAATCCCCGCTCTTGACGGAGGCCACGTAATGTTTTTGACTTGGGAAATAATCACCGGCAGAAAACCTTCAGACCGTTTCCTTGAAAATGCACAGAAGTTTGGAATGGTGATTGTACTGAGTATACTGGCTTTCGCAATAGTAAACGATATCATTAGTATTTAAAAGTCACGTCCTTCACCGGAAGCCTCTAACTCATCAAGGGTTTTAGGGGCTTCTCTGTAAATTTCAAATTCTACTCTTCTATTCAATTCTCGATCTTCCTCCGTTAACTCATTTTCAACTATTGGCTGCGTATGCCCAAAACCTTGAGACAAAACTCTTTCCTTTAGAATTCCTGCGAAGATCACAATATAGTCTTCAATTACCTGCGCCCTGTCTTTTGACAATTGTAAGTTTTTATCAGAATCACCTACTGAGTCTGTGTGACCGGATATTTTTAGTTTGAACTCTAAGTTATCATACAAAAAATTTACGATCTTATTAAGATCTGCGTACATCTCTGTTTTAAGATCAGACTTACCCACATCAAATTTGATGGACTCAAACTTCACTTTGGATGCGATAGGTTCTGTGACTTGGTTTAATTCAAGGGGTCCATTGAGGTAAAAAACTTCCTCTATTCGAAAAAAATCATCACCCTGAAGTATCAGCAGATAGTTTCTGTTGTTCACAAGGTTAAATGCAAATGAACCGTCGTTTTTGAGAAACTTCGGAGCTACCTCCTGACCTCTGTCTAGATCTATGATGGAAACAATTCCTTTAAAAGGAACACCGGTCAGCGAATCAGTGAGCGTGCCTGTAACCGGCGTGGTAGCTTCAGGTTGTGCCCCCATGGGAAGAGGAAATGAATAAATATCCTGCTTATCTAAATCTCTGGACGAAGACCTCGCATAAAACAAGAGTTCTGATCTGGAATCTATCGTAAAATAGAATTCACTGCCTCTGCCATTCACTAACGGACCAATGTTTTGAGGTTCAGTCCAATAACCATTTACATTGTAAGCTTTGTAAATATCAAATTCGCCAAAGTTATATAATTGGCCGTCTGAACTAAAGTAGAGAACATTATGACCCGGATGATAAAACGGACTAAGATCGTTTTTCCTGGTATTGACCACCGGCCCCAGGTTTAAAGCGGGCTGCCAGTTCCCCTCTTCATCCTTGGTAGAGTAATAAATATCCGATAATCCAAATCCTCCTAACCTGTCAGAAGCAAAAAATAAGGTATCTCCTGTACGTGATAGTGCAGGGTGCGAGTCCCAAGTCACGCTATTGATGGTTGGCCCGAGATTCTTTGGAGTAGTCCATGTGCTGTCATCCGCTAAGGTTGAAATATACAGGTCACAATGACCAATAACTCCGGGGCAAAAACATCTTGAAAAAACAAGTGTTTTGCCATTACTGCTTATACATGGTGAACCTTCATTGTAATTGGTATTTAAGTCTTCAATTGGAGATGCTTTGGACCATGTCCCGTAATGATCTTTTTTGCTTATGTATAAATCCTCGTCAGGTTTGAATGCAATACTTCGATCCACTAATTCTCTCTTCGAAGTGAACAATAGTATATCATTATTTATGCTTAGCGAGGGACCGTAATCCGCACTGCGGCTGTTAACAAGCATTCCCATATTTAAAAGTATACCTCTGGGTGGTCTTAATGTATCGATCAACTTTCGATGCTCAACCAACTCATAATAGTAGTCTATTGGAACAAATTGCTCTGTAGCTTGTCTATTCAATGAATCATAGTAAAGTTCAATTTCCTTAATATCAATTCCTTCATAATGATGTCTCAGTACCATTCTGTATAAAGTCTTGGCCTCTTCGGGATCACCGAAAAGCTCGGTCATTTTGGCTAATCTCCAAATAAGCCGTGTATCCGTGTAGAAATTTTGGATTCCGAACTTACTGACATACCTCTTAAGTTCTTTGTAGTAGGCTTCCCATTGCTCTGACCTGTCAAATTGATTAATTCTTTTTAGTTGAGACGCATTATAGTACTTTGGATATTTATTGATTCCTTTGAATTCATAAATGTTGTAAACAATATCACCAGGTACGGAATCAGTTAAAATCTGAACCTCTTTTTTATTTTCCTGAGCAAAAACAAAAAAACTCAGGAAAGTCAGAAAAAATCTAACGTTGTACTTAATAAGTCTTATCATACTGCCGATTAGTCAGTAAAAGCCAACATCCGGGTTAAAATTACTATTATTTGAATCAAGCCTTTATCTTGGCACAACGATTGAACGATAATAATATTCTAAAACAAAAAGTTGAACTTCAAAAAATCTGACAGACTGGCATTTATGAAAGAAATAGCATTGAAGACCATCCTCCTTCCGGAGTTCATAGATGAAGACTCTGAGGAATTAATACAGATAATCGCTCCCGAGGAGAATCAGATTGACGATAAGAATCTTCCGGATCAGTTGCCGGTGCTGCCTATAAGAAATACTGTTCTCTTTTCGGGAGTGGTACTTCCAATTACAGTAGGCCGAACAAAATCTATTAAACTCGTTAAAAAAGCCTATAAAGGCGATCGTATAATTGGAGTAGTCGCTCAAAAAAATGTAAAAAAAGAGGACCCTTCTTTTAAAGATTTATTTGAAATTGGAACGATAGCAAAAATTATCAAAATGATTGTACTCCCGGACGGGAACACTACAATCATTATTCAGGGTCAGAAGCGCTTTAAAATCAATGATAAAATCCGGGAAGATCCCCATCATATAGTCAGGTATCAATTACTCCCTGATAAGTCCGTGTTAGTCTCCCAAAAGGAGCAAAAAGTGATTATTCAATCACTCAAGGATACCGCAGGTGAAATTATGAGTTTGAGTCCCGAAATTCCTAAAGAGGCGAAAGTGGCGATTGATAACATTAATGATTTTAATTTCTTAACCCATTTCTTATCCTCAAATATCAATGCTGAAGTAGCTGAAAAGCAGAAATTGTTAGAAATTAATGATCCAAAGGATCGCTCTGAGAAGCTGCTTCAATTTATGCTTAGGGATTTGCAAATGCTTCAACTGAAGCGAGAAATCCAGGAAAAGGTGCATACTGATATTGATCAGCAACAACGAGATTACTTTCTCAGGCAACAAATTCGTGTGCTACAGGACGAGCTTGGTCAGGACGGACCTGATCAGGAGGTAGAAGTTCTGAGAAAAAAAGGATACGAAAAGGATTGGCCGGAGGAGATAAAACATCACTTTGAAAAGGAGCTTGATAAGCTAATGCGAATGAACCCGGTTACTGCTGAATTTCCGGTAACTATGAACTATTTAGAGTTATTAGTGGATTTACCTTGGAATGAGACCACAGAGGATAATTTCGATTTAAAAAATGCCCGAAAGACTCTGGATAGAGACCATTTTGGTTTAGAAAAGGTAAAAGATCGAATCATCGAATATCTGGCAGTAAGAAAATTAAAGCAGGATTTAAAAGGACCAATCTTATGCCTGTATGGCCCCCCCGGAGTTGGTAAAACATCGCTTGGAAGGTCAATAGCAAATGTATTAAACAGAAAATATGTACGCATGTCTCTGGGAGGAGTGCATGATGAAGCCGAAATCAGAGGGCACAGAAAAACCTATATAGGTGCGATGCCTGGTAAAATCATTCAAAATATAAATCGTGCGAAAGCGTCCAATCCGGTTTTTATCCTTGATGAGATTGATAAAGTAAGTTCGGATTTTCGAGGAGACCCGTCCTCGGCTCTTCTTGAGGTATTGGACACGGAACAGAACGCTTCCTTTAAGGATAATTATTTAGAAGTGGATTATGACTTATCCAAGGTACTGTTTATTGCAACCGCCAACTCTTTGGATACTATTCAGCCGGCTTTAAGAGACAGGATGGAAATCATAGAAGTCAGCGGCTACACTTTGGAAGAAAAAAATGAGATCGCTAAGAAGCACCTGATTCCAAAACAGAGAACTGAGCATGGATTAAAGGGATCGGACATCTCTTTCGATAAATTCTCCATTGCGAAACTCATCAATGACTACACAAGAGAGTCCGGTGTCAGAGATTTAGAAAGGAAAGTCGCTTCAGTCATTCGGTCCATTGCTAAATCAGTAGCTATGGAAGAGGAATACGTCTCTAAAATTACAGATGAACGGGTAAGAGAAATTCTTGGTCCGGAGATTTTTGATAAGGAGAACTATGAAGATAACTCTGTCCCGGGAGTTGTCACGGGACTTGCCTGGACTCCTTCGGGAGGCGATATCCTTTTTATAGAGTCTTCATTAAGCCGTGGTAAGGGGAAACTTACTTTATCCGGTCAATTGGGGGATGTAATGAAAGAATCGGCAATGGCTGCTTTGTCTTACCTTAGATCTCATTCCGAATCACTAGGTATTAATTACAGGATATTTGATGCTTATGATTTGCATATTCATGTCCCCGCAGGTGCTATTCCAAAAGACGGGCCTTCGGCAGGAATTACCATGATCACCTCTCTGGCTTCCGTATTTACCCAGCGAAAGGTAAAAAAGAAAATAGCTATGACAGGAGAGATTACACTTAGAGGTAAAGTTCTTCCCGTAGGAGGGATCAAAGAGAAAATATTAGCCGCAAGAAGGGCAGGAATTAAGGAAATAATCATGTGCCAACGAAATGAGAAAGACCTGGAAGAAATTGACCGGAAATATCTTAAGGAACTTAAAATTCATCTCGTAAACTATGTACCTGAAGTTTTAGAAATAGCGTTGACTAATCAAAAGGTGATAAACCCAATTGAATTTATTCTACCGGAAGAGCATAAGCATTGAGATTTATTTTTGGCATATTGATAATGACTCCGGTTGTTGGTCTCGCCCAGCTAGGAGGGGAGTTAGGTTATCAATCACTCAATGTTTCTTCCAATCCCAGATCGGCTGCTTTAGGAGGGTCAACTATTTCGTTGTCCGATGGAGATATTTCTCAATTTTTCATGAATCCTGCTACACTTGATTCTGTGGATGCCGGAAGTATCTTCTTCCACCTGAATCCATACTTTGCGGATGCATTTGTCTATTCACTGGCATATTCCTTTAATATAAAAGGAACAGAAAATTTTGCTGTCGGACTACAGTATCTAAATTTTGGATCTTTTGATTTGACGGATGAAACAGGGCAGAAATTAGGATCATTTAATGCCTCCGATTATGTCTTTTTTATCGGCAAAGTTCACCAGGTTGGACCGATTGCATTAGGGGGAACATTGAAATTTCTTAACTCCACAATAGATACTTACTCTTCATCTGCCCTGACAATGGATTTAGGCGGAGTTTTTCGAATAAATCCGAATTGGTCTTTTGCTATGGTATTTGAAAATATGGGGGTAACCCTGACAGATTATTCAAAGGATTCGGATAAATCCCTCCCATTTGATGTTAGACTGGGAACTTCTTTTAAACCAAGATATATGCCAGTTCGATTCACCTTTACATCAAATAGCCTTATCAGGACCAATTTAACAGCATCCAATGAAGACGATGACAGATCCAGTGAGACGATCGATAAAGTACTAAGAAGGATTAACTTTGGAACAGAGTTTTTGCTGTCAAAAAATTTTCAGCTTTTGGCCGGTTACAACCATAAGCGTAAACAAGAGCTGAGACTTGATGAAACCGGAGGAGGTGCAGGATTTTCATACGGGTTCATGTTAAAAATTAAACAATTTCAAATGAGATTCTCCCGTGCTGTTTATCATGCCGCCGGGGGTACAAGTTTCATTAGTATACAGACCAACTTAAAAGATTTTAAGAAGATTTTATGAACGAATTAAAGAATGACCTGACTCCGAAACAGATAGTAGAAGAGCTGGATAAATACATTATCGGGCAGAAAGATGCCAAGCGAAATGTGGCCATTGCTCTGAGGAACAGGTGGAGGAGGATGAATGTCGTTGAGGAGATTCAGGGTGAGATTGTGCCTAATAACATTTTATTGATTGGGTCTACGGGTGTCGGTAAAACTGAAATTGCCCGTCGATTGGCCAAGATCGCAGATGCTCCTTTCACAAAAGTGGAGGCATCAAAGTTTACAGAAGTAGGATATGTGGGAAGAGATGTGGAGAGTATGGTTCGTGACTTGGTGGAACAGGCTGTGAACATGGCGAAAGTAGCCAAAAAAGAAGAGGTAAAAGAAAAAGCTGCGGAAGTTGTAGAAAAAATCATTCTGGATGCCTTAATACCGCCATTGAAGGGCACGAAAAATATCCACGCAGCCCGGACAGGCAGTGATGAACCGGAAAGTGAAGCAGAGCTAAACGAACAGACAAGAACACGCTTCAGGGAAAAAATCAGAAACGGAGAACTTGACGAAAGGAAAATTGAGATTGACGTTACACAAGCATCAAACGGTAATATAGGCATGATTGGAGGAGGTATGGATGAGGCCTCTATGATCAACCTTCAGGAGATGATTGGAAACATGCTCCCCAAGAAGAAAAAGAAGCGTAAAGTGACCATCCTCGAAGCTAGAAAGATTTTATTGGAAGAAGAATCAGCCAAGATGATTGATATGGATGAAGTGAAAGAAGAGGCCATTTACAAAGCTGAAAACACAGGAATTATTTTCATTGATGAGATTGATAAAATTGCGAAAGGCGGAGATAGTGCAAAAGGGCCGGATGTGAGCCGAGAAGGAGTTCAGAGAGATTTACTACCCATCGTAGAAGGCAGTGCCGTAAATACAAAATACGGTGTTATTAATACAGACCATATTCTTTTTGTTGCCGCAGGAGCATTTCATTTCAGTAAACCTTCTGATTTGATCCCTGAGTTGCAGGGTAGATTTCCTATCCGGGTAGAACTTGATAATCTAACCAAACAGGACTTTCTAAGAATTCTCACCGAACCAAAAAATGCACTGACTAAACAATACGAGGCATTGGTTGCCGCTGAGGAGGTCCAATTATCTTTTCAGGATGAAGCACTGGAAGAAATCGCCGAAATGGCCTTTAAAATCAATGAAGAAGTAGAAAATATCGGAGCACGAAGATTACATACGGTGATGAGTAAGCTCTTAAACGAAATTCTGTTTGATATACCGGATACCATCGGTCCGAATGCTCAGATAGTCATTGATAAAGGTTTGGTAGAGGAAAAATTAGACGGATTAGTGAAGGACAAGGATTTGAGCAGATATATCCTCTAAATCCCTTTAGGATAATAAAAAAATTCTTCTTTACCTTTTCCGAATTCCACTTCTGACCACTTGCAGACATCAAATGAGATACCTGCTACGCCTCCGGTAGGTATATTTTCAATGTTAGCATTCGACAGACGGTTTGTGCCGCTTGTAAACCCCGGGTTATGGCCAAAAATGGCAAGCGTTTCACAATCGGGAGCATTTTGAATGACACGAAGTATTTCCGATGACCCGGCATGGAAAAGTTCCTCCGTAAGGATGATGACTCCTTCATGGACTCCTAAACAATCGCAGATATGCAATGCCGTGTAAAAAGCCCGGCTTGCCGGGCTTGAAATGATGACTTCCGGAGGGGTAATCTTCTTTTTAAGAAATTCACCCATTTTAAATACATCTTTTCTGCCACGCTTTCCTAAAGGACGATCATGATCCGGAAGATCAAATGTCCAGGAAGATTTGGCATGACGAAATAGATAGAGTTTCTTCATTAGTCAGGTAAATAAAAATCGAATTTCATTTAAGCTATTTGTTAAAGCCTGTAAGGTATACCGCAAGCCATCAGGCAAGTATAACGGATCCCTGATAATTCCGAAACTATCAGTCCGACTAGCAATGCTCTCTTTCAAAAAGACACGCTCCCGACTTCCGCTCAATTTTTCCTGACCATCCCGGAAGCATTTTTGTCCGGTCAGCGGTTGTTGCAGAGCGTTTCGGGATTATTTTTCCCCATCGAGCAGGCATTTTTTACACCCGACTAAAGCAGCATAACAAAAATCACGGCCCTCTTAAAATCAAATAAATCCTGTTTTAAACAGGTAGTAGTTACAAACTACATCCTAGAGACTCTGCGCCCATTCGCGCAATCAGTGGGAGAAGAATACAAAGCTGTAGCTACAAACTACACCTCGTTGGGAAGATACTGTCATCCTTTAATCCCGGTACTGACTTTCTATCGCTTCACAAACTTCAGCAGATGCCCGTCCGGCAGTTGAATCAAGTACAGGCCGCTGTGAAGGGAGGCTGCATCTATCCTTGTGTTTGTGGTGCTTTTCAGCACTAACTCCCCGCCAAGGCTCAGGATGCGAATCGGGCTTTCCACGGGAGACTGCACTTCCACGTAACGCCCCGAAGGATTGGGGAAGACTACTGCTTCCAACGCATCATCCGCTGCACTTAGCACACAGGGAGTAATCGTTACCGCCTGCGTTTGCGTGGTCGTGTTGCCTGTCTTATCGGTGTAGGTCCACGTGATCGTGGTTTTGGACGTAATGGGGAACGTGGCATTTGTAGTAGCAGTGATCTGCCCGTCGCAAACGTCATTGGCTTTGGGAGCGGTCACGTCTGCTTCCGCCAGCGAACACCGTTCGGTAATGGCATCCAAGGTGCCTGTAACTGTCGGTGCCTCGGTGTCGGCGATGTTCACTTCCTGCGTTTGCGTAGCCGTGTTGCTGCCGTTGGTGTAGGTCCATGTGATGGTAGTGTTCGTTGTAATCGGGAAGGTGACATCAGGTGCAGCCGTGAGGGTATTTCCCGAGCAATTCATGGCTTCGGGTGCGGGGACGGAAGCGACCTCACACTGTTCGTTAATTGGAGGCAGTGAGGGGTCATCAGGCACCAGTACATCAGTACTCACGACTACCTTTTGC
>JACONI010000119.1:9859-28560 GCA_014323825.1 Ekhidna sp. | reverse complement strand
AATAGACCTGTCATCATGATCATTATTATTAACCCCCGCAAAGGGCGTTTCCATCTTCTCCGTAAAGCCGCCCGACCCGTCATTGAGGTACAGTTTGGCAATTCTTTCGCTGCCTGTATTTCCCGTGATGAGCACATCGGGATGCCCGTCTTTATTCACATCCGCAAAAGCAATGGAACTGCGCTCAACCCTCGGAAAGGGCGTGCTCTCCTTCTCCGTGAAGGTGAACTGGGCGGAGGCCGTGCCGCAAGTCAGGCATAACACCCAAACGGCTAAGACCCGCCTAAAACTGCTGGAGAACTGTTTTGTTTTGTTTTGTTTTGTTTTGTTTTGTTTTGTTTTGTTTTGTTTTGTTTTGTTTTGTTTTGTTTTGTTTTGTTTTGTTTTGTTTAATAATTTTGGTACTAATCATGTCTGTGTAATTTAAAGATTATCAAATTAGTTTCGTAAGTAATATTCATACATTTTGTATAATGTCATTGTGCAAATGTATGTTTGATTTTTTAAACATACAAAAATTATTTAATTTTTTTTAAATCTTTTTTAAACCTCCAAGATTTTGGAAACCTTGGAGGTTTTTTTTGTGGTGCTGTGGTCTCGTTGTTTAAACCTTCAAGGTGTTGAGAAACCTTGAAGGTTGCTGCGGTGCTGTGGTCTCGTTGTTTAAACCTTCAAGGTGTTGAGAAACCTTGAAGGTTTTTTTGTGGTGCTGTCGTCTTGTTGGTTAAACCTTCAAGGTGTTGAAAAACCTTGGAGGTTTTTTTGTGGTGCTGTCGTCTCGTTAGTTAAACCTCCAAGGTGTTGAGAAACCTTGAAGGTTGCTGCGGTGCTGTGGTTTCGTTGGTTAAACCTTCAAGGTGTTGAAAAACCTTGAAGGTTGTTGCAGTGCTGTCGTCTCGTTAGTTAAACCTTCAAGGTGTTGAAAAACCTTGAAGGTTGTTGCAGTGCTGTTGTCTCGTTGTTTAAACCTTCAAGGTGTTGGGAAACCTTGGAGGTTGCTGTGGTGATGTCGTCTCGTTGGTTAAACCTCCAAGGTGTTGGGAAACCTTGGAGGTTTTTTTGTGGTGATGTCGTCTCGTTGGTTAAACCTTCAAGGTGTTGGGAAACCTTGGAGGTTGCTGCGGTGCTGTCGTCTCGTTAGTTAAACCTCCAAGGTTTTGGGAAACCTTGGAGGTTGCTGCGGTGGTTGTCTTGAACAGGATTTACTTGATTTTAGGATGGACAGGATTTTTATGGTAAACTCCTCTTCGGGTGGGGTTTGTGGATTCATCTTTCTATTCTTCTCCCGCTTATTGCGCAGATGGGCACAGCGTGTTTTGATAAAAAAAGGAGCCCCTTTATAGTTCAAAGCATGGTCGCCGATAAACGGGCGGGAGCAGGCTTGCATAAATAATTTTGCTTTTTAGCTTTTTTTCCGTTCTTGACTACGTTTGTGTTCTTACATGGAGGGCAGGTTAGTGTGAGTGGTATTTTCATTAGTCTTAAAAATTAATTTTCACGCAAATTCACGCTAACTTGTTTTTTTAATAAGTTAGAAATCATGCTTTTTGGAACAGTACCAAATATTCTTTACCATTGAGATGAGAGTATGATTGAGCTATTTTCATCTAGAGGTCAATTCTTTTTAGTTCGAGTTCACCATTAATCCATTCTTTAGGTCTTTGGGCAATTTTATCCGTTGATTTCGGCTTATGAATAGGTTTGTTAATTGGACGGAGTTTTAGTTCACCTTCTTTAAACTTTTCAATTCGTTCGTTAGCCATTTGAACGTACTTGGATTCTTTATCAATTCCAATCGCATTTCTTTGATTTTTGATTGCTGCAAGCAACGTTGACCCAACTCCGGCGTAAGGATCAAGAACCCAACTGTTTTTATTAGTTAGTGCCAAGATACAACGCTCAACAAGTTCTACCGGATACTGACAGGGGTGTTCCGTTTTTTCAGGGTGGTTAGATTTTACATTTGGAATATTCCAAAGTTCATTTTCCCAATCTTTAATAACAATTTCCCAAATATCCGAAGGATTCTTTCCATTGGGATTTCCGGAGAGTTCGCCACGTTTTGAGCCTTTGAAATGACGCTTACCCGGATATTTGGCTGGGACTCGAACATTATCCAAATTGAATACGTAGTCATCTGATTTTGAAAACCAAAGGATGGTTTCATAACGTCCTGAGAAACGCTTTGAAGCATGAAGACCATGACCAAAATGCCAAATGACCCGGTTTCTCAACTTCAAGCCGTTTTTCTTAAAAATCCGGTAGTAAAATATGTCAAGTGGAAATACTTCTCCGTTGTCCACATAATTTCCTACTTGCCAGCACAAGTTTCCTTGGTTAGAAATGACACGAATGAGCTCATTAATTACAGACTCTTGTTGTCCCAGGTATTTTTCAATGGATGTCTTTGCTTCGTATTCCTTACCCACATTATATGGAGGAGAAGTTATCACCAAATCAAATTTTCCCGAATCCATCTTTTTTAGCTTCGAGAGTGTATCTCCCTTGATCATTTGATGTTGGGCAGGGCACATCTCCTTAGTAAATTCGGGAAAAGGTTCTTCTACGATACCCATGTTTCTTTCTTATATTATGTTTTTTAGTTATTTTAATTTTAACCGCATAAAAATCTATTTCATAGCAAATTCTCTATTTGTATTTTTCTTACTATTCTGTTCTTAGTTGGGAGTACAATGATAAAATGAACTTAGAAGATAAAAAACCATCATTACCTTTTCTTGTAGGTCCAAATGTTACTCAAAGTCTCAAGGAATGATCGTTTATTCACTAAATCTCTTATTTAATCATTTAGCTATACCATTTTAGCAATGCCCTTAATTGATTATTTCTTTTTAATATCAGCATTGTATTTTAATCTATCTTACATTTTAGTGTAACATCTCGTTTCTCTTCCTAGCCTTGCTAAAAAATGCCTAAATGAACTATTATCTCCCTTCAGCTACCTGGTCAATTATACTAAATCAATTCATGGCTATTTTGAAGAAAGAGTGAAAGCCTGACATTCTGGCTCTTTGAGCTCATTTATGCGCTTTATTGGATACCGTTCTTCATTCATCCGGTTTCTTTCCATAAAACATAGATAATTGAAAGCGGCTCATTGCTATCCGATAGTGGCTCTACGAGATCCACAACCTCCAGTTCTGCATTGCGGATCAGTTTTTGCCATCCGCTGAATGTCCTGTAATACCAGGAGTGAGTTGATACAAATTTCCCATCTAGCCCCGCCCAGGAATTATCCAGCCATTGATCTTTATAAGGTTTGTTGAATTTTGAAATGACCCAAGGATGTAATGATTGGATAAATATGTACTTATTACCCTCAAGCTGCTCTGCTATTGATCGCAACAGATCCGGTGTGGATTTTTTTTCATAAATGCAAAAGTTTAGCACAGCAGCATCATAAGGACCATTTTTGAGGAGTTCACCTGAAATAATATCTTCAAATGTCTGAATAGAATAATTACCCTCTCCTCTATTCTTGGCAAATTCAATCAGGCCCTGAGCAGCATCTATACCATTCGCAACTTTATTATTCATAATCAATTCTCTGACCAGCCACCCTTCCCCGCATCCAACATCACAGACTCTTTTGAAAGAATAGTTTAAAAGGACTTTTATTATGGCCGAATTCGTCACCTTTCTTGAAGAGATGAGCCCGGACTCTACAAGTCTTATCCATTCGTTACTATTCTCCTCCCAAACTTTTTTTATTGTATTATCCACGCTTAGTCAAAATAAAATTTCCGGCTGCCATGCTATCTCTAGGCAGCCGGAAATAATAAATGCTGATCAGGTTTAAATACTCGGATTCCCTGGAGTATTGGGGTTATTATCAATCTCCGTCTGTGCATAAGGATAAAAATTCCTGTTCCGCTCAGCTCCAGCATCACTTGGGCCTGGGCGATTCAGTCTCCTAGAGTCACCCAGCCTCAATCCCCCCATATACAACTCAATAGCTCGATTTCGATAGATTTCTTGAAGAACAGCCGTTTGATTTAGGTTATCGGAATAGGCCGGCAAATTGGCCCCTACGCCATAAATGTCAGTAGCAGCGGTTTTGGTCAGTACTTTATTTAACTCAGTAACTGCATTGTTCAAATCATTTTGTCTTGCATAAGCCTCAGCTTTGATTAATAGCATCTCCCCGGGAAGATAAACCGGAATAGGTGCTTCGTCTGAAGTGAAAAATCCAGTAGCATTAAATGTACTTCCATCATTTTCAAGATAAAAATCATGTCTTTCATCATTTGCCATATCTACAGCTATTGATGCAGGCAAACCCATTCCTCCGTCTGCTTGCGTTTCATACGTATTTTGATTAACCAGTGAAGTTCTGTAAACAGGATTCTGCACCACATTATCAAATACAAACTCTGATTTTACAGTTAAATCCACTGCATCGGCATCCGCAATCGCTCCGCTAAGATCGCCGTTGCTTAATTTGTATCGAGCCGAAAGTGCTCTTGAAGCATTAAGCAGATTGATGTTGGATCCGACAGTAGTGTAAAAATTATCTGAGACGGAAGGAGCTAAAGAGACAGCATTGCTCAATAAAGAGATAGCTTCACTGAGTAGTTGTTCTCGTGGAGAAAATACGGCACTTTCTCCGTTACCAAATTTTACCGTATTGATCACTCCCTGTTCCCAGTATTGCGCCATAGTACCTAGGGCCAATGCTTTGAAAAAAGAACCGTAAGCTTCAATTCCGGCAGAGATTCCGGGGTCGCCGATATTATCCGCATTATCTATCAGATCTTGTGCATCTGAGATGGTAAGGCTTAATCCTGTCCAAAGATTGATGATAACACCATTGGCTGAAGCCACATTATCCCCACCATTTTCCAGTTGAGCAATTTCTGCGTTACCGGCATTGAGCACGGTCAATTCTCCTGTTGTCAAGCCTGAAGCAGTAATATTGGCATATAGTGGGCTTGCTCCGCCCCTGATGTACCGCTGTTGCAGTCCAACTGCCAACCCCATCAGACCTTCCGAAGAGCTTAAAATATCCGTTTCTGTAGCTGCATTAGGATTGACAAAATCCGTCTCGCAGGCAGTCGTTATACATACTAGCGTAACGATTAATGTGTATATCTTTTTCATTTTATTCATGAGTTTGAATTAAAAATTAGCTGTGAATTTTACTTGGTACACTCTCGGAATAGGGACATTCCCAAAATCATCACCTCTTACCCTATTGCTTTGTCCCGCAGAGTTAGTTTCCGGATCGAATCCGGTGTAGTTATCAAATGATATCAGATTTCTACCCACAAGTGTAACTTTTAGATTCTTAAATCCTGCCACTGAACCAATATCATAGTTTAGAGCAATTTCCCTCAGCTTTATAAAAGATCCATCCTCCACATGCTCTTCTTGAATTCTCGGACCTATAAAACCTCCAATGGCGGCGACCCATCCTCTCGGTAATTCACCCCGTATTTCCTGTTCGGCGAGCTTGCTGCTACCTACGTTATTCCGTGTGATTTTATCCCAGTTATATACATCAAAGCCTTGAATTGCATCAAACTGAACCCTTAGACTTAGTTTGTTGTATTTGAACTCATTAACGAGTGTCCATGTATAATCCGGATTAGGGTCTCCAAGAATTTTTCTCAAAGGATCACCCGTAGGCTGACCATTATCATCTCTCATAGGTGTACCTGTTTCATCATCACCTCGTTCAACTTGTGGAAGGCCATCAGGCGTGAGGAGCAGACTGCCATCATTATTCCGTGCGTAATATCTTGCGAAGAACACGCCCAATGCTTCGCCATCTATTGCGCTTTGAGTACCTCCGCCACCTCTTAGTGTGACCCCGGCTCGGCCTCCACCTATTCCACTGACCTCGTTATTAAACGTGTTGAAGAGCAGTGAAGCATCCCATTGGAAATTAGAAGTCTTCACAGGCGTTCCGCTTAATTTAAACTCTATTCCTTCATTGGTCATACCTCCAATATTGGTCAAAACACTCGCTCCACCTTGTGTAGGTGCCAGGTTTCTATCTATGATTAAATCTTCTATGTCCTGAGTATAGTACGAAAATTGTAGCCCTAATCTTCCTTTAAGAAAGGCAAAGTCTGCTCCAGCCTCAAATTCCGTCATAATTTCCGGTTTGATCCCGGGATCCCCGAGGCCGCTGCTCTTTATAAAACCTCCACGACCTGTGAGAGAAATAGGCTCATAAACCGTATTTCGATCAAAGGCACCTATGGCTGTAAGGTTACCCGCCTTACCCCACGAAGCTCTTAGTTTAAACGTATTTAATAAACTTGAAACCCCGGCCCCTTGCCAACCGGCTAATTCAGAAAACACAAGACTACCGCTGGCCTTAGGATAAAATTGATTTCTTTCATTCTCTCCAAATGACGATGCTCCGTCAATTCTCCCGGAAAAGGTGACGAATGCAAAATCCTTATAACCGAGTGTTTCCTGTAAAAAATAACCCCAAATACTTCGCTCTGAGTTAAACTCGCGAGGCAAATTAAATTGATTATTAATAGCCTCCGTAGTCTTAACAAAATTTGAAAGGTCTCGCCCTTCAATGGCACTAAAAGCGGATTTATCATATTGCAACTGTCCTCCAACTGTGGTGGCAGAAGTTATATCTCCAAAGGACTTTGAAAAAACTACATTCAAGTCGTGATTTACCTGAAAAATATTTGAAGTAGCAACAGAGGCATATCCATCAGGGAAAAAACCTGCTGCTACCGGAGCGTATGGAACTCTAGGTTGAAATGTATTTCCCACCAAGGAGTAAGTATCAAATCCTATAATATAATTGAAACTCCATTCTTCGGAAGGATTGTAGTTCACTTGAAGATCTGTTATCACCCTGTTAGTTTCCTGAGTGATATCAAACTCCTCAATTACAGATAGTGGATTAAGGCGAACAGGCTCAACACCTAACAAGTTCCCATTTTGATCTCTCTCTGTTGCATCCCACACATTATCTATAATAGTCATTGTACTGATTGGGCTAAAGAAGTTATTACCATTTGGTCGATCATTGCTAAAGCTATTATTATATACAAGACCTGCGGACACTTTTAAAACATCATTGAAGGTTTGTTCGACTCTCAAACGAGCACCATACTTCTGAAAGCTGGTATTGGTAATTATACCTTCATTGAAGCTATAAGAGGCCGATCCAAAGTATTTTGTATTTGCCCCCCCCCCCCCGCGAATGGAAACGTAGTTATCAGTTCCAATTGCGGTTTGAAATATGAGATCCTGATAATCGTACCTGGTAACACCGTATGTTTCCTCTACCAGGGGTCGTCCGGCTAAGGCTGCCGGACCTGTGCCGGGATTGGCTGCCCTGTCATCGGCATCTCGCAAATCCGCAATAGTAGTCAACCTATCCTGTACAGTTCTAAGTCGATCAGAACCCGGTATTCCAAACCTCTGCGAAAAGGTATTGAATTCCAATCTTTTTCGTACAGAACTAGCACTAAAGCTCGTAGATACCGTTACACTAGGGGCTCCTTCGCTCCCTCTTTTGGTAAAAATCTGCACTACTCCATTACTTGCCCGTGAACCGTAAATAGCAGCAGCGGCGGCACCATTAATAACCTCAATGCGATCAATGTCATTAGGGTTAAGATCTACCAATCTATTCTGACCCGCTGCAAAGTTGGTTCCCATTGCGTCAGCATTCAGATTGATGACATTTTGGGAGCTATTGTCTACAATAACTCCGTCCACGATGTAGAGAGGTTCGGAGGAGCCGCTGATAGTACTTGCTCCTCGCAATCGTACTGAAAATCCACCTCCTGCATTTCCCTGATTTTGAGTGATTTGAGCACCCAATACTCTGCCGGATAGAGCAGCCAAAGGATTACCGGAACCCGTATGTTCTATTTCCCTTGCACTTACTGTATTTATGGCATTCCCAAGTTGTTTTCGTGTTGTTGCCGCAGAAGAACCTGTTACAACGACCTGATCCAAATTGAGTATATCAATATTAAGCATCACATCCTGAGTTAATGCCCCATCTCCGGCTAAAGAAATGGTAACCTGCCGAGAACTATATCCTATTGAAGACACCAACATCGTGTAATCTCCGGGATTTAGTTCGGCACTGAACTCATAAGTACCGTCAATGTCGGTTGCAGTACCAAACTGTGTCCCATTGATCCTTACTGTTGCACCGATAATCGGCTCTCCGTCCGTATCGGTAACGGTCCCGGATATAGTGTTTCGGGACTGAGCTAAGAGTGGGATAACACTCCCATTCAGGATTACCAGGAAAACAAGAAGTTTCCCATAAATCCTTCCATTAATAAAGTAATTATACATCATAAGTTTATATGTTTAAATTTTAAAAATTGAGCCGGTGATACGAATACTCCTTGCTCTTTATTTTTTGTCACTCACAATAATATTGACAAAACTACGAATTAAAAAATTGAATATGCAATAATTTACTGCATAAAAATATTTTTGGTTCCCCAAATGCAATGAAAAATGTATAAAATTGATTAAAAATAAGATTTTTATGATATATATGCGGGTTAATGTTTCAAATGAAACCTTTACAGGTAATAATTAGCAATTTTTTATTGCGAAAATGAACAGGATGCAAATAATAATTGAGATTTTTGGATGTGTTAAATTATAATAACGAGGTAAAAAGCAATGAACAGGAAAGAAGAAAGGCATAGGCACATAATACACGAAATTCAACTTCACAACAGGGTACTACTTACTGATCTTGCAGACGTTCTAAATGTTTCAAAAGATACTGTAAGGCGGGATATTCAAGAACTGCACGATCAAAACAAACTAAAAAAGGTGCATGGCGGGGCTATCTCTTCAGCCTTTAACTCGTCCGGAGGTGATCAGACCGGAGTAATCTATGCGTCGGAAATTAAATCGAAAATCGCACAAAAAGCATTGGATATTATTGCGCCGGATGGTGTGAATCTTATTAGTGGCGGGACAACCAACCTGGAATTAATTAAACGATTACCGAGAGCGCTTTCTGCTACCTTCTTTACTCCTAGTCTCGTTGCAGCTATGGAATTATCTCTTCATCCGAATATAGAAGTAATTCTTATTGGTGGAAGATTATCAAATCAGTCTCAAATCTCTATTGGTGGCAGTGCGCTCAATCTGCTTTCAAGTATAAAAGCGGATACCTGTTTTTTGGGTACAGGCTGGCTTGACTCCGTAAATGGCTTAACGGAAATTGACTGGGAGGTAGTGCAACTCAAAAAAGCGATGATTAATGCTTCTAAAAAAGTAGTGTCATTGACTATTTCAGAAAAACTGAACACCTGGCAAAGGTTTAAAGTATGCGAAATTCAAAGTATTGATACACTGGTTACAGAGTTAGATCCGGACTCCGATTTACTCAAACCCTACCTTAATCAAAATCTGGAAATTCTATAAGTCATTTTCAAAATGGATAAGTCTAAAATAACAGAAAAATTCTCTGACTATGATTCTATTGAATCCATGTCTACGGAAGAGCTACTGTTCAACATTAACAACGAGGATGCTAAGGTTGCTGATGCTGTGGGAAAGGCAATCCCACAAATCAAAAAGCTTGTAGATCAACTGCATCAGGATATGTTACAAGGCGGACGCTTGTTTTACATAGGAGCCGGAACCAGTGGACGACTTGGCATACTGGATGCCTCCGAAATCCCCCCTACTTTTGGGGTAAAAAACAGGATCATAGGCTTAATTGCCGGAGGGGATAAGGCCATCCGCACAGCCGTGGAAGCTGCTGAAGATGACAGAGGCTTAGCCCGGAAAGATTTGAGCAAATACAACTTCTCATCGAAAGATGCCCTAATCGGAATTGCAGCCTCCGGGACTACTCCATACGTGGTGGGAGGCCTACAATATGCGAAATCTATCGGATCTACTACAGGCTGTATCACAAATAATACAAGATCACCCATCGCTGCAATAGCGGATTGTCCCATTGAAGTCATTGTAGGGCCGGAGTTTATTACAGGCAGTACTCGAATGAAAAGTGGTACCTCCCAGAAACTGGTCCTAAATATGATCTCTACTTCTTTAATGATTAAAGCCGGAAGAGTAAAAGGAAATAAAATGGTCAATATGCAATTGAATAATGATAAGCTCGTTAAACGGGGGATCAATTTTATAATTGATGAGCTTAATATAAGCCCCGAAGAAGCATCAAGCCTGCTTTCCAAATATAATTCTGTTCAAGAGGCCATCAATTTTTGGCAGTCTGAAAAAGGCAAACCTGACGGTTGAAACAATGCTTACAGTTGGAGCTAAGCTGCAATGTTAGGAGGCACCGCTAACCGAAATCACTCTTTACCCCGTCCAGTGCGAATACATTACCATCATTGCCGGATTCAATGGAAAAGGTGAGGCTGTTACTATCTGCTTCTATAGCTTGTACTGTCCCGACTGTTGTCCCAATGTTAGCATTTCAGCTACGCTAAAAGTCTGATCAGCCACTACGGGCATCGTGTTTATCGGAGTTTTTTCAGTATCGTCCCCAGAATCACTAAAAATGGCTATATACTTTTCACAGTAAAGTATTGTACAACAGATTTAGGGTCTGTTGCACAATACAATAAAAATAAATGCTATTATTTTTGAACGATAGTTGTTGTTGGTGTGTAAATTCCAAAAGTCACACCACCAATTAATTGATCTACAAAAGTATGAACTTCCGTTACTTCATAATTTTCAGCTCCATCGGCCATTTCTTCAGGACTGGAAATTTTTCCTGTAACAAGGCCACCAAGCCAAAAATTATTTTTTTCTTTAACTATAACTCCTGACTGAGGTCCTTCTCCAATTGTAAACTTATAAGAAAAGCAAGAACTCATAAGAATCAATAAAACAACTGACGTAAAAACGAGATTACAAAACTTTTTCATTTTTAGTATAAAATTAAAATTATTGCCTACTTTCTTTTTTATGGTGGTTGTTTCAGCATTATCCCACTATTTAAAATTTCTATTTTCAAAAAATGTGCCATAATAACCCAACAGTCGATTTGATCGAAAATAACCTGACTAAAAGTTCTAATTACCGTCTGTTAAATTGAATACAACAAGCAGCTTTTTCGATTTTTTAAAATTTACTCGTCCGTAAATGCGGATGGTAAACACAATCGTGTAGAAGTTTTTGATTTCTAATAATATTTCTTTTATGAACTTTGAGGTAATCGTTTTTTTATTTGTTTATGCTCTTTGTTAAATCTTTTTGTATTCTCTTTCTTTCTTGTCTGATCCCTTCGGGAACTTTACATAGAATTCAAAAAGCATTAGACAAAAATGATTTTGAAAAAGCAGAAGCCCTCATAATCAAAGGGTATCAGAAAGAGCCGGATAATCCCGGTGTTTCTTACCTCCATGCTAAACTTCTTTTTATGCAGAGTTACAATGGATATGATCCGGACTCAGCTCAAATAGTCATTTCAAAAGCAAAAATGCTATGGGAGATTACCAGCCTTGAAGTCCAAGAGGCATTAGCGGAGGAGGATATTACCATTGAAGCTATTGACTCTTTGACAGCAAGTGTTCGCAACTATCTTTTTAAAAGAACATTGCAGGATCTTTCCGTGGAACGTATCAATGATCACCTGGAAAGGTACCCGAATAGCCCAAATAAAGATGTACTTATTTTTAAGAGAGATAGTATTGATTTTGAAGCCACCATGGCATACAATACAAAAGAGGCATACATTGAATTTATTGCATCTCATCCCTTTTCAGGTTTTGCTGTGAAAGCAGATTCAATTCTTGACTTTATCAGATACTCCGACCTAGCTGAGAATGGCGTACTCAACGACTACTACGTTTTCCGATCTGAATACCCCCTTTCCAGGCATATAAGCAAGGTCGAAGCATACATTCTCAAAGTATCAACGGTATCACACGACCCGCTTGATTTTGAAACATTCATAAAGAATGCGAAGACTGAGAAATGGAAAAAGAGAGCCGGAGATTTGCTCTTCTTTATTGATCCGGATAGCGATTTATTGTTATCTGACTCTTTGAAAGAGGCAAAAAGAATTCAGAAAGAAAAATTGATCCCAACAGTTGATCAAAACGGAATCGGATTCTTAAATGAATCCGGTACCGTCAGAATAGAAAACAGATTTAGCCGTATTCAGGAAGAGGTAAAATGTAAAGTAATCAGCGATAGCTGGATCTTTGCTAAAGACAATAGTGGCGGAAAGATAATCCTAAAAGATGGCTCTACTCTCTTTGATCAAATACAAGATTACAGAGACCTTTCGAAGAGTGTCGGAATGCTCAGAAAAAACGGATATTGGTACTTGTTTCACAAAAGTGGTTTTCAAATCATTGAATCTTCAATCGAATCAGCAGAGGTATTTGATAATCATTGGATTAAGGTAAGAAAAGGCAATAAATGGGGGCTTTATACACTACTTGGATTTCCCATTGCCGAGGTAAAATATGAAGATATTTATTCGTTAGGTGATTTTTGGGTATTTGAGAGAAATAGCCAAATAGCAGTTTATACAGAAGAGAAAATATTAAAAGAGCGTAGGGAGCGCAGACTTTCGTTAGCGTTTGAATTCGACGATATTGAACTCATTCGTCATGATCTCTTGATTGGATTTAGAGGAGACAAGGAATGCCTTTTAAATAACGAACTTAAATTTTTAATCCCATGGGGCGACTATGAAATTTTTCCTGATCCTTCCGGTTGGTTCCTGAAGTCCGACAGGGGATATTTTCTATATGACAATACTGACGAAAGGGTCATTAAAAGAGACTATCCTTACCTTGAGTCAAATGAAGGGTGGCTGGCACTTCAAACTGAAAAAGACTGGATCCTTATTTCAAGAAGGGATGCTTCGAGCCCAACAGAAACATACGATTCCATCAAGTTGATAAACCCTTACGCCGCTCTACTATTTCAGGATAACAATAAAAACCTGCTCTTCTCCGGCGGTAAATTGATGGAGTTGAAGACACATTCAATCAAATCTTTCCCGGAGAACCCCGAATATTTAAGTATCAGCAATGGACAAGCACTGGGTCTCTACAATAAAGAGGGAGTATTGGTTTTCGAAGGGGACTACGATGAGATTAATTTTTTGACAGATACCCTGCTGAGGGTTGAAAAAAGAGGTAAACTGGGCTTAATCTCTACTTCCGGTGAATTCATCCTTGACCCAATTTTTGACGGTCTTGATGAGAAGGATGGTCTGGTCACTACGCTTAATCAAAGAAAAATAGGTTGTTATGATCTTTTCAATAGGGTTCTTATCCGTTCTGACTACAATGCCAGAATTACAAGGGTTGGACCGTTCTACAGCGTGAAAAAAGGGAACCGGTTCGGACTGGTAGATTCAAAAGAAGATGAAGTGATAAGTTCCTCCTATGATGAAATAACACAATGGAACGACACTTCCTATGTAGTAAAAAAAGAGGAGTTGTATCAGATTATCAATACTAATGAAGAGGCATTGACCGAGCCATTCAGCAGTTATGAATTACTTTTTGAAAATTCGGAGCATAAAATATTCAGGTATGTGCAAGAAGGAAAATTTGGGATGAGAAGTAATAATAAAGGTGAATTCCTTCATCCGGAGTTTACGGATATTCTAAATATCGGGACGAGAGACAAAGCAATCTTTCTGGCCGACCAACACTTGAATCAAGCAAAATACCATGTGGTAAGCTATTTGAATGAATCGGGAGAACTCCTGTTTTCAAATGCTTACAGAGAAGAAGAGTTTGAGAAGATTATTTGTGACGATTGAGCAGTTGATCATAAATATCCATTGTTTGCTTAATAACGGCGTTTTTTTCGTCATTAATGATTAGGTAGTCGGCAAGAGGAATCTTTTCCGCATCGCTCATCTGTTTACTCATTATTTGTTTAATTGAACCTTCAGACCTGTACGTATCCCTCGCTAACACTCGTTTTAGCCGCAGTTCCTCCGAAGCCGTAACCAGAATAGTAGCATCCATCCTTTTGTAAGAACCGACTTCAAATATCAGTGCCGCTTCATAGAAAAGCAGTTCTTCATCTGCATTATTCTCCACCCAATTTTTAGAATCTTCTCTGACCGCCGGATGAACTTTAGCATTTAATTTTTCTAATAACGCTGAGTTTTTAAAAACTTGTTCTCCAATGAATTCTCTGTTAAGTAAATTATCCGAGTAAGCACTTTCTCCAAATAAATCCATAATTTGGGACTTTAACTCATTAGAATTATTCATCAACCATTTGGCGCGATCATCCGCATAATAGATCTTATGGCAGAGTGTTTCAAAGATTTTACAAATAGTACTCTTTCCGGAACCAATCCCTCCGGTTATACCCACTATTAGAGGCTTACTCTGCATACCTGATTTTCAAAGAGTCAGGGATCACTTCAAGTTCCAATGCATTCTCAGGGTGGAAAATGATAATGGCAGGAGCTAAAGAATCAGACTTACTCATCATGGAAAAATCAACAACAACCTCAAAGTCTTCGGCACGGTACTCCTCTTTGAGTGACTCTCTGATCAAGAATTGTACTTTGACTTCCGGGTTCGCTACATAAACTGACGAGTCCAATGGAAATCCTAATAACTCAATTTCTATTGTAATTTCAAGTGTTTCAAAACGCTCAACTTCAAATTTTACATTTGTAGTTGGGGGGTCGGAAAAGATACCAAATCCCTCCGGAAGACCAAGCCCTACGTAACGATCAAACCCCCTGTCAAGTTCCTCAACATCAATCTTAACAGTGTATGCCCCGGGTAAAGAATCAAGATAACTTTCGGGGCCGTAAATCACTGCCGTATCAGGCGCTATTTCAATATTTGATACGATTCGATAATCTTTGTCTAAGTCAATTTTGATAGAGTCAATTTTTAAATCCACCCATCTGAAACCTCTCTTATCAATGGCAATGTAAAGTGTATCAGTAAAAAGAAAATTGACTCTAAATTGGCTAAGTTGATCGGTTAAAATCGGAAGTATGGCAGGGCGTGTCAGATAGCGGATTGCGGCAGGATCATCCAAATCAAAAATGACAGGATCTCCACCTCTCCAAAAGGTCTCCCGAAAGAGGTCCCAGCCACCACCTGTTACATCAATCTCTACGTATTTTGGAAGGGGTTTTACAGCAATTAGACTGTCCTGATCAAAAACAAACTCAATAGGATATCTGAATCGATAACTATATTCTTTACCAAGCGCACTAAAGAACCAAAAAATAACAGCTCCCAAAAAAGAAAGAGTTATTACCTTCCAACGTTTAAAGTTTTTTAGATCAGCCATGGTTAATGATCATTTCTTCTCCTTCGAAGGCTGCTTATCATTCAATCGCTTGCCTGCTTCAAGGGAGATAGATGATTTTTCAACCAAAAGTTTTGTCCCTCGATCCACATCTATCAGTACGGTAGTATCAGATACTTCCATGATCTTTCCGTGGATACCGCCAACAGTAACTACCATATCTCCTTTTTTGATTTCTTTAAGATATTTCTTTGTTTCTTTTTGCTTTCTTTGTTGAGGACGAATAAAGAAAAAATAAAAAATGGCAATCATCCCAATGATTGGTAAAAATGAAGATATCCCTCCACCTGCCTGTAGTAAAACCGTATTCATAAAATTGTAATTAAATAAAAATCCCGACATAAAATTATGCCGGGACAATGTTAATAAATTGAAGAGTGTTCTGAAAGTTTACTCATCTTCCTTCACCACATTCGCCTTGATTCTTATTCGATGAGTTGTCGGCCAGGTATTCGCTGTTAAGGTCACCGTCTTATTCTGATTTCCGGGCTTATTTTTGCTGTTGAACCTTACTTTGACTTCACCGGAACCTCCTATCGGAATGGGCTCTTTTGGCCATTCGGGAACTGTACATCCACAAGTTGCTTTGGCATCAGAGATGATAAGAGGGGCTTCTCCATCATTAGTAAATCCAAATACATGCTCTACTACGTCTCCATCCTTGATAGTCCCGAAGTCATGCAACTCTTCTGCGAATGAGAAGGAAGGGAGAGGCCCTTCGGGCTTCACTTCAGGTTCGGACGGAGTGGATGCAGAAGATGAACTGACCGTATTGCCCGCAGCTATAGGTTGTGCCCTATCAGCTGATGCTACACCCTTACCTTCTAATACAGCTACTCTGCCTTCCAGTTTAGTAATTCTTGACTCAAGTTCAGCGTTTCCACAGCCGGCAGTAAATACAACTGTCAGAACTCCCAGTAAAATTTTTTCTGTTTTCATCTTTCTATAATTTTCAATTACTTTTCTACAAAACTAACCAAAGTTAAGGTTTTGGGAAATAAAATAATTCATAATAAGATGTTAAAGATGGGTTATTCCTTCTTGATTTGGCTGATCAGACCATTAACATCATCCAGAAGTTGTTCAGCTTTATCTTTTGCTTCCTTCACAATCTTCTCTCCCTGATCCTTAGCCTCATTATCAATGATGTCCTTCCCTTCAATCATATCATTAATGAAGCCTTCCAATTGCTTCTTGAGTTTATCAAGTTGAAAAGTAAGCTTATCTCTGGTATTTGTCCCCTTGTCAGGTGCATACAAAATACCCAGGATACCTCCTGTTAAGATTCCTATTAAAAAGGCGAAAAATGATCCTCCTGATTTGCTCATAATTTTCTATTTGTTATCTATTAAACCTCTGCCACTCTTACGAATTATTCCCCTTAAAGTTAGCATGTTTGAAAGTACATCCAAAACACCGTTAATAAATTGCTTACTTTTCGGTGTGCTGTACTGCTTCGAAACTTCTATGGCTTCGTTTATAGTGACCTTTAACGGAATACTTGGTGAATTAATCATTTCAACCAAAGCTAATTTTAAAATTACACGATCCGTCAGTGCAATCCTATCCACATCCCAATTTTTGGTTCGCTCTTGGATAATTTCCTCCAGAAAGTCATTCTCCTTAACAACATCCGTAAATAACCGTTCCAAAAATTTGAAATCCTCCTCACCATTCTTTGTGAGTTCGGCAAATGCAAATTCCTTCCCATCTTGAAGTGCTTTAATGGTCTTAACCACCATGCTTTTTAAAATAGACTGATTCTCATTCCAGTGTAAATACTGATTCTCCAAATAGGAAACGATTGCTGCATTCCTGAATAGCTCTCGTTTGAAAAACTCAAGTACGATACCATTTCCATTCTCCTTTTCTTTTTTAGCCTCAAAGAAAGGAGCCAATGCTTCGGAAGGTCTTATCTGTTCTCTGTACCAGGATTTTATCTCATCCAATTCATTCGCCCAGCTAATCGCCCCGGCAATAACTTCTTTCGTTAAGATTTCAGCTTTTTTTAATTGATCAACGATTGCATCGCCAATGAACGGATAGTGCCTTTTTGATTTTGCCAGGTAGGCCTTGGCTTCTTTCTCACTATCCAGCTTTTCTCTTTGTTCGATCGCTATCGGAAGGATCAGAAGTTTTATATAACTACTCCGGATATTCCGAGCCTCTTTCATCATTTCATTTTTCCGAGTGGCGGCCTCTTTACTTAAAGCATTCCGATAAGAAAGTAAAGCATCATTTACGCGCTCTAAAACGTCTCCATCAACATCCTCTTCAGTAGAAACCTGCTCGGCAAGGATGTTTTGATTGAAAAGACAAACGGCCTGCTTTTTACGTGCCTCAAATAAGGCTTTGTCTGCAAAGTCATGTTTTGCAGGATCGAGTGAATGCTGCCGGCGCAAATTCTCTCTCATTATCTCTTTGACGGACTCTACTGCGGTGAAATATCCGTAAAGGGCCTGTATTGCTTTTACCCTTAAAATTCGGCGATTTAACATGTCATGTTGGGGATTAATCTACTTTTAGAGACTAAAAAACGGGATTTAATACACTCATGCAAACATAACATAAATCCGACTTGCAGACACCTTCAAGTACTATTCATTCATTAGGATTTTCTTAGGTGTTCGTGAGAAACACTGGCAATCCCTCCGGAGTTGGTTAAGAAATAAGGGGTATAAATAATTCGGCATTGTAACCTGACAATTTTCTGTAACACCGTGGTCATTTAAACCTCCAAGGTTTTGGAAACCTTGGAGGTTTTGTGGTGCTGTCGTTTCGTTGGTTAAACCTTGAAGGTTTCTATGCTTATACTATTCCACAAAAAAAGCCCTCACACTCCTGCAAGGGCTTTATGACAGAGGTTTCGGGAAGTTTGAAACTTTCTAAAAATGAATCATTCGCCAAAGCGAAGAGGGCTTTTACGTTTTATTATTGTTGTCATTTAAACCTCCAAGGTTTTGGAAACCTTGGAGGTTTTGTGGTGCTGTCGTTTCGTTGGTTAAACCTTGCAGGTTTCTATGTTTATGCTATTCCACAAAAAAAGCCCTCACACTTCCTGCAAGGGCTTTATGACAGCGGTTTCGGGAAGTTTGAAACTTTCTAAAAATGAATCATTCGCCAAAGCGGAGAGGGCTTCTACGCTTTGCTATCGTGGTCATTTAAACCTCCAAGGTTTTCAAAACCTTGGAGGTTTTTGTGATGCTTTCGTTTCGTTGGTTAAACCTTGAAGGTTTCTATGCTTATACTATTCCACAAAAAAAAGCCCTCACACGCCTGCAAGGGCTTTTTTTGTATTTTCGGGGCGTGCCTAATTTGAGGCTGATTCGCTGTCGAGCTCCGCTTTCGTTTTGGCCCCTTTGGCGAGGAGGGCTTCTCTTATGGCGGTTTTAGCGGCACTCGTCGACAGCCCGTTT
>JACONI010000119.1:6897-9839 GCA_014323825.1 Ekhidna sp. | reverse complement strand
CATCTTTTCTTTACTCTGCTTGTCTGAAAGCGTAAAAATACATTTATAACCTTTTGCAATGGCGACAAGAGCAAGTCCCATTCCGGTATTCCCCGAAGTCCCTTCAATGATTGTCCCCCCCGGTTTAAGGACACCCTCTTTCTCTGCATCTTCAATCATCTTGAGCGCAATCCTGTCCTTGACGGAGTGGCCGGGATTAAAATATTCGACTTTCACAAGTACGGTTCCCTTAATTCCCTGCGTAATGTTATTGAGTTTTACAAGAGGGGTATTCCCTATTCTTTCAATAATACTGTTTAAATATTTCATGCTGTGAGTGCTGTAAAAGTACAAAGCTAAATGTGTCCCGTCTTAAAATAAGCAGACAGTTTTTTATTTAATTCTGTTATCAATTTACAATGATACTACATAATCCTCATTGTATTTTAACCTGCTTACTGTAATCCCGGGAGAAGTAAACAGGCTAGGATTTAGTCCTGCTTTGTGTGGTCATCGTTTTAGTTAATCCTTTCTTTCATTGACAGCCCTTCTGCTAAGTCCTTAAAAGAGTTGTCATTTAAACCTCCAAGGTTTGGGAAACCTTGGAGGTTTTTGTGGTGCTGTCGATACCTGTCGGTTTCAATTAGCCACGCCTTTCGGGCAGCTACATACCCGTTGTAAAAGCTGGTGTCCGTCGAGCGATCATTGTTGTTTGGGACGGGGTTGCTGTAGCGCAATCCGCAGGCATTTTTATCTGATCGGTGTCCCGTCCCTGTTGCAAAAAAATTCTTTTTTGAATGCCCAACGTGCCGCTTTACCGAAAAAAGGGCATTGTTAATGAATGATATTAGAGAAACCTCCAAGGTTTTCAAAACCTTGGAGGTTTTTGTGGTGCTGTCGTTTCGTTAGTTAAACCTTCAAGGTTTTGAACACCTTGAAGATTTTAATCTATATTTTATTCAAAAAAAAGCCCTCACACTCCTGCAAGGGCTTTATGACAGAGGTTTCGGGAAGTTTGAAACTTCCCAAAAGTTAATCATTCGCCAAAGCAGAGAGGGCTTCTACGCTTTGCTATCGTGGTCATTTAAACCTCCAAGGTTTTGGAGGTTTTTGTGGTGCTGTCGTTTCGTTGGTTAAACCTTCAAGATTTTAATCTATATTTTATTCAAAAAAAAGCCCTCACACTCCTGCAAGGGCTTTATGACAGAGGTTTCGGGAAGTTTGAAACTCCCCAAAAGTGAATGATTCGCCAAAGTGAAGAGGGCTTTTACGCTTTGCTATCGTGGTCATTTAAACCTCCAAGGTTTGGGAGGTTTTTGTGGTGCTGTCGTTTCGTTGGTTAAACCTTCAAGATTGCTCTACTCCCATTCAAAGGCCCTGTGCATCAAACACAGACCCTGTTTTTTATTATTTCACTTCAACAGTAAACTTAACGGTTTCTTTTGTTATATTGTCAGTGGCAATCACTACAAAAGTACCAGCCTTTCCGTAACCTTCATTAAAAGTATTTCCAGTAGAAATAAATGAACCACTTTGCCATCGTATATCTCCGCTTCCACCTTTTACTTTGAAATCAATAGAGGATCCAACACTAGTTCGCCTAGTTATAGATGTACCTCCAGTGCTTGGAGAAATATTCTGTACAAACTCAGGATAAGCCCTTACCCAAAAATCCGTATTACCCTCCGGCCATAAACCAGCGGTATTACAAGCCCAGTTACCTAAACACTGAGGAGCACCGATTCTATTGCTTCCATTCGTTCTCCAAGGTCGGGTGTTGCTTTCGGGTAGTTCATATAATTCCCACTCAGCAGTTCTCAAAACGATAGCTCTGTTACGCCCCAGTCCAAGTGCTTGAAAAGCGGATAAATTATCATTGACAATACCGGTTCCGTTCGTGCGAACACGCGTCCATCCGTCAGGAGCAACAACATTCACACGAAAACGAATGGTCTCACCGCCATAACTAATTTCACCGCTGTATTGACCAATCCCAGATGATAGCACTGATCTTACATTAACTAAATGACCACTAACAGTAATTCTATTAATTATACTTCCTCCTCTTGGTCTGTTTAGAGTGAGGAAGATCTGGTCTCCCCAACCAGGCCCTCCTGTCCATCTGATGAATACATGCTCCTTGCTTGCTACGGAAGTTTCAATCTCCGCATCAACGATAGCGAAAGGCACAACAACAGTAACATTGACGGTGATGTCAGCTGTGGCCGAGAGTCCCCCATCAGAAACGCTTACGGTCAGGGTATAATTTGGATTGTTCTCAAAGTCCAGCGACCCTGCCGTGGTAATGACTCCGGTAGTTCGATTTATATCAAACACATTGCCTGTATTTCCCTGAGTAATGGAAAACATGAGGTCGTCCTCCTCCGGGTCTGTGGCCAGCACCGTCCCTACTGCGGTTCCGTTCTCCGCATCTTCGGGTACGGAGAAGGTGTGATGACGAGCAATGGCTGGTGCTTCATTTACATCTGTAACATTAACGGTGATGTCAGCCGTTGCCGAGAGTTCCCCATCGGAGACGCTTACGGTCAGGGTATAAATCGGAGCGGTCTCAAAGTCGAGGGTTCCTGCCACCGTAATAGCCCCTGTGCCTTCCACTATGGTAAACACATCTCCTGTATTTCCCGCAGTGATGGAAAACATGAGGTTATTCGTTTCGGCATCGCTAGCTTGCACGGTTCCGACAGCGGTTCCGTTCGGCGCATCTTCGGGTACGGAGAAGGTCTGATCAGAGATGGCGGGTGCGGTGTTTACCGTTTCCGTTGCTTCGTCCACATCAGTAACATTGACAGTGATGTCAGCCGTAGCCGAGAGGCTTCCATCGGAGACGCTTACGGTCAGGGTATAAGTTGAGGTGTTCTCAAAGTCCAGCGCCCCTGCCGTTGTAAGGGCTCCGGTACCTTCATTTATAGCGAACACATTGCCTGTATTCCCTTGAGTGATGG
>JACONI010000119.1:0-6869 GCA_014323825.1 Ekhidna sp. | reverse complement strand
CGGAAAGGCCAGGGCATTTTCTGCTAAAATCAACTTTACGCCCTCTTGCGTTACGTTGATCGTACCGCTGACTTCTCCAATAGCAGCGGTAATGATCCCTTCCCGAGTTTCCTCTTTGTTATTTTTGTCATAACTCACGCGGAGTGTTTCACTGTCGACCTTCTCTGCGCGCAGCCATTCTACATTAGAGGCCACCGTCCATTCGCCTCCGCTCGCAGCGACGCTAATATCTGTCGGCTCGAGCCCTTCTGCCGGAATGGTCAGGGCAGTTTTGTCTAATGCTAAGGTTACATTTACGGGTTCTTCGTCCCCTCCGCAAGCGTTCAGGGCCATCCCCACGGCCATAAATAGGAGAACTTTTTGAAAAAGTTTAACTATATATAGGGGGGGGGGGTTATAATAAAATAAAACATCATAAAAAAGTTTTTGGTTAAAAAATTATTTCAGTTGCAAGGTTAAACACCTTTTTATTAAAATACAAAGTAAGGATAAAAATATTTAATTGTCAAGGGGTCATATATTTTTTTACTAAAAATATAAATAAATTTAAAAAGGAGTGGTTACAGTGCGGATACTGAAAGGAAACAGCCCATTAAATATAATTGGATCACAATGCCCTATTTTTAAACTTTGTCTGACAGCGTGAGGTTTTCATTTAGAAAATAGTTATGAAAACACCTACTTTACCCAAAGACTTCCGAATATCAGGCTTTTATAAAATGCTGTGAAAGATTTAAAATACCTTAATAAATATCTGTTAAAATACAAGTTTCACCTGATTTTCGGCTCTTTATTCATTATTGTGGGGAATTTCTTCTCTATTGTCCCCGCAGTAGTGGTACGGTATGCCTTTGATTATTTAAGTGTCAGTTACGAATTTTTCCGAGCTTTTGACGGCTTCCGGCTACAATCGGGGATACCGGAAAATATTGGATTTGGAATCCTCTTCTTCTTTATCATCATCATTGCATCAGCCTTGATTCGGGCTGTGCTTCTTTTCTTTATGCGCCAGACCATTATTGTCATGTCAAGGCTGATAGAGTACGACCTTAAAAATGAAATTTACGACCATTATCAATCACTCCCTCTTAGTTTCTACCGAAAGAATAATACAGGGGATCTGATGGCCAGAATTTCCGAGGATGTCAGCAAAGTCAGAATGTACATCGGCCCTGCAATCATGTATGGAATCAATCTATTCACACTTTTTGCAATGGTGATTCCATTTATGATTTCTATCAACCCTACGCTTACTTTTTATTCATTATTGCCGCTTCCTGTCCTTTCTGTCAGTATTTACTTTGTTAGTGATATTATCAATAAACGCTCAATTGAAATTCAGGAGAGTTTATCCGGTTTGTCAACATTCGTTCAGGAAGCGTTTTCGGGAATTCGGGTGATCAAGGCTTTTGTACGTGAGGAGGAAGTGGCAAGTGCTTTTGCTGAGGAGAGTAATAAATACAAAGACCACTCCTTGAAACTTGCCTTTGTGCAAGCGTTATTTATGCCGTTGATAATGGGCTTAATCGGACTAAGTGTGATTCTTACTGTTTATATCGGTTCAATTCAAGTCTTGAATGGAGAAGTAAGCACAGGTAACATCGCAGAGTTTATTATTTATGTGAATATGCTCACCTGGCCGGTTACCGCATTGGGATGGATCACGTCAATAATTCAGCGATCGGCAGCTTCACAAAAAAGGATCAATGAATTTTTAGAGACCAAAACAGACCTTGTTTCTGCCAGAAATCTGAAAAAGGAAATTGAAGGTAAAATCTTATTTGATAGCGTGAGTTTCACTTATCCGGATTCCGGAATTCAAGCACTCAGTAAAGTTTCCTTCGAGGTTAATCCGGGAGAGTCTATTGCAATTGTAGGGACGACAGGTTCCGGGAAAAGCACCGTTGCGAACATCGTTTGCAGACTTTATGATATTAGTGACGGAAGTCTGAAGATTGATGGGGTTGATATCAAAGATTTTGATCTTTCTTCTTTGAGAAGTCAAATTGGATACGTGCCTCAGGATATTTTTCTATTTTCCGACTCAATAGAAAATAACATCTCTTTTGGGAACCGAAAGATGTCTCGGGAAGCGATCGAGCAAGCCGCTAAAGATGCGGATGTACTAGACAACATTCTTGACTTTAAACATGGCTTTCAAACACAGCTTGGAGAACGAGGGATTACACTTTCCGGAGGCCAAAAGCAACGTGTCTCTATCGCCAGGGCGATTGCCAGGGAACCTAAGGTATTAATTTTGGATGATGCGCTTTCAGCGGTGGATACCAAAACAGAAAATGCAATACTCGGTGCCATGCAGCGTATCATGCAAGGGAGAACCTCCATTGTCATCTCCCATCGTGTTTCCTCAGCCAGACTTGCGGATAAGGTAGTAATGTTAGACGATGGAGAAGTCATCGAGCAGGGTAAACATGAAGAACTTCTGGCTATGAACGGGGCCTACAAAAAGCTGTACGATAAACAGTTAGCAGGAGAAGAAGTAGCGGATTAATGCTGAATCCATTTTTCAACACTGAAGGAACCGTCCTGATAGTAAAGTTCAAATGTATATGGTTTCAAAACCTCCCCTTCCTCTATTGACTTTATTAGCATCATTTCTTCGATGCTTTCCGGTGTCGGACGAATCCAATCACTTTGAGTGATGAATATTTTATAAATTTTTTCTGTTCGGTATTGTCGATAATCAAAGCCGGCCGGTATCCGGGCTACTCCCTTAATGCTGTCCTGAGATGCTCCGATGAAGTAGCGAATGGAATCTTGCAGGTTCTCATCTCTGTATATGACCGCCGTAAGCATCCCCTTCAGATTTCCGGCTGACAAATCCGCTTTGGCAATGTCCATCTGCTGTTGAAAATACTTATTGTCATCCGGCAGAATATATTCGCGACCAATGACCGTCCGTGTGGTCCCGCCAAAAAAGTAAATCCTAACGGGGTCAAAACCACCCAATATATAATACAAGCTTCCTGAAATGATAGAGAGGCTTGTCACGATCATAACGATATATATCGCTTTGATTCGTTTCATATCGCTGCTACTTTTTTATATTGCATTTGGTGAAGCTGAGCATAGTATCTGCCTTTTCCCAGAAGACTCTCATGGTCACCGGCCTCAACGACTTCCCCCTTTTCCAGGACGATGATCCGGTCTGCATTTTGGATGGTTGATAATCTATGTGCGATCACAATAGAAGTTCTTCCGTACATCAACTTTTGTACGGCATTTTGGATTAATTCTTCTGTTTCCGTATCTACCGAAGAGGTCGCTTCATCCAGTACAATGATTTTTGGCTCATAAACTAACGCTCTTACGAATGAGATTAACTGTCTCTGACCAACAGATAAAGTGGATCCCCTTTCCATCACGTTATAGTCAATTCCTCCCGGCAGTTTTTCAATAAATGGGAGTGCTCCAACCAGCTCTGCTGCTTCTTTTACTTTCTCCTTGGAGATTTCAGGATTTTTGAGTGTGATATTATTGTAAATAGTATCTGAAAATAAGAATACATCCTGTAGTACGACTGCTATATGACTTCTCAGATTATCCAGGTCGTATGCTCTAATGTCGGTTCCTTCTACATAAATATTTCCTTTATTAATCTCATAGAAGCGACTCAAAAGATTAATTACAGATGTCTTCCCTGCGCCGGTTGCGCCTACTAATGCAATTGTTTCTCCTTTTTTTACATCAAATGAGATATCCTTCAACACCCAGTCTTCCTCATTATAGGCAAACCAGACGTTCTCAAACTTCACATTACCTTCCACTTCCTCCGAAATATACCTTCCGTTGTCCGTTATGTGGTCTGTATTGTCCAGTAAATCAAGAATTCTTTTTGAGGAGACTACTCCCATCTGAAGCATATTGAATCTGTCAGCAATCATCCGAATGGGCCTAAAGAAGGCCTGAATATAAAGAATAAAAGCGATTAGCACCCCAAATTCAACGTTGCCCCGAATCAGTTGACCACCTCCATACCATGCGATTAAACCAATACCGGCTGCTTGAATTACCTCCGCTACCGGGAAATAAATGGCATAGTAGAACACAGAGTTAATGTTGGCTTTTCGATGTTCTTTATTGATCTCCTTGAACTTCTCCATCTCACGCTCCTCACTATTGAAGATCTGAACAATGTTCATTCCGGTAATATGCTCCTGAACAAACGAGTTAAGGTTAGAAACAGCAGCCCTTACCTCATTGAATGCCGCCTTGATTTTTTCTTTGAAAATATAAGTCGCAACTATTAAAAGCGGAAGCAGCGAAAGACTCACCAATGTCAGTTTCCAATTCATGCTTAACATAAACGCAAGAATCACCACGAGTTGTAGTACATCTGCCAGAATCCCTGCTATACCCGTGCTAAATACTTCAGCTAATGTTTCAATATCTGAGACATTCCGGGTCACCAGCCTGCCGATAGGTGTTTTATCAAAAAACTTCAGTTTGAGTGATTGAGTGTGCCTGAAGAGTTTAATTCTAATGTCCCTGATTATATTTTGGCCAAGCCATCCGGAGTAATAGGTGTGTAAGTATTGCACAATGATCTGACCAACTAACAGGCTCACCAAGATCAAAATCATCTTGATCAGGCCAGGGTAGTCACCACTTGCTACCTGGTTATCAATAGTGCTCTGTATAATTTTTGGACGAATCGGCCCCAGTAAACTTAAAGCAATCGTGAGGAAGATAATAAAATAGAAAACCCCAAGATAGGGTTTTGCATATACAAAAAGTCTTTTGAGGATGCTCAGATCAACAATATTTCCGCTGGCTTTTTCTTTCTCCAAGTTTTTAGTCTAAATAAATTTCGTCCGGATAATTTACCTCCTGCAAATAAAGACCCTTTGCCGGTACAGCCCGCCCCGCTCTCTTTCGATCATTGCTTTCCAGTATTTCCCGAAACTCCGCAAGAGTTGTCTTCCCTCGTCCTACATCAATCAATGTCCCCGTGATCGCTCTCACCATCCCTCGTAAAAATCGATTGGCTTTGATTATAAACAGGTGATTGCTTTTCACTTGCACCCATTTTGCCTCATAAATATCACAGTTGAAATGATTTACCTCCGTATGAACTTTACTGAAGCACTCAAAGTTTTGCCAGTTTTTAATTATTTCGCATGCCCGGTTGATTTCTTCAATGTTAAGCTCCGGAGTGAAGTAATAAGACTCTCCTTCCTTGAAGGGGTCTTTGGTCTGATGAAGGCGATAATGATACTTTCTGGATGCTGCCGAAAAACGTGCATGGGCTTCGGTTTGAGCAGTTGTAATCTTATTGATTGCAATATCTTTGACCAGCAACGCATTGAGTTTATGGGCTAGCTGTGATGTGTTAATACTATCTGCATCAAAGTGAGCGACTTGCTGAATGGCATGTACACCGGCATCGGTACGACCACTTCCGGTGATTGGAGTTTTCTTTTTGAGCAGGAACTGAAGCCCTTTTTCAATCTCTTCCTGGATAGTAATGGCATTTGGCTGAGTCTGCCATCCGCTAAAATGTGTGCCCCGATAGGTGATGTCCATGAAGTACCTCACATGACAAATTTGATATATTCATTCGATTTGAATCTTAAAACCTGTCATATTTGCTCTTCTAAATGCTAAAAAATATGCTTCAGAGAATTCAAACCATCTTCATGACCATCGCAGCAGTCTCTATGGTTTTAGTGCTCTTCTTCCCGATTTGGGAAAAGTCCGATCAGGATTTTAATGCGGAGAAAAGAGAATACGCCATCATGGATTCTTTTGATCTTCGGCATGAACAGCATGATACCACAACCGGTGAAATTTCGCTTTTAGGAACACAATCTACCATTCTTATTTCGATTGGTGCCGTAGTCAGTGCACTGGTAATGTTTTGGTCCATTTCCCGATATAAAAACAGAGTGGTTCAAGTGAAACTAAATACACTGTTTTCTTTGCTTTCTGCGGGAACTTTTGTTGGCATCTATCTCTACATAAATAAAGCAAATGCACTTTTCGAGCCTACGGGTTTCGGGCAATTTCTGATTGGTTTTTATCTCCCTATCGTTGCAATGTTCAATAACCTCCTTGCGAACCGCTTCATACGCAAAGATGAGAAACTGGTACGAAGTATGAACAGGTTAAGATAATCAACTAAAATATCACCTTCAAAAAACGAAGGTCAAAAGGGCTGATTTTCAGGAACTCCGCACCCTTTTAGCGAACTACAAAAAAGATCAGCATCCGGAGAACGATCAAACTTTCCAAAAATTAATTATTCACTAAAGCGCAGAGGGCTTTTACGCTTTGCTATCGTGGTCATTTAAACCTCCAAGGTTTTGTGGTGCTGTCGTTTCGTTAGTTAAACCTTGAAGGGTTCTATGCTTATACTATTCAACGAAAAAAGCCCTCACACTTCCTGCAAGGGCTTTATGACAGAGTTTTCGGGAAGTTTCAAACTTTCCAAAAATTAATGATTCACTAAAGCGGAGAGGGCTTTTACGCTTTGCTATCGTGGTCATTTAAACCTCCAAGGTTTTGTGTTGCTGTCGTTTCGTTAGTTAAACCTTGAAGGGTTCTATGCTTATACTATTCAACGAAAAAAGCCCTCACACTTCCTGCAAGGGCTTTATGACAGAGGTTTGGAGAGTTTCAAACTTCCCAAAAGTGAATGATTCGCCAAAGCGGAGAGGGCTTCTACGCTTTGCTATCGTGGTCATTTAAACCTCCAAGGTTTGGGAAACCTTGGAGGTTTTTGTGGTGCTGTCGTTTCGTTGTTTAAACCTTCAAGGTTTCTCTTCTACTTTTCTGCGCGCCTTTTTATCCCTAGCTTGGCGGCGGCAGAATTATGACTAAATTTACCTTCTGTGCGGGGTCCGTAA
>JACONI010000118.1 GCA_014323825.1 Ekhidna sp. | reverse complement strand
GTTAAATTAAGCCCGTACAGCCCTTTCGGCAGCGTGTGTGACGTGTTTTTCTTATTCATGATGTCTTTTGATCTTTTTTTATTTAACGTGCTCATAGCTTTTTATTTTAGTTGGTATGAAATGCAATATTATATCATTTTTTTGAATGTTCATATAAATCGTATGATTTTTTTCTTTTTTTTGAGAAACTTTTGTCTTGGAATTGTTTAGCAGCTTGCCGGAGGGGTCTCCTAAAGTAAAAAGCCTGTGTGTGTTGTTACTTAATCATACGTATATGGCCTTCTGCAATGATTATTGTTTTTAGTTAAACCTTCAAGGTTTTCAAAACCTTGAAGGTTTTTTTAATGAAACTATTTTTGAGTTAACATTTAATTTTTCAATATTTTTTTAATTCGTACCGTAACATTTGAATTGGTTTGTATATTTGCTCAACATAATTATAATAGTTTTAGATTAAACATGGAGGGAAGATCCAATTACGGGTCTTTCCTTTTTTTATGTCCTTACCCCCTCTCCAAGTGTCGTTTGTAACTATACCTGATTGGAGTATCGTATGAAACTTTGAAGGTTTTTCTAATATCATTCATTGACAAGACAACGAGTACATTGAAGATTCTTAGCATCAATATAAAAATAAAATCCGGCAAAATGCTCTTTGGGAGGATAAAAATTGGTCTTGAAATCCCCGATGCTCCATAAGCATAAAATACATATCTTTGAACATTGATAAAAGATTGCTATTTGATCGGACGGAGGGTAAATAAAGCATTTAATATCTCCGTGTATTCAGAGGCTCACTTTCGGTATTTAATTCTATGGAAGAAACAAATAAGGCAAAACAGGGGGAATATTCTGCCAGTAATATTCAGGTATTAGAAGGCTTGGAAGCGGTAAGGAAAAGGCCGGCCATGTATATTGGTGATGTAGGAGTAAAGGGGCTGCATCACCTGGTCTGGGAGGTAGTGGATAACTCAATAGATGAGGCACTTGCAGGCTATTGCGATACTATTACTGTAGAGATCAATGAAGACGAATCCATTACCGTCACGGATAATGGAAGAGGAATCCCTACGGATATGCATGAAAAAGAAGGTCGGAGCGCACTGGAAGTCGTAATGACGGTCCTCCATTCAGGTGGAAAGTTTGACAAAGACATTTATAAAGTTTCCGGCGGCCTTCATGGGGTAGGTGTCTCCTGCGTCAATGCCTTGTCTGGCCGGCTGGAGGCTACAATATACCGAAGTGGGAAGATTTTCAAACAGGAATATAGCCGGGGGATACCAAAAGCGCCCGTAAAAGAGGCAGGTACGACTGATATCACCGGAACCATTATTCGTTTCAAACCTGATGAGGAGATATTCACAGACATTAAGTACAATTCGGAAACCATTGCCTCACGATTAAGGGAGTTATCATATCTGAACGCCGGTATTAATATCAAACTAATCGATCACAGGGATTTAGATGAAGACGGGAATACATATGAAAAAGTTTTTTATTCGGAAGGAGGTCTGTCCGAGTTTGTTTCGTATCTGGATGATACCCGAGAAAATCTGCTGCCGGCACCCATTCTCATAAAAAGAGATACGGGCGATATTCCGGTAGAAGTGGCCCTCAGCTACAATACCTCTTTCAGTGAAAATGTGGTCTCCTATGTTAATAACATTAATACTATCGAAGGAGGTACTCACGTATCCGGATTTAGAAGGGCACTGACCCGAACACTCAAAGCCTATGCTGATAGGTCAGGCCTTCTGGAAAAAGTGAAAGTAGAAATAAGCGGGGACGACTTCAGAGAGGGTTTAACCGCCGTAATATCAATAAAAGTAGCCGAACCTCAGTTTGAGGGGCAGACAAAAACAAAACTTGGAAACTCAAATGCTATGGGTGCAGTAGAAACCTCTGTAGGTGAAATACTCCATGAGTACCTTGAAGAGCACCCCAGAGAAGCTAAGCAGATTGTCTCTAAGGTTATCCTCGCCGCTCAGGCACGCCATGCCGCCCGTAAGGCGAGAGAGATGGTGCAAAGAAAAAACGTGCTCTCCGGAACCGGTCTGCCAGGTAAGCTGGCCGACTGCTCTGAAAAAGACCCGGCATTATGCGAACTCTATCTTGTAGAGGGAGATTCGGCAGGGGGATCCGCTAAACAAGGGAGAGACCGTAAATTCCAGGCAATACTACCTCTTCGTGGTAAGATCCTAAACGTAGAAAAAGCACAAGAGCACAAGATCTATGATAACGACGAAATAAAGAACATGATCACTGCCCTTGGAGTTTCTTTTGGAACAGAAGAGGATGAAAAAGAACTTAACCTTGAAAAACTAAGATATCATAAGATAATCATTATGACGGATGCCGATATAGACGGAAGTCATATTAGAACACTCATTCTTACTTTTTTCTTTAGGTACATGCGCTCTTTGATAGAAAAAGGATATTTGTACATTGCATTACCTCCGCTTTACCTGATTAAAAAAGGGAAAACAGAAAAATATGCTTGGTCCGAAGATGATAGAGCCAGGGAAATTAAGGCATTGACCCCGGAAGGAAGAGAAGACTCCGTCAGCGTGCAACGATATAAAGGATTGGGAGAAATGAACCCGGACCAGCTTTGGATTACAACGATGGACCCGGAGCACAGAAGCCTCAAGCAGGTAACAATCGAATCAGCCGCCGCTGCCGATCACTTATTTTCCATGCTCATGGGAGACGAAGTAGCCCCCAGAAGAGAGTTTATTGAGAAAAATGCTAAGTATGCAAACGTAGATGTATGACGCTTTCATACTTTTATATCCGATACATCATTGGAACCGGTTCCTCCTAACAATTGCCCAACCCTACATCAATGACGGGTCGGAGGCTGCCTGAAACGGGCAGATACAGATTTCCTCCCTTGACTAAGAGGATGATAGATAGGCATGATAAAGAAGGTGTAGTTTGTAACTGCACCTAGAAGAGGGGTTATTGACTAAATGATTGAAACTTGCGTTTGCTTGCCCCATGAAAGGTTAGTACTGTTTTCGTAGAGTTTGATGAACGGAGTTCCACTAAAGAACCCATTCAATAAAATGTAAGCTTCCCATAATAAATCTTTGAGATCACCTTCTGCGTGTTTAATAGGCATTTTAAAATGCTGAATCTTGCTAAGTAATAAAGGTCTTGAATGCAAAAGATGAGAATCGTAATCCGAAAAGTAATCAACAATCTCAGTGATTTTATCATTTGTTTTTCCTTTGAACATGTATTGTTTTAACCAGTCGGTAACCAACTCTTTTGATAACTTCTCTGAATCTTCACACAACTCAAGCAAATCCAAAGTGTATTTCTCTATCAAAGGAATATAGGCTGGTAAAGATTCTGGTCCCTCGTTCTTAATAATATCTTTAACCTTATCAAACCCCCTCTTTATTGACCTGGCAGGGGTTCCATTCAACTGCGGATCAATTGGACCTAAAGTAGCACTAGGGTGCAGCGTAATTGAATCACCGGAAAGAGCCAGCATAGTCGCAGCCGAATATGCTGAATGAGGAACTAGAAAGTCAATTTGTTTGAATCTATTTCTAAGTATGCTCACTATTCGCTCTGTAGCGTCAGGTCTTCCTCCGGGACTATGAAGTAAAATATCAACAGCATCACCGGAATCAATTGAGTTTGCTAAATCAGTAAATCCTTCAACATCAGCTAGGTCTATTGTATTAGGTATGGTGGGGATATCAGTCTCAATGAACTTAGTGGCATAAACTAAAAGAGGCTTTTTACGAAAACTCTCAATCTCTTTGTAACAAGCATTTCTTAAAACTTTTAAATCTGCACCTGTAAGTTGCGGATTAGATAAAATAAAATCGTTCCAATCTTGTGATGACCTAAATTTAGTTCGCTGTTGATCCGACATTATACTTTAGCTCAACATCATTGGTAGAAACATTGGTAACCTCATAAGACTTATTTCTACCCATAGCAACGTATGTTCTATTGATAATGTCGCTAACATGAGAATAGTGCTCAATTGATTTTGTTACATTTTCACTAATCAACTCCTTTGAGGCAATCTTTTCTGTAGTTTTCATAATTCTTAGCTTAAATCTGCTATGCAATAATACAACGCTTTTCCTAACTAAAAAGGATCATAAAGTTAAGAAAAAAATAAACGTCATCTAATAGCTGCCGGCACATATACACCAGGGTGCTTTCTACCAAGTTTCACCCGAACTTCACCGTTGCGCTTGACCGGGGGCAAGTAGTATACAAATGCATAGCTTATAAACTACACCCGAAGAGAGTTTCCGGAAACTGTGAAGCATCCTCATTGTTCTGCTGCTATTTTTTATAATCGTTCCAATATTCTTTTGTAACTTGCATTTAAGTTGTTCATTTTTAATGTTTTATGGCTAAAACGCTTTACTAATTATCGGCAAGATGAACAACTTTTTATTTTAAAGCATAATATACAACGGGTTAAATTGCATAAAAATAGGTGAGTAGAGTTGATTGATATGTATTTGTAAAATTGTTTTAGCGGTTTTTATTTATTGAATATCCACTTTACCTTTGTTTATAGAATAAATACAACCATGGATAAATATTCCTTCATCGCCAATGCCCACGGTAATTATCTTGATGAACTTTTCAAAACATATCAGGAAAACCCTGAAAATATTGATGAATCCTGGAAAAAATTTTTTGAGGGATTTGAGTTTGCCCGAGAGAAGTATGGAGATCCAGGTCTAAACGGGCAGCAAATCTCGACCCTCAAGGAGACTGCGGTTCGTAACCTGATCTATAACTACAGATCATGGGCGCACCTGATTGCAGACACCAACCCTGTGAGGGAGAGACGGCAGCACATTACAAAATTAGAACTCAAAGATTTTGATCTTTCAGCAAAAGATTTGGATACGCTTTTCGAGGTAGGAAGTGAAATTGGACTGGGAAAAGTACCATTACGAAGGATTCAGGAAAAACTCAAAAAGGTTTATTCTCAGCATATTGGTTTCGAGTATAGCCATCTGCGGGATGCTGATACACATGAATGGTTCAGAGAAAAAGTTGAAAGCGAGGGTGAGAACATCAATTCATCAAGAGAAGAAAAAAATCAAATTCTTTCCAAGCTAAATGAGGCGGTGGTTTTTGAAAACTTCCTTCACACAAAGTTTTTAGGACAAAAACGATTCTCTCTGGAGGGCGGGGAGAATATGATACCTGCTTTGGATAGAATAATTCATAAGGCAGCGGAACTGGGTGCCGAAGAGGTGGTCATTGGCATGGCCCATAGAGGAAGGCTAAATGTCTTAGCAAACATCATGGGAAAAACCTATGAAGAAATCTTCAGCGAGTTTGAGGGCAATCAGGAAGTAGACCTGACAATGGGTGACGGTGACGTGAAGTATCACCTGGGATATTCCTCATTTCTTGATACTGATGCGGGCAAGAAAATGTATGTGAAACTAGCCCCCAACCCTTCACATTTAGAAGCCGTAGACCCTGTCGTTCTTGGGTATTCGAGGGCTCAGATTGATGATGAGTATCAGGGTGATATGAGTAAAGCCATTCCGATTCTCATTCACGGAGATGCGGCGGTAGCCGGACAGGGAATCGTGTATGAATGTGTACAGATGTCTTTACTGGAAGGCTACAAGACCGGAGGAACTATTCATCTTGTTATCAATAATCAGGTTGGTTTTACAACTGATTTTGCGGATGCCAGATCAAGTATTTATTGTACGGACCTTGCAAAGATCATAGATGCCCCCATTTTACACGTAAATGGTGACGATGCTGAGGCCGTCTGTTTTTGTGCTAATCTGGCGGTTGAGTACAGACAAAAATTCAATAAGGATGTCTTCATTGATATGCTTTGCTACAGACGGCATGGTCATAATGAGAGCGATGAACCAAAGTTTACCCAGCCCAAACTGTACAATACGATTGCTAAGCATCCCAATCCCCGTGAGATTTACGTAAAGGAATTGAAGGAAAGGGGTGTTCTTGGTGATGCTGAAGTCAAAAAACTGGATGTTGATTTTAAAAAGCAACTTCAAAATCGGCTCGACGATATAAAGCAAAATCCACTTCCGTATAAACCTCAGAAGATTGAGGAGGAGTGGGGTCACTTGAGAAGGTCAAAACCGGAGGATTTTGACAAGTCACCTGATACAGGAATTTCTGAAGAGATGGTGGAAAAAATTGGGAATGCGATAACTGAAGTACCTAAAGGCTTCAGGCCGCTCAGACAAATTGATAAGCTGCTTAAAGATCGGAGAACTAACTTTTTTGAAAAGAAAGTATTAGGCTGGGCAGATGCAGAATTATTGGCTTACGGCTCTCTTTTGGCTGAGGGGAAAATTGTAAGGATGTCAGGACAGGATGTCAAACGGGGTACCTTCTCGCACAGACACGCCTACCTCTTTGATTCAAGCACAAATGAACCTTACTGCGGATTGAATCATATACAGAAGGGACAACAGCCCTTTAGAATTTACAATTCCTTGTTGTCCGAATATGGAGTTTTGGGATTTGAGTACGGGTATGCAATGGCTACTCCTAATGCCTTGATGATTTGGGAGGCACAATTCGGAGATTTTGCCAATGGAGCCCAGATCATTATTGACCAGTTCATAATGAGTGCTGAAAGCAAGTGGCAGCGGATGAATGGTCTGGTGATGCTGCTACCGCATGGTTACGAAGGACAAGGCCCGGAGCATTCCAGTGCGAGGCTTGAAAGATTCCTTCAGATGTGTGGCAGTGAAAATGTGGTCATTGCCAACCTTACCACCTCCTCCAATATTTTTCATTTGATGAGAAGACAGGTTTCCTGGGAGTTCAGAAAGCCCGTGGTTGTATTTTCTCCTAAATCATTACTTCGTCATCCGGGAGTTGCTTCCCCGATCAGGGAGTTTACTTTGGGAAGATTTCAAGAAGTGATTGGGGACAGTTATGTCACAAATAGAGAGGTGAAGAAAGTGCTCTTCTGTAGTGGGAAAATATATTTTGATTTATTGGAAGAACAGAAAAAGCGAAAGACAAAAGATATTGCCATCATCCGAATAGAGCAACTATATCCCTGGCCTCAAAAGCAGGTAGAAACAATTTTCAAAAAATATAAAGACCCCGAACTTGTCTGGGTGCAGGAAGAACCACAGAATATGGGAGCCTGGAGCTATGTTACAACAAAGATTGACTTCAATATCAAAGAAGTATCAAGAAAAATCAGTGCTTCTCCTGCAACAGGTTTTGCTAAAGTCCACAAAATAGAACAAGCTGAATTGGTTAAAAAAGCCTTTGAATTATAATGAATTAACCACTTAACAATCTAAACAGAAAAAATAATGAGTCTTGAAATGAGAGTTCCTGCGGTCGGTGAATCCATCACTGAGGTGACTGTTGCATCTTGGGCTAAAAGTGATGGCGACAGGGTAAAAATGGACGAAGTTATCTGTGAGCTGGAATCAGATAAAGCCACCTTCGAGGTGACAGCTGAAGCTGCGGGCATTTTACACATAAGCGCACAAGAAGGGGATTCGCTGGAGATTGGTGCCGTATTGTGTGAGATTGAGGAAGTAGAAGGTATCGACAGTTCTTCAGGCCGTACCTTCGCTGAACCGGAAGTTGAAGCAACTGCTCCTGCCGGTGAAGCTAGATCTACAGGCGAGATAATGGAAGTGAAAGTTCCTACGGTCGGCGAATCCATCACTGAGGTGACCATCTCTAACTGGTCTAAACAGGAGGGAGACTTTGTTGAGTTGGATGAGGTAATTGCCGAGATTGAATCTGATAAAGCCACTTTTGATCTTACCGCAGAAGCACAAGGTAAGCTTCAGATTATAGCACAGGAGGGAGCTACATTAGAAATTGGAGCCTTGATCTGTAAAATTGAGGTGATGGAGGGAGGAAGTACATCTACAGCACCTGCGAGCCCGCTACCTGAAGTGGCAGCTGCCTCTCAAAATAAAACGTATGCTACCGGTCACGCATCTCCGGCAGCTAAGAAAATATTAGATGAGAAAGACATTTCTACCGGTGAGGTAAGCGGTACCGGAAAGGATGGACGCATAACGAAGGAAAATGCAACGAATGCCCAAAAGTTGCAGCCTCAAATGGCCAAATCTTCTGAAAAGCCGACTGTACCTCAGTACACGGCACCTAAAATTAAGGCAGGAATTAGTAGAGAACAAAACAGAGAGAAGATGTCTTCTCTCAGGAAAACAGTTTCCAGAAGGTTGGTCTCTGTTAAAAATGAAACGGCTATGCTCACCACATTTAATGAGGTGAATATGAAACCGATCATTGACCTAAGAAAGAGATACAAGGAACAATTCAAGGAGAAATATGATGTTGGCCTTGGGTTTATGAGTTTTTTCACAAAAGCATGTACAACTGCATTACAGGAGTGGCCGGCAGTGAATGGGCAGATTGATGGTGAGGAGATTGTTTACAGTGACTATTGTGATGTTTCTATTGCCGTTTCGACTCCAAAAGGGCTGGTCGTTCCCGTGATTAGAAACGCCGAATCTTTAAGTTTTGAACAGGTTGAGAAAGAAGTGTTAAGACTTGCAACAAAAGCGAGGGATGGAAAGTTGAGCATAGAGGAAATGCAGGGTGGAACTTTCACCATCACTAATGGCGGAGTATTTGGGTCAATGATGTCAACACCGATCATTAATGCACCTCAATCTGCAATACTTGGAATGCACAATATAGTGGAGCGAGCCGTTGTTGAAAATGGAGAAATCGTGATAAGCCCCATGATGTATGTTGCACTCTCCTACGATCATAGGATCATTGATGGCAGAGAGTCGGTTAGCTTCCTTGTGAGAGTCAAGCAGCTTTTGGAAGACCCAACACGGCTATTACTTGGTGTTTAATATTAACCTCTTATAAAAATCATCTAAAAATGGATTATCAGATAGTAGTCATAGGTTCAGGGCCGGGCGGATATGTAGCGGCAATCAGATGTGCTCAATTGGGAATGAAGACAGCAATCATTGAAAAGTATAATACGCTTGGCGGGACCTGCCTCAATGTAGGCTGCATTCCTTCAAAAGCATTATTAGACTCTTCGGAGCATTTCCATGCTGCTGAGCATACTTTCAAAATACACGGAATTGACATTAACAAACCTAAGGTTAACCTAAAACAAATGATCAACCGTAAGGCAGAGGTCGTAAAGCAAAATGTGAATGGCGTAGATTTTTTGATGAAGAAAAATAAGATTGATGTTTTTCACGGTCTTGGTGCTTTTGTTGATAAGCATACAATTAGGGTTGAAGGAAAAGAGACGAAACAGATTACTACAGAGAAAGTAATCATTGCAACAGGTTCTAAGCCGTCAGTTCTCCCCTTCATTGAACTTGATAAAGAAAGAGTGATTACCAGTACCGAAGCACTGGAATTGAAGGAAGTTCCCAAGCATTTAATCATCATAGGAGGAGGAGTAATAGGGATGGAGCTTGGTTCGGTTTATGGCAGACTTGGATCCAGCGTTTCGGTAGTAGAGTTTTTAGATCGGATCATCCCCGGTATGGATGCTGCGATGGGCAGAGAACTTCAAAAATCGCTGAAAGGCTTAGGTTTTGAGTTCTACCTGGGGCACAAGGTTACGGATGTCAAGAAGTCCGGTGAGAACGTTATCGTAAAGGCGGAGAGTAATAAAGGAGAAATCGTTGAATTGAAAGGAGATTACTGTCTTGTGTCCATCGGAAGGCATCCATATACCAATGGGCTGGTTTTAGAAAATGCCGGTGTTAAAGCAGATGACAGAGGAAGGATAGAGGTTGATGAGTATTTGAGAACCAACGTGGAGAATATCTATGCCATTGGTGACGTAGTTAAAGGTCCTATGCTGGCACACAAGGCAGAAGAAGAAGGGGTATTTGTTGCAGAAACCATTGCCGGTCAAAAGCCGCATATCAACTACCATTTGATTCCGGGGGTCGTTTATACATGGCCTGAAGTTGCTTCGGTGGGTTATTCCGAAGAGCAATTAAAAGAACAAGGCAGGGCCTACAAAGTGGGAAAGTTTCCATATAAAGCACTTGGGAGGGCTCGTGCAAGTATGGATATTGAAGGGCTCGTCAAAATTCTGGCTGACAAAGCAACAGATGAAGTACTTGGCGTTCATATCTGCGGGGCAAGAGCAGCTGATATGATTGCAGCCGGCGTTACAGCTATGGAATATCGAGCCTCAGCCGAGGATATTGCCAGGATGTCACACGCACACCCTACTTATATGGAGGCCTTTAAAGAAGCCGCTTTGGCAGCTACTGAAAATCGACCAATACATATATGATTTAGTTGAGGAGACCGTAAAGGTGCTGCCCGCAGCCGGCTGACCGGTTATTTTCACTCAATTATATCTCAAATGAATCTATCCCTTCAATGAACTTACATAGGTATTTACGTAACATCTAATATTAAATTACACAAATAATTTGTATCTTTCCCTCAAAAATGGGAAGATCAACACGTCAAGTAAAAGGTTACAGTCCCAAGTAAATTAAAGCTTTATCCAAAAGTGGAGATAAATACAAAATCGGGATTTGTCTGTATGCTGTTTATCAAGTTTCACTTGGTAAGCACAGTAGGGAATTAGCGGTATTGTAGAATACAAGCTTTAAACATGTATTTGGAGGTGTTATACAAAGTATGAATGCTTAAATATGCCCATAATTGATGTAATAAAAGGCTAATTCAAAGGCTTTGATGTGATTTTCCATCTTTTTTGAAAAACAACACGTCCGTCTAAAGGCTTGCCTTATCCGGTGCCTTAACCGACAGTTGTTCACTTCAATGCCCTTAGTGCCCGCCTTGCCTATTAGGTGATTGGTACCACTAAATACCCGCTTAAAACTTTTCCAATTATCCGTCAGTAGACTGCCCCATTTTATGCCCAGTGCCTCTATTTTACACCATAACGCCCTGAAGGTCTTTTCACTGCGTTTGCCAAAGACCCAGGCAACGATCTCTCCACTCTGCCGATGATAAGCATAAATCAACCCGTGTTTATGGCTCTTCTTACCTACATACGTCCGGAACTCATCCACTTCCAATTTATCGTAAAAGCTACGCTTGGGCTGGAGGGCTACCTGCTGTCTTTCTAAGGTCTTCAATACTTTTCCAAGCGATAGACCCAAAATAACGCTTATAGCTCTGAGGCCACAAACTCTCACAAACATTCTTATAATCATAGCAATGGAGGTAGAATGAGCCCCTTTATAGTTCAAAGCATGGTCGCCTATATATTGGCGGGAGCAGGCGTTGCACAAATAATTTTGCTTTTTAGTTTTTTTCCGTTTTTAACGATATTTGTATGTTTACACTGAGGACAGGTTAGTGTAATTTGTATTTTTATTAGTTTTGGGAATTAATTTTTACGCAAATTTATGCTAACTTGTTCTTTTTTAAAAAGTTATAAATCATACTTTTTGTAACAGTACCATATAAAAATATATAAACGGAAAGTAACAGTAACATTACAACTGTTGAAGTGTAAGTCTGTATAAAAGACAAGTCCTACAGTTTTACTCAGAGGGGTTAGACTTTCGTGCTGTCGGTCGTATTTTTGGGGATATTTGATGAATTAAAACGGTAAAAAACACCTTAAACTTTAAACGGATGTGACTGTTTCTAAATGATTTATGAGAAATATTAAAATTTGGTTTATTTTCATCATTACTACCGTTGCAGCCGTTTCATTTGGATATAATAGTTATGATTTATCGTTCCTTTATAAAGATGAAGACGTTGAAATAGAGATAGATGAGGTAATACTTCCGACCCTTTATTATAATATTCCGATAGATTCACTAGAGTTGGCTGAGGGGCAGGTACGTCGGAATCAAAACCTATCGGAAATACTTACTGAATTTAATGTTTCTCATCAGGACCTTCATTTATTATCGCAACGATCAAAAGATGTTTACGATGTACGAAAGTTGAAGGCCGGTTCTCGTTATTCAGTTATACACAAAAACGACACTCTTAAAACTGCAACACACTTTATTTTTGAGCCTTCTTTGGCTGAATATGTAATATATCATTTGGAAGATTCAATATATGCCGAATTAATCTCCAAAGAAGTTGAAATAAGAGAACGCCAAATTGCGGCTGAGATAGCGTCATCTCTTTACAATGCGGTACTGGATCAAGGAGCGTCTCCTCTTTTAGTAAATCAGTTGGTTGACGTTTTTGCATGGCAGGTGGATTTTTTCAGAATTGCAAAAGGCGACAGGTTCAAAATAATTTTTGAAGAGGAATTAGCCGACGGGCAGGTAATTGGTATAAAAAATATAAAAGGTGCTTATTTTGAACATTGGAATAAAAACTATTATGCCATTCCTTTTAACACCGGAGAGAAAGTAGATTACTTTGATGAAGACGGAAATAGTTTAAGAAAAACATTCCTAAAAGCTCCCCTAAACTTTACCAGAATTAGTTCCGGATACTCCCTAAGAAGATTTCATCCGGTTCAAAAAAGATATAAAGCTCACCTGGGCACCGACTATGCAGCTCCAACAGGAACACCCATTCGAACGGTAGGGGACGGAGTAGTCTTGGAAGCCGGATATCATAGAGGAAATGGAAATTATGTCAAAATCAAACACAACAGTAACTACACAACCCAATATCTGCACATGTCAAAGATTGCTTCCCGAATCAGACCGGGAGTTCGTGTAAAGCAGGGACAAACTATTGGATTTGTAGGAAGTACCGGTTTGGCAAACGGGCCTCATCTATGCTTCAGATTCTGGAAAAATGGTCGTCAGGTAGATGCCCTTAAAGTCGATTTACCCTCTTCGGAAGGCATTACTGAAGACAAAATGAAAAGATTCCGGTTGATTAGTTCTGAGATAAAAGCAAGGCTTGATACCCTTAATTTTCAGCAAGAGGAGAAATTTTTAGCAAAGATTTTAAAATAGTCTGATTTTGCAAGAGTGATAACTTGATATGCACCTTTGAAGGAGAAAAGGCATTCTCATAAAGAGGATGCCGCAGAAAATTTTTTATTTTACCTCTTCACAAACTTCAGTAAACGCCCGTCCGGCAGTTGGATCAGATACAAGCCGCTTTGCAGAGAAGCCGCATCTATCCTTGTGTTTGTGGTGCTTTCCAGCACTAATTCCCCGCCTACGCTCAGGATGCGGATCGGGCTTTCCACGGGAGACCGCACTTCCACGTAACGCCCCGAAGGATTGGGGAAGACCACTGCTTCCGATACATCGCCCGCTGCACTTAGCACGCATGCGGTAATCGCCACTGCCTGCGTTTGCGTGGCTTCATTGCCCGATTTATCTCTATAAGTCCACGTGATGGTGGTTTTGGACGTAATGGGGAACGTGGCATTTGTAGTAGCAGTAATCTGCCCGTCGCAAACGTCATTGGCTTTGGGAGCGGTCACGTCCGCTTCCGCAAGCGAACACCGTGCGGTAATGGCATCCAAGGTGCCTGTAACTGTCGGAGCCTCGGTGTCGGCGATGTTCACTTCCTGCGTCTGCGTAGCGGTGTTGCTGCCCTCGGTATAGGTCCACGTGATGGTGGTGTTCGTTGTGATCGGCGGGGTAACATCAGGCGCAGCCGTGAGGGTATTCCCCGACGAGCAATTCCTAGCGGTGGGTGCAGTGAGGGCAGCGACCTCACACTGTTCGTTAATTGGAGGCAATGGATTTACAACGGGTACCAGTACATCAGCACTCACGACTACCTCTTGCATTTGCGTGACGGTGTTTCCCGCTTTATCGGTGTACGTCCACGTGACGGAGGTGTTGGATGTAATGGGGAAAGTGGTGACATTGTGTGTGCCCATGATCTCCCCGTCGCAATTGTCATTGGCTTTGGGGATGGTCAGGTCATTTTGCTCAAGTGAACATGCTGCGTTAATGGCATCCAGGGCTGTAACTGCCGGCTTCATGGTATCTTCTATGGTCACGTCCTGTGTTTGCTCGGACGTATTGCCGGACTCGTCGGTATATACCCACGTGAGGGTGGTGGTGCCGGCCTGAATGGGGAAGGAGGTATTGTCTTTGATCGCTACGGAGACCGTTCCTCCACAGTTGTCTGCGGG
>JACONI010000117.1:43679-44956 GCA_014323825.1 Ekhidna sp. | reverse complement strand
ACACATGAGAAAATACAACCAGTTCGTATACCTCCAATTTATTTACCCAGGTTGCAAGATGATGCACTTTTGATTCATCTGGCACTTCTTGATTATAAACCATCGGAAGACCCATTATCGTGGGCTCGTGCCTTAGATACTTAAAGTTTTTTAAATTCTCTTTTGTAAAATCCAAAGTGATGATCTTCTTTGTATGGCTATTTAAGGCGGACAACTGTAGCCTTCGCATCAGAGAAAATAAAACGTATAATTTAATATTTTCATTAGGTACACATAGGAATTCTATTCCTAAAGAATAGGGCAGAAAAAAATCCACTTTTAGATTTGCTTTCTTTGCGTAAACAGGAAAGAATCCATGAGCGATTATAATGTCAAAACCTCCAAATACCTCCCTGATTTTTTTAGGTCTGTAGAACAGTGGGGACAAATTTTTTAAACCTATCCCATTCTGAAGATCCATTTGAAAAATGAATTCTTCCCATTTCTCGTATTCCCATGTGTCATATTCAGGATAGAAGTGAGCCAGCTCATTCTTGTATAAAAAAAGGTATGCATTAAAGCCTAAGTCTCTTAGGTATCGCATGAAAGCGAAATGTATGTTATTCATATTTCCGACTAATGCGATCTTCATCTTTTTTGAATTGAATGCCTATCTAAGGTTGATACTTAACTTTCGCTTCACCTTCTATTACTATATTGCCGTTTGAATAACAGATTGTCTCCAGTGTGGCGACGGGTTTATCATCTCTTAACTCCATAACCCTGACATGCACAATTAACTCGTCTCCAACAAAGATAGGAGATTTGAAATTCAATGACTGACTTAAATAGATTGTTCCCGATCCGGGTAGCTTATTTGCAATAACCCTAGAGATAAAACCTGCACTCAAAATACCATGCACTATGCACTTACCAAACGGAGTTTTTGATGCGAAATCTTGATCTATGTGAATTGGATTTCGATCTCCTGTCAAATTTGCAAAAAGATCAACTTTGTCTTTATTGATTAAAAATCCTTCTTCGTATTGATCATTTACCTTCAATCTCATTTATATTCTTTTTAAGGATGTTAAGAAAAGTGCTATGAGGAATTGCAAAATTTCCCGTAATATGACTACCTTCTTCAACATTTTTCGTCACCACAGAACCCATGGTTATAAAAGCATTTGACTCAATTGTTAGCCAAGAGGATACACTTGCATTAGGACCAATCCACACATCATCGCCAATTGAAGTACTCCCTGCAATCATACAACTCGCTGGAAGTAAGCATCTCT
>JACONI010000117.1:37374-43659 GCA_014323825.1 Ekhidna sp. | reverse complement strand
TGCGAAATACTGATCTATGTGAATTGGATTTCGATCTCCTGTCAAATTTGCAAAAAGATCAACTTTGTCTTTATTGATTAAAAATCCTTCTTCGTATTGATCATTTACCTTCAATCTCATTTATATTCTTTTTAAGGATGTTAAGAAAAGTGGTATGAGGAACTGCAAAATTTCCCGTAATATGACTACTCTCCTCAACATTTCTCGTCACTACAGAACCTATGGTTATAAAAGCATCTGAATCAATCATTAGCCCTGAAGATACACTTGCATTAGGACCAATAAACACATCATCACCAATTGAAGTACTCCCTGCAATCGTACTTGAAGCAGTCAAATAAGTATTCTCTCCGATTACTACATTATGAGCAACATGTACCAAATTATCTAATTTTGCATTTCTTCTAATTATGGTATTACCTAATGCTCCCCGGTCAATACAATTACCTGAACCAATTGCGACATTTTCTTCAATGATGACACCTCCCACGTGAGGAAAGTTAACTTCATTGTTATTTATATCCTTCATAAAACCAAAGCCACTTCCACCGATTACAGCACCCGCTTTGATGATGACATTTTTACCAATAATGGTATTATCATAAAGGTGACAGTGACCTTCAATGATAGTTCCTTCATCGATCTCCACTTTTCCCACATAACAGAAGGGTCCAATGTACGTCTTTGAATTGATTTTTGCATCAGGATGTATATATGCCGTCGGATGCACTCCGAAAGCAGGGGGGTGATTACAGAAAATTGCATTCCCAATAGTAGCAAAAACCTTTTTTGGATCGGCAACGACTAATATACATTTATCATTTTTTATTGAATCTGTTATTTCAAATGAACCATCAATAATGACAATTCCTGCCTTTGTATTTTCTAATAAGCCCTGCTTATCATTTCTATCAGGACTTATAAAGACTAATGAGTCGCTTTTTCCCTCAAGAGTTGTTTTTATATTGATAAAATAAGTATCCGGTTTTTCACCCAAAATCTTGAAACTTCCGGCCTTTAGTATTGGCAGAATGTCCTTTATGTAATATTTCTTCATTTCTTATAAATTTTATTCATAAAAATGACTGTCAAAATAAGTACCCGGATGGATGAGGCCGTAGAGAATTCGATGATTATCTGCAACATGTTCTGCCAGTGCCCTTCTATCTCCTTCAACCAATTTTCCTTTATTATAACATTTCCAACGAGTCCATTCGGAATCCGAGACATAAAAACTTTCCTGAAATAGATTGAATTTCGGCTCTAAATCATAAGCTTCATACTCTAAACCGAAGTCATAGGGTCTTTTATCCTTCCAGAAATCCAGGTTATTGAGGCCTGTCATCCCTCCGTGACTTGCAACACCCTGCACCTTGATGTCCAACATGGTATTTAAGATCTTGATGTCCCGAGTCAGGCATTTTGCTGCATCCTCATTCCAAATAACGGATTGATCTATCACCTCAGAATGATAGCCGATCTCATGACCGCTATTAACTATCTTTTTCAAGATTCTATAATTCTCGAACGAGAATGGATTGTACTCCAGCGCATGAAGTCTGACGAAAAAGGAAGCTTTGATTCCTAACCCATTGAAAATATCAACTATACGCTCGGATTTTTTAACAGAAAGATCAATATCAACCCTGTTAACGAAAATTTTCTCAGAATTTTTATTTTTCTCGCTGATGTAATCAACGCAGCGTATTACTTTATAACCTTGATCTAATGCTACTCTATATTGCTCTTCAATTTTTTGAAATGTAAAATGGAATGAACTCATAATTCAGTTTGTTTTTATTTTATATTAAATCATTTATTGTTTCTAACTATGGATTTAACTTCTTTTTTTAGACAGAAAAACCACAGAATAGCTGCAAAAGAAATTATTAGACTAACATTAATAAATTCCCTCATCATATGATGTCCAAAGGAATTATATGACAAAGTCGCAATTAATGGAACTGCAAAGAAAGCAAATAAAATTGATTTATAGTCAAATCCAATCCGGTAAACTCTTGCCGATAGTACTGCTGTTATAATAGTACTTGCCAATAATCCAAAGAAGAATCCTAAACTAACCCCCAAAATTCCCGTTGATTTTATCAGTAAAATTGTTGTAGTTACGGTGATCGCCGCTCCGCCAAGGTAGCTGTATATTTTCAGGTAGCTCTTCTTCGAAAGATCTATTCCTATTCCTAAAACTCCACCCATACTTCTGACCGCAAAGCCCAGTATAATGGGAGCTATAGTAACAATAGCACCTGAATATTTATCGGAAGTCATCAGGATAAGAATGTCATTCCTAAAGAGAATCAATGTCAAGGCTATAACTGATAGCATTGCTGAATAAAATAAAGCAACCAATTGATAAGTCGTATTTGAATCCTTATTCTTAAAAAATGACATATAAAATGGAATCCAGGCAGCCTCAAATGCACTTATAGGGAATTGAACCAGCAAAGCAATTTTATATCCTACCGCATATAATCCTAAGTCATGATCGGACAGATATTGACTAATAAAGAATCTGTCAAGTGCAGGCAAAAAAGCATCAATTGTACAGATAACTCCATAAGGAATTGCAAAAATCATAAGCTCTTTACAGTGTTTTTTTGAAATTGATAAGGTTATCCATTTTCTGACCAGAAACAGTCCTAATAAGCCAAATACTCCTCTGCATAAGAGAATTATAATAAAAACATCATAAACAGAAATTTCAAAGAAGACAATACCAATGGCCATGGCCGAAGTATATATAAGTGATTGTCCCAAACTGAGTAGCAAGAATTGAAAGCGTTGAAAATTAAGGCGGAGAAGATGAACTGAAAAATTAATAAGCATGTCAAACGGCACTTGAAGGATGATCAGCCTAATAAGGGTTTCATTTACCACATCATTCGTATAGAATTCTGCAATTGAATGAGCAAAGAAAATGAGTGGAGGGGCGATAGTTATCAAAAATAATAACTGTATTAAGAGTGCATTTGAAACTACTCTTCTTTGATGCTTTTTTTTTGAGTACTCATAAAAATACCTAATAACGGCACTATCCTGGCCAAAGACTAGCATATTTACCAATAGCGCACTCATTGCCGTGAATGCATCAATAATTCCGTAATCAGCCACTGAGAAGTGTCTGGTTACGATCGGAAATACTAAAAAAGCCGCCAATCTGCTAACTGCCGTGGATCCTCCATAGATTACTGAATCACGAAATAGAAACTTAAGTTTTCCTACAAACCCCAGATGATTGGGACTCTTCATTTTAAAGCTTCGTCAAGTTTAGTCCTGTCCGGGAAATTCACGAGGACACCCTTATTTTTAGCTTGATATACAATCATGCTTCCAAGAGCTATTGCATTTGCAGACTGACTGTTAATAACTTTACCAATATGATCAATGGATCCGGCTCCTCCGTTTGCTATTACAGGTATTTCCACTGCATTATGTATTTTTCTTAAAATATCAACGTCATATCCTTTCCAGGTCCCTTCCTGATTCATTGATGTTACCAGTAACTCCCCGGCACCTAGATCCTCTAATGCTACGGCCCACTCAACCGGATCTATTTTATGTTTTTTAGAACCATCAACTGAATAGACATGATACTTTTCAAAAAAATCTTTTTTTACGTCAATGGAGCCAATTATACTTTGCCTACCGAAATGCTCACTGATCTTTTTTACCTCTTCTGGGTTTTCAAAAAGAATCGTATTTAATACCACCTTTTCAAAACCAATGGATAAAATCTTCTGCGCTGTTTCAAAATTCCTGATCCCCCCCCCATAAGATAGAGGCATGAAGCATTCATCTGCAATTTCATGAAGAATCTCAAGGTTAGGCTGCCTGCTCTTTAATGTGGCTCGTATGTCTAAAAAACATAGCTCATCTACTTCCAACTCATTGAATATTCTGACTGTATTGATAGGGTCACCTATATAGCTAGGCTTTTTAAACCGGACGGTTTTAACTAAAACCCTATCATTGAGTAGGAGGCAAGGAATGACTCTTGCTCTCAACATAGTTCTGCAAAGTTTTTCAATAGCTTCATTCCAAATTTATGGCTCTTTTCCGGATGAAACTGAGTTCCATAAATATTATCTCGGGCAATGACGCTATCAAATGGAACACCATATTTTGTTTGCATAATTCGATTGCTCTCTTTTTGAACCATTACGTGGTAACTATGTACGAAATAAAACCGGCTTTCTTCAGGTAGAGAAGTTGTAAGTGGGCTAGCATTTACTTCTTCTGCCAAATTCCAACCCATGTGAGGGATTCTGAACTTCTCTTCTTCAATGTTATTTTTAAATTTAAGTGCTTTTCCGGGTATCCAGCCAAGTCCTTTTAGTTTTCCCTCTTCGCTTTCGTCTGTCAATAGCTGCATCCCCAGACAGATACCTAAAATGGGCGTTTTTTCTTTTATGACTTTCTTATCAAGTACCTTTTTCAGCCCGCTTCTATTGATACGTTGCATGGCTGCATCAAAAGTTCCAACTCCCGGAAGTAATAATTTTGTCGCCTGACTGATCTTGTCCAAGTCATCCGTTATTTCACTCTCTGTACTGATATACTTGAACATGTTCCTGACCGAACCAAGATTGCCCATCCCGTAATTTACAATTGTGACCATCTAATGTTTTTCAAGCGGGAAGCAATACTTGATATAGAAACTCATTGGAACCAGATTAGCTTTGGCAAGCACATAAAAAAATGGTCTTAACAGTTCAAATCTCTTTTTATAGGTCTTATAATCACGAAATGATTTTTTTGGAATGTTCATTATTCTCTCAAATTCTTCATCACTCAATTCCAAACGCTTCTTAACATACTGGAGAAGAGTCTTATCAACTTCCAGATAAGTGCAGTAGATCTCAAGAGCTTCTTCCCTTGTCATTATTCCGTTTCTGGCCGCCGCAGCCAAACTCCAATTTCTGTTATCAATAGAGAATTTAATTGGATTATAATACGAATGAGTAAAATCAGTAATGCGATTTTCCAAATGATGACCTCCATAATACACCCAGTTATATTCTTTTTCGAGTATCTCCCGTGCACTTTCCTTTGAGTAGGTGATATACCAAAGTGGACGAATCTTCTTTATTCGTTTAAAGAAAGTCCACTTAAGAAAGCGATAAAAGGTCATATTCGGATAAGTCTTTTCTTTAACCTTACCAAATTTCTTATGGATGTCTTGTATGTATTTGCCATCAAAATAATTATTTCCCATAGGAGAGACTCCTTCTGCAATAAAGCTATGGCCTTCTAAGACATATTTAACTCCATATTTTCCACATGCTCTATAAAGGATTTCAGGGGCGGCTATATCTGTCGGGGCATCTAGTTCCGGTACTCCAGCCAACATAAATGACCGCACATAATCGTCAACTTCTTTGTTGTCTACAACGTAGGTATAAATGTCCACATTAAGTTTAGATAACACTTTCCGAATGTTCTCTGTGGCGATTGCTGAGTTCCAAGTATTATCATAGTGAACAGCCAACGGTCTAAGCCCATATTCCTTCACGGCCAGATGCAACAGGTAGGAAGAATCCGTACCTCCACTTACTCCAATGATACAGTCGTACTTTTTATTCCTCCCCTCATGCTTTATTTGCTTCATTATCCGATCAAGCTCTCTTCTTCCTTCCTCCTTTCCGGTATTGTACTGCTCTAAAAGTTCATCTGAAGATAGGCAATAGTTGCAGACTCCTTGTTCGTCAAAATAAATATTCGAAACTGTCTCATCATATATACACCTTGAGCATACTTGTAAATGTCTACTTTTTATTTTGTTTAACTTTTCTTGAATATTCATCATTCTTGAGTTGAATTCCAAATTCGATTTAATGCCTACCTAAGGTTGATACTTAACTTTCGCTTCACCTTACTATTACTACATTGCTATTTGAATAACAGATTGTCTCTCCAGTGTGGCGACGGGTTTATCATCTCTTAACTCCATAACCCTGACATGCACAATTAACTCGTCTCCAACAAAGATAGGAGATTTGAAATTCAATGACTGACTTAAATAGATTATTCCGGGTCCAGGGCAGCTTATTTGCAATAACCCTAGAGATGAAGCCTGCACTCAAAATACCATGCACTATACACTTACCAAACAGGGTTTTTGATGCGAAATACTGATCTATGTGAATTGGATTTCGATCTCCTGTCAAATTTGCAAAAAGATCAACTTTGTCTTTATTGATTAAAAATCCTTCTTCGTATTGATCATTTACCTTCAATCTCATTTATATTCTTTTTAAGGATGTTAAG
>JACONI010000117.1:0-37302 GCA_014323825.1 Ekhidna sp. | reverse complement strand
ATGGTTATAAAAGCATTTGACTCAATTGTTAGCCAAGAGGATACACTTGCATTAGGACCAATCCACACATCATCGCCAATTGAAGTACTCCCTGCAATCATACAACTCGCTGGAAGTAAGCATCTCTCTCCAATTTGAACACCATGTGCAACATGAACCAGGTTATCCAGTTTAGTTTGATTCCCAATCATGGTATTTCTATAAGAGAACCCCTTACTTACAGCACAGTTAGCACCAATATCTACTTCTTCTCCTATAATAACTTTTCCATCGTGGAAAACTGGTAATATACCCTTCAAGGTTCTTTTATATTCAAACCCTTCAGCACCAATTACCGCTCCGGATCTAATGATCGAATTTGAGCCTATTTCTACATCCGTTAAAATCGTTACGTTAGGCTGAATCTCAACATTCTCTTCAATCTTGACATTGTATTCTGAAACATATGCTGTGGGCTGAATTGTAGCAGATTCATGTATTATCGAAGGATTCTTTTGATAACCAGCTCGAGCCAGATCATTATGCATCGTATAATAATCAAATCGTGGGTCATCCATGATAAATAGCTCTATGTCTCTTTCTACTTTCTCTGCCAGATTCTGTGTAACGATCAGTGCAATTATAGATTCATTATCCTGTACCGAATCAAGGAATTTCGGGTCATCTAAAAATGATAAAGTATTAGAAGCATTGCTGTTGCTTAAGCCCAGTACATACTCACCATTCCTGACCTCAATCCCAAAATATTTAGATATGTAATTTCCGGGTGCTTTCATATTGTAATATAATTTCATTGGTTATAAGTTCCTGTCCAATTTTTAAACCGGTAATTTTAGTATCATATTCAAATTGATAAGTTGGATTTTAGAGACTGATCTCTAACAAATGATAAATATAGGTCATAAAGAGATTGAATTTTTATCTGGTTAAGACTACTGAACTCAAGTAATTCAATAAGTAAATCTCTGGTACCCTTGCATTCAAAATTTCTATGCTTAATCACTTCTGTTGGATTATGGTTTTTTTTTTTTACATTAGAGTAGTGTTCAGGAGTTGCATTATTTGAATAAATATGAATTGGGTGAAAATTAAAAATAAATAAATCATCATGTTCCATATTTAAGAACTTTAATTCAAAAGGGTAATTAAAACCAAAATGCACGTCATCTTCAAAGTTAAAGGGAATTTTTACTAAACCATAAACATAATTGAATATTCTGAGCCTTTTTGAATAAGGAAGCAAACAATTAGATTCATATTTGAGACCAACTTGAGAGATATACTCAAGAATAAAAGTTGATGTGGTCAGTGTATGAGCTCTAAACCTCTTACTTTCAGGATATATATCAAGTAGTTCATCTATTATTTCCTTAAAGTTCTTATTTGATTCGCACATCAGCAATGGTTTAAAGTTCGGATGTATTCCTATTTCATATCCCGCTTTTTCCAATGCGTTGCTTTTATGGGTAGCAAAAAAAGTAGCATTAACATTGGGATACCCTTTCAAAAGATTTAATGTGTCTTCGATCATCTCTTCAGGAGCCCAGTCAATATCAAAAGATAAACCTATTTTCATTATTCTACAAAAATATGTAAATACACTAAAAGCTACTTTCTTTATTTTATAATTTGGTACTGTTCCAAAAAGTATGATTTATAACTTGTTCAAAAAGAACAAGTTAGTGTAAATTTGCGTAAAAATTAATTTCTAAAGCTAATGAAAATACAAATCACACTAACCTGCCCTCAGTGTAAGAGTACAAATGTAGTTAAAAACGGGAAGAAAAAAACTAAAAAGCAAAATTATTTATGCAACGCCTGCTCTCGACAGTTTATCGGCGACCATGTTTTGAACTCAAAGGGGCTCATTCTAACACGATTACCCTGATTATGAGGATGTGGGTGAGAGGGTGCGGTATCAGAGCTATAAGCGTTATTTTGTGCATCTCGCTTGGAAAAGTATTGAAGACCTTAGAAAGACAGCAGGTAACCCTACAGCCCAAGCGTTGATTTTACGATAAGTTGGAAGTCAATGAATTTTAGACTTATGTAGGGAATAAAAGCCATAAACAATGGTTGATTTATGCTTATCATTGGGAGAGTGGAGAGATCGTTGCCTGGGTCTTTGGCAAACGTAATACAAATACTGTCAGAGAGTTAGGGTATAAAATAGAGGCACTAGGCATAAAATGGGGCGGGCTATTGACGGATAACTGGAAGCGTTTTAAGCGGGCATTTAGCAACACCCATCACGTGATAGGAAAAGAGGGCACTAAGGGCATCGAAGGAAACAACTGTCGGTTAAGGCACCGGATCAGGAGAGCCTTTAGGCGAACGTGTTGTTTTTCAAAAAAGATGGAAAATCATATCAAAGCCTTTGAATTAGCTTTTTATTATATCAATTACGGGCATATTTAAGCTATCATACTTTGTGATACACCTCCAAAAATCCTACACCACCACTCAAAACTAAGGAACGACCATATTAATAACTGATGGTTGATATGATGATTTGGCATTTTTGTTCAATTATGTGTTTAACAATAGGATATCCACCATACCTTATTTAGTATGTAAAATGCAAATACAAGGTACTGTGTGGCTCATATCTTTAGTCCTTCGGTTATGATATTTTTCTGAAGAGAGTTTGACTGTCCTTTATGTGGACACGGATTTGTTGGACACTAGGCAAAGAATTTAAGAACGGTAGCTATCAGTCCATTGACAATGATCGCTCCTACAATCCATCTGACTAGGTCATACTTGGCTTTGGTTACGGTAGAGTCTATGATGACTTGAAGAGAATCTGAGGTAGCCTTTAATTCATCTTTGGTAGCCAGGTATTTAAAATTTTCCTGCATCATTTTAAAATCCTCCCGCATCGTTTTAAAATCTTCCCGAATCATTTTAAAATCCTCCCGTACCGCTTTTACATCATCTCTTGTGGCTAGTTGAGCATGATGTTTCTCAAAGATCTCGGTGACGGCACGAGCCTGATCAGCAGTGAAATCCACACTTTCAAGCTTTGATAATATTTCTATTGCATTCATAATTTCATTTTATCTTTTGTGATTTAGGCTTTCAGAAACCTCCTCTTGCAAAGCAAACAAACGACCCTCAGTGTTATGGCAGACCATAGCACTAAAGGTATTTAGTTCAATTTACAGTAATTTACCTAATTCTTTTGTTTTACAAATCCTTCCTACTTCCTAATTGTTGCGAGGTATCCGCACAAAAGCAGGATAAACTTCTTTAGCAACATCCTTTTTTGCTTTGCTATCTTATTAGCTCTTCTCCAAGAAAAGATTTAAAAATATCACCTGTCTTCTTATTGTAATGTATGGGTGAACAAGTTTATATTTAATTTTTTTGGCACTTTTTTGGTATTTTATACATTGAAAATTAATGTGTTTCGAATACTGTCGTGAGGTTTTTAGGATTCAATTCTTGCTTTCTCAATAACCAGTTTTTTACCATCGACTGTCTTTATAAATGCTCCGGGATAGGGACTCGACTGAGCCCTAATAAAATTGTATATACGTTGGGAGTCCCATTTAAAATCAATTACCCCGTCATCGGGCTTACGTTGGGGATAAATCTCAATTTGCTCCTTGTCTTGAGGTTTGAATTTGATTTTATCCGGATTTTTCAGAATCCTATCTAACATCTCAATTGAGCATTTAGTAGCCTTATCATAAACTTGTTTAATAGAATCTGAATCAGCTATTTCAAATTTCTTTTGAGCGATAATATCACCATCATCCACGCCGTCATCTAATCGAAAAAGCGAAACACCGGATTCTTTTTCACCATTTATCATTGCCCAAACGAGAGGTGCTCCTCCTGCATATTTAGGCAATAAGGACGCATGAATGCCCCATGCCCCATATTTTGCTAAATTTCTAATCTTTGACGTAACCATATAATACCAACCCAAAGCAAGGATGACATCAGGTCTAAGAGATATGATTGTTTCCATATTATCCTTCATTCGCTGACCATCAATTGAATTAATTTCAATAAATGGAATATTTAATTCTTTTGCATACCTTGAAAGGTCAGCAAAATTCTTATTCTCTACTAAGTCTTTACTATAAGAGATTTTAAACTTCTGAGGGATAGAAAAAATGGCTATAATTTCTACTTTGCTAATTTTTTTCATAGCCTTGAGAATATCCTCACTAAACTTAGTACATCCTAAAAAAATAATCTTCATTAATTTACTTTTTCTTTATTCAAAAAAATCCTACACCACCACTCAAAACTAAGAAACGACCATATTAATAATCTGTGATTGATATGATTATTTGGTACTGTTCCAAAAAGTATGATTTATAACTTGTTCAAAAAGAACAAGTTAGTGTAAATTTGCGTAAAAATTACTTTTCAAAACTGATGAAAATACAAATCACACTAACCTGCTCTCAGTGTAAGAGTACAAATGTAGTTAAAAACGGAAAAAACTAAAAAGCAAAATTATTTATGTAATGCCTGCTCTCGCCAGTTTATCGGCGACCATGCTTTGAGCTATAGAGGAGCCCATTCTACCACTATTACCCTGATTATAAGGATGTTGTTGAGAGGTTGTGGGCTCAGAGCTATAAGCGTTATTTTGAACATTTCGCTTAGCAAAGTGTTAAAAACCTTAGAAAAACAGCAGGTAGTCCTCCAACCCAAGCATAGCTTTTACGATAAATTGGAAGTCGAATAAACTCCGGTTGATTTATGCTTATCATCGGGCGAGTGGAGAGATCGTTGCCCGGGTCTTTGGCAAACGTAATACAAATACTGTCAAAGAGTTAGGGTGTAAAATAAAAGCACTAGGCCTAAAATGGGGCGGGCTATTGACGGATAATTGGAAGCGTTTTAAGCAGGTATTTAATGACACCAATCACCTAATGAGCAAGGCGAGCACTAAGGGCATTGAAGGGAACAACTGTCGGTTAAGGCACCGGATCAGGAGAGCCTTTAGGCGAACGTGTTGTTTTTCAAAAAAGATGGAAAATCACATCAAAGCCTTTGAATTAGCTTTTTATTACATCAATTACGGGCATATTTAAGCTATCATACTTTGTAGTACACCTCCGATTATTTATATGTTCATCCATGATCTTAAATTCCATGTTATTGATTCTTTATCCATTCAGCCGTCTTCAAGATGCCCTCCTCCAGATCGACCTTAGCTTTAAATCCTAAAATTTCTTTTGCTTTCTCAACACTTGGTATTCGAATGGCAATGTCCGCAGATAATGGCGGTTCAAAAATTATTTCTGACTTAGAGTTCAGCACTCTACAGACCGTTTGAGCAAGACCTAAAATAGTAATAACAGCTCTTGCATTACCTAGGTTAAAACTCTCACCAACGGTCTTTGGGTCTTCAATACATTGAGTCAGGCAATTAACAAAATCATCAATGTAACACCATGCCCGAATTTGATTTCCGTCTCCATCTATCTTAATCAGTTCGTTTTTTAGTGCTCTCTTAATGAAGATTTGAATGGCTCCCTCTCCTGTTTGTCCGGGGCCATATACGTTGAACGGGCGGACGATAACTGTCGGAAGATTGTATTGCCTGTAATAAGCATGAGAAAGGTGCTCTCCTGCTAATTTGGATACTGCATAAGTCCAACGCGCCTCTCCTACAGAACCCGCCACTGTAGAATCAGATTCAGTTGACCTGAATGCCATGGATCCAAACACTTCAGAAGTGGAAAAATCAATAAATCGATCACTTACATTGTTAAGTCTGGCGGCCTCTAGTGCATTAGAGGTTCCTATCATATTTACCCTCATAGTCTTAACCGGATTCTTTATAACAGTATCAATTCCAGCAATTCCAGCTGCATGAATGACTATGTCTGATCCTTCCATTGATTTAGTGAGCAGTTCCAAATCAAGAACATCTCCTTTTATAATGGTCAAATTCTCATGTTCAGATAATCTACTACCGGTAATCGTATCCCTATGAAAATTATCATAGACGATGATTTTATTTTTATTTACATACTTTTTTATTAAAACATTGGCTATGAAACCAGCTCCTCCGGTTATAAATATTTTTTTATTCTCCATTTCTTTTAAAAAAAATTGTTTATGCAATTTAATATGTGATTAATATTTTCTTCTGTTAATTTTTCGTACAAAGGTATTGCTAATCCTTGGTTATAAGCCTCAAGTGCGTTTGGGAATTCGTTTAAACTGTCCAATTGGTACTTATTTTTAAAAAACTTCACTTCCGTGATACACTGGGCTCCATAGTTTGACTGAATCTTATTTCTCAATAGATGATCTTTGAGAGAATTACGAGTTTTTTCACTCTCAAGAATAATCTGGAAGGTTTGCCAGTTAGAAGAAGCGTAATCCGGAATAACGGGTAGTTTAAAGTGATTTGATTTTAATTCCTGATAATAAATAGCTGCCAAGTCATTCCTTTTGGCAATAATGTTATCAAGCGAAGTAAGTTGGTCTAACACTAAGGCGGATTGAAAATCGGTTAATCTGTAATTAAAACCGGCTTCAGAAAACTCCATTGGCTGCACTTCCGGCTCAATCCCATGATTCCGAAGCGTTCTTATTTTTTTATCAAATACAGCATTATTTGTGACAACCAGTCCCCCTTCACCTGAAGTAATTGCTTTCCTGGGGTGTAAAGAAAAAGATCCAAAATCACCAAGTGTACCGCAGTATTTTTCTTTGTACTTAGAACCTAACGCACAGGCTGCATCTTCCAATACCCATAAGTTGTGCCGCTCAGCAATATTTAGAATTGCATCCATGTCAGCTGCGATTCCAAACTCATGAACTGGCATTATTACCTTGGTTTTATCAGTAATTTTCTCCTCAATCAGCAAAACGTCAATCGTAAAGTCCTGCTTTACGTCAACAAAAACTGGAACTGCACCTACCAATTCAACAACATTAGCAGTAGCTACGTATGATAAAGCAGGAACAATTACTTCATCTCCGGGCTTAACTCCTAAAGATATCAAGGCTAATTGTAAACTAGCTGTTCCGCTGGAAACCGCAGCGCAATGTGAAACGTTTAAATATGAACAAATATCATTCTCTAACTGGTTAGTAAACTTGCCTTGAACTAACATTCCTGAACGTAAAACAGATACCACCGAATCAATGGCAATGTTGGTTATATTAGGGCTAGCTAGAGGTATTAACTTCATACCAGAATCTTATTTAGATAGAAAAAGGATGTTTTGTTGTACACTCCCTAGCCATCGGATGGTATTCTCCCTTTAACCCGACAGGGCTGGCATGACGAATATCACAAACAATCTTAATGGCTTGTCTCGTTTCCTGAATTCCAAAGCCGTTTCCTTTTAAGATTTCTTCGTAGGCTTTGGTGTGTAGATCCACAAATCCTTCACTAAATTCTAGTTTTTCTTCCATAGTTATCGGCAAAGTGATGGAGATATTTCGTTTGATTTCACTCATGTCCTGTCTATGCCACTTTGAATTCTCCAATCAATTAAACGTTGTAATCCTGATCTCAGGTCAAATGAGTACTTGAATCCGATTTCTTTTTTTGCTCTTTCCCCGGAACCAATACAGTTTTGAACAAACTGACGAGGATCATCTGTTGAATAGGGAATGTAAGTCGCCTCAAGGTCAGCATTTTTTAACTCCAAAATGGTATCGCATAACTCTTTAAGGAAGTCTGCACCCCCGTTCCCACATTATAGAATCCAACCTTTACATCACTTTCTAACGCACTGATATTGGATTTTGCTACATCTTCCACATATACAAAGTCGTAAGCCTGCGAACCATCTCCATTAATCTTAGGAGCTTCATTAGCTTCAATTTTATTTAACAAAGTTGGGATCACTCCATTGTAGACGGCATGTTGGTTCCTCCTCGGACCGTATACATTCATATATCTTAATCCTATCACTTCTAGTCCATAGCGGTCATTAAAAGCTGTGCACATCGCCTCACCGGCAATTTTAGTACTCCCATAAAAATTCTTATTATTAAATGGATGGTTTTCTGTCATGGGAACTTCAAAGGCATCTCCATAGACTGAACCTGATGATGAATAAATGAGTTTTTTGACGTTATTATTTACACATGCTTTCAATAAACTAAATGTTCCTGCTATATTTACTTCGAAAGCGTCCTTGGAAAAGTCCTTACAATGCAACATTCCCATGGCAGCCAAATGGAAAACATAATCTACCCCTTTGAATGCTTCATTCAATGTATCAATATTTCTGATATCCCCACTAAATGGGTATAATTCATCCCTTAAATCATTTGATTGCTCTTGGATATTATCACTTTCTCTGTGCGTAAAATTAATGACTTTTTTCACAGGATACTTTAGTAGCTCTCTTATAACAAAAGACCCTATGAAACCTGCTCCACCTGTGACTAATACTACTGAATCTTGTAATTTCATCTATTATTCATTTAATCTTATCAAATGGGTGTACAGCTAACTCCTTCTTAGCCATTGGATGGTATTCTCCCTTCAACCCGACAGGACTCGCATGACGAATATCATGAACAATCTCAATGGCCTTTCTTGTTTCCTGAATTCCAAAACCATTACCATTTAATATCTCTTCGTATGACTTGATATGCAAATCAGTGAACCCTCCACTGAATTCTAATTCCTCCCCACTGAACGTGATTGACCTGAATGTTCTTTGCCCTCTCTTCTTTACCTCATCCGGAATCAGATCGTAGTTAATTGACAGAAACCAACGTACCCTTGCTTTTTCAAATTCCAGATAACCTGAAATTCTATCGTGTGTGTGGACATGAACGGTATTTTCTTTAACAGAACCAAAAACCCATGCTAACATATCATAAAAATGGACTCCTATATTTGTGGCTATACCCCCCGATTTTGACACATCTCCCTTCCAGGAAGTATAATACCAATGCCCGCGACTTGTTATGTAAGTCAAATCTATGTCATAAACCCTATCTTCCGGTCCATTTGCTATTTTTCTTTTCAGTTCAACAATAGAAGGATGAACTCTTAATTGAAGAATATTCCAAATTTTTTTGTTTGTCTCTTTCTCTACTTGAACAAGTTTATCAATGTTCCATGGATTTAAAACCATAGGTTTTTCACAAATAGCATCAGAACCTCTTCTCAATGCCATACGTATGTGTGCGTCATGTAAGTAATTAGGGGTACAAATAGATGTATAGTCAATATAGACTTCTTTTTCATATCTCAATTTCTCTATATGCCTGTCGAATCGTTCAAATTCAACGAAAAAATCAGCATTTGGAAAATACGAATCAATGATCCCTACGCTATCAAAATTATCCAAAGCAGCTATGAGGTTATTATCGGTGTCCTTAATGGCCTTCATGTGTCGGGGCGCAATGTAACCTGCTGCTCCAATAAGTGTAAAATTCTTCATCAATCAATTTTTTCAATTTCCCCCCCTTTTAGCCTGTAACGTTCTCCGGATTGCAGACATACGGCATACTCATCTTCTCCAAAAACCAACCGCTGACCTTGCGTGCTCATCCATCCAATTTGCCGGCCGGGATTGCCTACTAAAAGAGCGTAAGGTAGTACATCTTTTGTAACAACCGTCCCTGCACCAATAAAGGCGTAATTACCAATATTATTACCGCAAATGATTGTTGCATTCGCTCCGATTGTTGCACCTCTGCCAACATGGGTTTTGGCATATTCGCTCTTTCGATTTATTTCACTTCTGGGATTAATTACGTTAGTGAAAACCATGGAAGGCCCAAGGAATACATTATCATCACAAGTTACACCCGTATAAATTGAAACATTATTTTGAACCTTACAATTTTCTCCTAATATTACACCCGGTGATATTACAACATTCTGACCAATGTTGCAATTCCTTCCAATCTTTGTATTTTTCATAATATGGGAAAAATGCCAGATTTTTACTCCCTCACTTATCTCACAAGGTTGATCAATATAGGAGGACTTATGTACAAAATAATCGTTATTCATGAAAGAATGATTTAATTGTATCACAAATAAACGCTATATCCGAAGAAATCAAATGGGTATGCATTGGCAGGCTCAGCACCTGGTTTGCAAGTTGCTCGGAAACCGGAAAAGAATCAGAGGTATATTTTTGATATGCTTTTTGCTTGGGTATGGGTAAAGGGTAATAGATCATTGAAGGAATTCCCTTTTTTGAAAGGAAACTTTTCAATTGGTCTCTTTCTAAAGCCACTTTGATCGTGTATTGATGAAAAACATGTGTAATGTCGGCTGATCGATAGGGGATTTCCAACTTTCCGGTCAGATTTTCCAGTAATTCGTCATATTGCTTTGCTGCATTTCTTCTGTTTTCAATGTATCCATCCAAATGCTTGAGTTTTTCATTTAGAATCGATGCCTGTAATGTATCTAAGCGAGAATTTAATCCTATTGTATCATGGTAATATTTTTTTGATTGACCATGATTTGCAATCATTTGAATCTTACCTGCCAGCTCGTCATCATTTGTGAAAATGGCCCCTCCATCTCCAAAACAACCCAAATTTTTAGAAGGGAAAAATGAGGTCACTCCTATATCTCCCATATTTCCTGTACGACTTCCTTTGTACTCACTTCCTATGGCCTGCGCGAGGTCTTCAATCACAAAAAGTTTATGCTTTTTTGCGAATGCTAACAGTGCATCCATTTCAGCGCATTGACCGTATAAGTGAACCGGAACAATGGCTTTTGTTTTAATATTTATCTTCTTCTCAGCACCGGAAAGATTTATATTAAACGTCCTTGGGTCAACATCTACAAACACAGGCTTTAAACCTAGCAAAGCGATAACTTCAACCGTGGCGATATAGGTAAATGCAGGAACAATGACTTCATCTCCGGGACTTAAATTCAGTGCCATCATGGCTATTTGTAATCCGTCCGTCCCGTTTGCACATGGCACCACATATTTAGTCTTATTCCATGCTGCCAGATTGGAGGCAAATTCTCTAACTGCCTGACCGTTAATAAATGCAGTTGAGTCAATTACATTTTGAATCGCCTGATCAATTTCGGGCTTAATCTCGTGATATTGACTTTTTAAGTCAACCATTTGAATCCTACTCATTTATTAGGAAGTTCCTCCTCTCTGAATCTAACAATTTTTTCATAATCTTTTATCAACTTTAGACCTATCAAAGAATCCTTTCACGTCATACAGTACTGAGGGTTTCTGAAGATACTCTTCCAATGGAAACGCTTTAAAATCATGATGAGCAACGGCTAATACTGCTACTTCATACTTCTTCACAACCTTTGTGATGAGTTCAATACCATACTCTTCTCTGACTTCCCTAAAATCTGCACGCGGATCAAAAACATCAACTTGCAAGCCAAACGATCTTAACTCTTGGATCACATCAATAACTCTTGAATTTCTAATGTCAGGACAATCTTCTTTAAATGTAATCCCCATTACCAAACACTTAGAACTTTTAACGGGAATACCTTTATATACCATTATCTTCACTACCTGATTAGCAATGAAGACTCCCATGCCGTCATTAATCCGTCTACCTGCCATAATTACCTCCGGATGATACCCTAGGCTTTCTGCTTTGTACGTTAAATAGTAAGGATCAACACCTATACAATGACCGCCTACTAATCCGGGCTTGAATGGGAGAAAATTCCATTTTGTAGCTGCTGCTTCCAATACCTCGGCTGTATCAATGCCAATCTTTTCAAAGATCAATGATAATTCGTTTACAAACGCAATATTCAAATCACGCTGTGAGTTCTCAATAACCTTGGCTGCTTCAGCTACTTTGATACTCGAAACCATATGAGTCCCTACAGTTATTACTGATTGATAAAGATTGTCAATCTCTTTCGCTATTGCAGGTGTGCTCCCCGAAGTAACTTTTTTAATAGTTGGTAAACGGTGCTGTTTGTCTCCGGGATTAATTCTCTCCGGTGAGTACCCACAAAAAAAGTCTTTATTAAAAACGAGTCCGCTTTCCTTTTCAAGGATAGGAATGCACTCTTCCTCGGTACAACCGGGGAAGACGGTAGATTCGTAAATAACTATATCGTCTTTCTTTAAAATAGATCCTATAGTCTTTGAGGCTGATTTTAAAGGATTAAGATCGGGTGACTTTGCTCTATCAATGGGTGTAGGAACGGTCACAATGTGGATATCAGCCTGTTTTAGCTCTTCAATTTCGGAAGTGTACAGAAGGTTTTTCACTTCCTTTAATTCTTTATTTGGAACTTCCAATGTTTTGTCAATTCCCGATTGAAGCTCATTAATACGTGCTTGATTAATATCGAACGCAATTACATTGAATTTCTTGCTAAATTCAATAGCTAGCGGAAGACCTACATAGCCTAACCCGATAATAGATATATTTTTCATTAAATCAAGTAAAATCTTTCGTGAAAATTGCGATGGCAGATACCAAAATCCCTAAAAAAAATGATCCAATAATTATTATTCTCTTCTTAGGTTTGCTTTTATGGATGGGAACTTTGACCGGCTCAAGAACAGTAAAAACCGGCGTTTCTTTTTTTACTTCAATCTTTGCTTGTTCTAATTGGCTTGCAAGGTTTTTATATACTTCAAAGGATATATCTAATTCATTTTGTAAACGTCTATATTCACTTCGAACAATTGAGGTCGTAATATTTCGATTACGATCGCTAAACTTGGCCAATTGCTTCTGCTTGATTTCATACTCTTTTTCAGCTTCAATAAACCGATCCTGGATGAATGAGAGATTGAACTTGGCCTTTTCTATTTTATATTCAATTACATTTTTAGTCAAATCCTCCACTAGATGAGTATTGATCATAGCAACGGCGACCGGATCAGGAAGTTCAGTTTCAATACTAACAATTTTTGTGGAAGGATCTACAGAAACGGATAACCTACCGGCATAGTTTTGAATCAATCCCCACTCTTCTGCTGAGTATCTTTTTATCCGGGAGGCATCTTTTGAAATGGCATTTTTGTCTTTTTTAAAGAACTTTCCCGGAAGGCCAATGGTATATTCTAATATATAGTCAATCAAAGATGGTTTATAAAATTCAGTAAAATAATGATAACTTGAGATGGTAGTATCTAATCTCTCAAAATAGACCGGCGTATTTATCAACTTGTCTAAGAAAGGTGTACTTTGAATAATCTCCGGATATAACTCGGGATTCAAATCATTGTTACTATTGCTAAAATTTGGTAAGTTAAGGAATTTCCCTGCAATACCTCCCAAGCCTGATGCTGCTGATTCCTCTTGAGGAAGTAACTTACATGAAGAATTATACTCCACTTTTGAGGTAAAGGCAATAATTACTCCCACTAAGAGAAATATACCAGTGATCTTAGCAACAAGGCTTCTTTTTGACCAAAAAATTTTAATAAAACCGATTAAATCAATTTCATTTTCTTTAATTACCCTTTCCTGGCTTTTCATTATTGCTTAATACAGTGAATTAGACTTATCAAGATTTAACACTATTAGTTAATTGTTAAGATTGACTATTTGGAAAACAATAAAAGCTAATGAAGCCAACCCGGATGCTATCCCTACTATTTCCGTGGAAGAAAGTTTTACCTGCTCTTTTTTTACAGGGATTAAAATATCTGCTCCCGGCTTTACAGAGGGAAAGTTTTTAAATAATAAAAAGTTTTTTGTTCTTTGAGCAGACCCATTTGCATAAATAACATATGACTTCCCTACTTTAGCTTTTGATGAGAAGCCACCGGAAGCAGAAATATACTTCTTGAAGGAAGCACCTTTGGTAAATTTTACTGTATTTGGATATAAAACTTCTCCTCGCACTCTTACCGTTTCCAATTTTTGGGGAATGCTAATTAAATCTCCATTTTTTAAGATCAAATCAAATTTTGAATTAGGCTGTTCCAGTATTTTTGGAAGATTTATTCCAATTCTCTGTTTTTCTATCAATTCATTTGTATCACTGATTGAGTCTTTCAACAATAAATCACGAATTTGTTGTGCTTTGAAAAGTTCTCCTTCCAACAAATCACTCTTTGCCGGGATCTCTCCTGTTTCAGAATTGAATCCATAATAATCAGTTCTTCTAATTAAATAGGCTCCTTCTGCATATCCATAAATTGTCAAACCACCCGCTCTTTTGAGCAAATCTGAAATCTTATCTTCATTGGTTTCAAGTGCATAAAAACCCGGATATTTCACTTCGCCCTCAATTTTAACGGTCTTCTGATCTCTAACTAATTGAGTAGACTTTATGAGTACTATATCAAAAGGCATTAACTTAAATGATGATGCTTGTTCATTTACTGATAGGTCTTTATTTATAGGGAAAGTAAAAATGTCGGATGATTTACTTAGATCATTATCTGCCAACAGTCTTCTTGCTACCTCAACGTTTTTAACATTTGCATTCTCCTTTAACCCGCCTGCAAGTTTGATTAAATCTTCAACGCTCATGTCGCTAACAAATGGATAATCTCCCGGAATTTGCACTTGGCCTTGAATGGTTACTAACTTCTTTTCCTCTAGGTCAAAAATTGAATTAATCACAATGAGATCTTCCGGACTGAGCAAGATGTCTTGATTGCCTTTTGTAACTTCTTTCACGTCAAATGTGAGATTTGTCAATCTTAAACTGTCAGTCAGCCTTATAATATTTCCTCTTTTGAGATAAGCATCTTCGCGAAGACCTCCGGCTAAAGAAATGACTTTACTGAGGGATAACTCTTTAGTTAGTTCGTGAATACCGGGACGATTAACAGCTCCCTGAATTCTTATCCTGTTTGAGTAGGTGTCCATTAAAGAAGTTACAAATATTGAGTCTCCATTTTGAATTTGCTCTAAAGAAAAATGCTCAACATTCACAGTCTTTATACGCTTTTCCTTTTTACCGACTCTATCAATTGTTATAGACTCCTTAAAAGCCTTTTCCGAAAAACCGCCGGATACTGAAAGTAGAAAATCTACGGTTTCATCTTCTTTCAATTCATAAATCGCCGGATTCTTAACATTACCTGCCAGTTTCACTCTATTGAGATAAGGTTTGACAAGAACTATATCCTGATCAAGTAATTGAGGATTTTGGGAGTCCTCACCTAAAAACAAATACTTGTAAATATCTAGTGTTGCTATTTTTTCGCCTTTTCGTATTATTTGTATTTCACGCATGGAACCATTCTCACCCGGCCCCCCTGCAGAATACAATACATTAAATGCAGTAGAGAATGATGAGATCGTGTAAGTCCCCGGCTGGGTAACTGCACCTACTACATTTACTTTTATTGACCTGATGTCTCCAATTGAAACGTTTATAAATGTATTGGGGCTTTGACCTTTTAAACCTGAATAGATGGTGGAAAGTCTGTTAAATAAACGAACTTTAGCTTGTCTGACGGTAAGCCCTCCAAGACTCACCGGTCCTACACCTCCAATTAAAATTTTCCCATCAGGATTAATGAACTGCTGATAGGTAATTTCTGATGCTCCAAAAACATCAATGATTATTTCGTCTCCGGTTCCCAGGATATAACCTTCAGGTGTCGCTGCATTTAATGACGGCTCAAAATTAATATCAAGTCTACGGAAAATATCCATCCCAAAAATTTTCAGTTTACTGCCTTTGCCTTGCAGAGAATCCGAAGGAGATAATAAGAAAGAATACAGATTATCACCTTCTTCAATTTTTTTTCTTGATCGATTAGGTGAAATATTGATAAATTCTCTCCTACTACTATCTGCCTGGAGCAGTCTGATTCGGTCTCTAAGTTTGGACAACTGAAAACTAGATACTCCTCTTTGTTTAGCTATTAGTTCCGCCTGCTCTAAAGTGAGCCTGTTTTCCTTAACCTTATCTAAAAATTGTTGAATCTGTTCATCGGATAACTCATCAATATTGACATTATTCAAATCATTTGATGAAGGGCTATCCAGATTTTGAGTGTAGGAAACCAAACCGAATATAAAGTTGATTGTAATAAGCAAACACCTCAGTGCTTTCATAGAATGAATTTTTTAACGTGGCAAAACTATAAAATTTGGATTTAATAAATTCTTTTTATTGTAAGCCAATGGAAAATCTTGATTTTCTAAAACAACTCTACCTCCTGCTTCGCTAACTATGATATGAGCAGCAGCGGTATCCCATTCCATCGTGGGACCAAAACGAGGATAAAGATCGGCCTCCCCGGAAGCTACCAGTAGAAATTTCAAAGAACTCCCTTTAGATACAATTTTGGGTTGATTCAGCTTTTTTAGGTATCCTTCTGTTTCAGTGCTTATGTGAGACCTGGATGTAACTACTTTGAGTCCGGAGTCGCTTAGATATCTTCCGGTTGTATTTAAACGAGTTGATTCTCCGTTTTTTTCAAGAAAAGATCCCCCGCCAATCACAGCCCAATAAAGTTCTTTCAACACAGGAGGATAGACAACTCCTAAAATTGGTTTATTATGATGTATCAATGCTATATTAACAGTGAATTCTCCGTTTCTTTTAATAAATTCTTTTGTCCCGTCCAAAGGGTCAACCATCCATAAGTATTCCCATTTTGATCGCTCATCGTATGGGATATCTTTCCCTTCTTCGCTGATAATCGGAAGATTTGTTGCCTCCAAAATGGAAGTAATTTTCTGATGTGCCGCTGTATCCGCTTTTGTGAGTGGGGAATCGTCGGACTTGGCTTTAATAGAAAAATCGCCTGTTTCATAAATCCGGATGATTTCTCTGCCTGCAGCTAAACTCGCTTCTTTAGCAATGGATAGTAATTCTCTCAAATCTGTTCTCATATAACCATCCCCGCAGCTACGGTTTCATTTGTCCCTTCATCTATCAGAATGATGCTTCCTGTACTCCTATTCTTTCTGTAAGAATCAATCAATAAAGGTTTAGTAGTACGCAAAGAGGCTCGGCAGATATCATTCGCACCTATGCTCTTCTCTTGTTCATTCCTATGAAGTGTACTAATGTCAAGTTTGTATCGTATTTCTTTAATCATAGCTTTGGCTTCAGAGGTCGTATGCCTGATTATATACTTTGCACGGGGCATTGGCCCTTTATTATTTAGCCAACAAAGCATTACTTCAATATCCTGTTTAGGCTCCGGTTTATTGTTTGTTCTTACAATCATATCACCTCTGCTAATATCAATATCATCTTCCAAATTAATGGTTACAGACATTGGAGCAAAAGCCTCCTTAACCGGCCCTTCAAATGTATCTATAGATTTAACTTTTGATGTAAAACCGGAAGGTAATACAATGACTTCATCACCCGGTTTAAAAATCCCACCGACAATTCTGCCTGCATAACCCCTATAATCGTGAAATTCATCCGTCTGAGGTCGAATTACCGTCTGAACAGGAAAGCGACAGTCAATATGGTTTTGGTCGCTGCCAATATGAATATTTTCAAGTGCATAAAGTAAGGTAGATCCTTCATACCAAGGTATCTTATCACTTCTATTCACAACATTATCTCCTTTCAGAGCACTTATTGGGATAAACCGGACATCCTTCACATCCAGTTTGGAAGCAAAATCTTCAAAATCGTCTTTAATCTTTTTAAATACAACCTCATCATAGTTTACCAAGTCCATTTTATTAATACACACAATTAAATGAGGAATCTGGAGCAAAGATGCTATGATAGAGTGCCTACAGGTTTGGTCAACGACACCGTTTCTTGCATCAATTAAAATCAATGCAACGTTGGCCGTTGAGGCACCGGTTACCATATTTCGAGTGTATTGAATATGCCCCGGTGTATCGGCTATGATGAACTTTCGCTTTGGAGTCGCAAAATATCTATAGGCTACGTCAATAGTGATCCCCTGTTCTCTCTCATCTTTTAAGCCATCCGTAAGCAGAGCCAGGTCTACCTCTTCAGCACCCCTTCTTTCACTGGTCTCTTTCACCTGATGAAGTTGATCTTCAAAAATTGATTTTGAATCGTATAGTAATCGACCAATTAATGTGCTTTTACCATCATCTACGCTTCCTGCTGTTGTGAAGCGAAGGAGTTCCATATCTAAATATCCCTTCATCTTATATTGTAACAAGCATTAAAAATATCCTTCTTTTTTGCGGTCTTCCATGGCTGTTTCTGATCGTTTGTCATCTGCTCGATTTCCACGCTCCGTATACCTTGCGGCTGCTACTTCTTCAACGATCTTTTCCAGTGTATCCGCCTGAGATTCTACACCTCCGGTAATCGTAATATCTCCTAGCGTTCTAAATCGCAATTTCTTGGTAGTGACCTCCTCACCGTTATCTATTTGGATGTACTGAGAAACAGGTAACCAAGCATTATTCCTCCAGATCACCTCTCGCTGGTGTGCAAAGTAGAGCGATGGAATCTCAATTTTCTCTGCCAATATGTATTGCCAAACATCCATCTCTGTCCAATTGCTCAAAGGGAAAACCCTGAAGTGTTCACCGGATTGGTGCTTTCCATTAAAAATATTCCACAATTCCGGACGCTGGTTTTTAGGATCCCATTGACCAAACTCATCTCTATGAGAGAAAAATCGCTCTTTGGCGCGTGCCTTCTCCTCATCTCTTCTGGCACCGCCTAAACACGCATCAAACTTATTCTCTTCAATAGTATCAAGCAGAGTAACTGTTTGGATTGCATTTCTGCTCGCATTTTTACCTTTCTCTTCTGATGCGCGTCCTTCATCAATTGATTTTTGAACAGAGCCAATAATTAATTTTGCTCCCAGTTTTTTCACCAAATTATCTCGAAACTTAATGGTCTCGGGGAAATTATGCCCTGTATCAATATGTACAAGAGGGAATGGAAACTTAGCGGGATGAAACGCTTTTTTGGCAAGGTGAACCACACAAATAGAATCTTTTCCTCCTGAGAAAAGAATAGCCGGTTTTTGGAATTGAGCCGCTACCTCTCTTAGTATGAAGATCGATTCAGCTTCAAGTTCTTTCAGATGTGTCAGATTATACTTCGTCATAGCCTTATTTTCAATTCTATTTTATTCCTTAATTCCTCAAGGCATTTCTCCAATGAATTAGCTGCTGTATTCACTCGAATTTCCGGTTCTTCCGGCTCTTCAAATGGAGAGTCGATCCCGGTGAAATGCTGTATTTCACCCGCTCTTGCCTTCTTATATAACCCTTTCACGTCTCTTGCTTCGCACACCTCCAACGGACAATCTACGTGGACTTCTATAAAATCATTTGCTCCAATGACTGCTTTTGCATTTGCCCGATCTTCTTTAAACGGTGAAATAAATGCAGTCAATACAATCACCCCGGCATCTAAGAAAAGCCTGGCTACTTCGGCAATTCTTCGGATATTTTCTTTTCGACTGTTATCAGAAAAATCTAAATCTTTATTCAACCCTGTACGGATATTGTCACCATCAAGAATGTAAGTAGATAGTCCGTGGTGATGAAGGTAGGCTTCTAACCCATTAGCCAAAGTTGATTTCCCGGAACCTGACAATCCGGTGAACCACAACACTTTGGATTTATGTGCCCTTCTCTTTTCTCTGTCCTCTCTTTTAACATAATGATTGTGAGGAATGATATGCTCGCTGTAATTTCCCATTTACCAAAACCTACGGATAATCTGATGTACTTCTTTTCAAATGATCTCCGGCACTCACGATTCCCGGATACTTAAACACTCTGTATCAAATTCAAATCCGAATTGGGGTGCTAAATTAGAATAAATACTTAGCACAATACCTTCTTTTTGAAATATTCTAATGTTGATTTCAGACCTTCCACACGCGTATATTCCGGCTTCCAGTTTAATTCTTTCTTTGCCAGACTAATATCCGGTTTTCTCTGCCTTGGATCATCTTTAGGCAAGTCTTTATAAATTATCTTTGATTTACTATGTGTTAGTTTGATAATCTCTTCACCAAATTCTTTAATGGTAATTTCTTCCGAATTCCCAATATTTACCGGATAAGGGTAATCACTCAATAAAAGTCTATAGATTCCTTCAATTAAATCATCTACGTATGTAAAGGATCGCGTTTGACTCCCATCTCCAAAGGCTGTTAAATCCTCATTACGTAATGCTTGAGAGATAAATGCCGGAAGCGCACGTCCGTCATCTAGCCGCATGCGCGGTCCGAATGTATTAAAAATTCTAACAATGCGAGTTTCCAGTCCATGAAATCTATGATAAGCCATTGTCAGCGCTTCCTGAAAGCGCTTGGCTTCGTCATACACCCCTCTTGGTCCGATAGGATTGACGTTTCCCCAATAGTTTTCTTTTTGAGGATGCTCCAACGGGTCGCCATATACTTCAGAGGTAGAAGCGATCAATATCCGTGCTTTTTTTGCCTTTGCTAGACCAAGGCAATTCAATGTGCCCAAAGACCCTACCTTCATCGTTTGGATTGGCATTTTTAAATAATCTATTGGACTTGCAGGAGATGCAAAATGCATAATGTATTTTAAATCTCCGGCGATATGTACATAATTGGATACATTGTGGTGCAGAAACTCAAAGTCAGTTCGACCCATCAGATGCTCAATATTTTGAATATCACCTGTCAATAAGTTATCCATCGCAATAACCCGAAATCCTTCCGAGATGAGTCGATCGCACAAATGTGAGCCTAAGAATCCGGCACCTCCTGTTATCAATACTTTTTCTTTTGCCATTTTTCAAAAATCCAGTTTAATATCTTTCAATGTTGGTAATTGACTATCTTTTTTCGAGAGAATGATTTTTTCGCTGTCAATACCCCAATCTACGTTAATATCAGCATCATTGTAAATGATCCCATAATCATGTCTTGGAGAGTAAAACTCATCTACCAAATACATTAATTTGGCCGTCTTGGAAAGACTCAAGAAACCATGTGCCATCCCTTTAGGAACAAATAAAGATTTTTTATTTTTTTCGTTCAGTTTCACCGCCTCGTATTGCTTATAACTTTCTGATTCCTTTCTCAGATCAACTGCCACATCAAGTACTTCTCCTTCAATACACGAAATCAGTTTAGCCTGAGATTTAGCAGGTAATTGAAAGTGTAAACCTCTCAACACACCATAACCGGACTTTGACTGATTAAGTTGCTTTGGCTCAAAGGAAATCCCTGACAGATCCTCTAATTTTTCCTGATTGAACCCCTCAAAGAAATAACCTCTTTCATCTTCAAAAACGCTATTTTCAATAATGAAACAATCTTTAAGGTTAGTTCGTATTAGTTTCATTTCAGTAGGTTTTTCAGGTATGTCCCATATCCACTCTTGACTAAGGGGTCAGCTAACTTTTCCAATGTGGCTGCATCTATGTACTTCATCTTGTACGCAACTTCTTCAAGGCAGCCTACTTTCAAACCCTGTCGGTCTTCCAGTGCTTGGACAAAATTTCCTGCTTGAATCAGACTGGCAAAAGTCCCTGTATCCAACCAAGCAGTTCCCCGATCAAAAACCTGAACGCTCAACTTTCCTTTTTTTAGGTAGTGATTATTAATATTCGTTATTTCTAATTCTCCCCTTTGACTGGGCTTTACATTTTTTGCTATTTCAACGACTTCATTATCATAGAAATAGAGTCCGGGGACGGCGAAATTAGATTTGGGCTGCTTTGGCTTTTCCTCAATAGAAATTGCCTTCCGGTTCTGATCAAATTCAACCACCCCATATCTTTCAGGGTCATTTACGTGATAAGCGAAAATAATTCCGCCATCAGGATTTATACAAGACTGTAATTTATTTGACAGCCCGGAAGCATAAAAGACATTATCTCCAAGAATTAAAGCGACAGAATCACCGTCAATAAAACCTGATCCAATGATGAAGGCTTCCGCCAATCCTCTTGGTTGATCTTGCATAAGATATGAAAAGTTGCACCCTAATTGGGACCCGTCACCCAGTAAATTTTGGAAAACGGGTAAATCTCTCGGTGTACTTATGATCAATATCTCATTAATTCCGGATAACATCAAGGTTGATAATGGATAATAAATCATGGGCTTATCGTAAACAGGTAAAATCTGCTTACTCACTGCAAGGGTCAATGGATAAAGGCGTGTACCTGAACCGCCGGCCAGTATAATTCCTTTCATGAAGATCTTGAATAATGTTGCTCGTAATATTTCATGTAATCGCCCGATGTGACATCGTCTAACCAATCCTCATTTTCAAAGTACCAGTCAATCGTTTTTTGCAGGCCCTCCTTAAATTGAAAAGCAGGCTTCCATCCCAATTCTTCCGATAGTTTGGTCGCATCAATTGCATATCTAAGGTCATGACCTGCACGGTCTTTGACGAACGTTATGAATCTGCGGGAAGTCCCTTGAGGGTTATTCATTTTCTGATCCATCAGATCACAAAGCAGGTGCACAAGGTCAATATTTTTCCACTCATTACCTCCCCCAATGTTGTAAGTTTCACCTGTTGTTCCTTTTTCAAAAATTAACTGAACGGCACGTGCATGGTCTTCTACATATAACCAGTCTCTGATATTCTCTCCTTTACCATAGACAGGAAGTGATTTTTTATTCTTGATATTATTAATCATTAACGGAATTAGCTTCTCAGGGAAATGATTGGGGCCGTAATTATTTGAGCAGTTGGAGATGACATAGGGCAAACCATACGTATTTCCGTATGCTCTTACAAAATGATCCGAAGAAGCCTTAGAGGCAGAATAAGGTGACTTAGGGTCATACGGAGTTGTTTCCAGAAAAAACCCTTCATCATCCAGTGAACCATAAACCTCATCGGTAGAAACATGATAAAACCTTTTTCCATCCTTTCCATTCCAAAATTCTTTAGCTACATTTAATAAGATGACTGTGCCTACCACATTCGTTTGAATGAATTCCATGGGGTTAGCAATTGAACGATCCACATGAGACTCCGCAGCTAAATGGATGACCCCCAGGAAGTCATGCTCATGAAAGAGTGATTTTATGAAGGTATAATCACAAATATCTCCGTTTATAAAATGATAATTGGGGTTTGCTTCTACGTCCTTTAAGTTTTCAAGGTTCCCTGCGTATGTTAGCTTGTCAAGATTGAATACCTCATAGCTTCCACTCTTGATAAATCGTCTCACTACGTGAGACCCTATGAAACCTGCTCCACCCGTGATAAGTATTTTTTCAGGCAATATCATCATTCATCTTTGTAGTAATCAAGATACCAGTCAATAAAGTTAGCTACTCCATCTTTCAGATGAGTGCTCGGTTTATACCCAACCGCTCTTTCTAAGCTGCTGACATCTGCATAGGTTTCGGAAACATCCCCTGTCTGAATGGGCAGGAAATTCTTTTTTGCCTCTTTGCCTAACTTCTCTTCGATTGCCGAGATATAATCCATCAGGTTCACAGGATGGTTGCTGCCAATATTAAAAAGTTGGTAGGGAGCAAAACTCAAAGACGGATCAGGATTACTTGCATCCCAATCCGATCGCTTTTTCGGCTTATGATTAATGAGTCTGTAGATCCCTTCAACGATATCATCTACATAAGTAAAGTCTCGACGCATTTTACCATAGTTGAAAACATCAATTGGCTTGTCGTTTAAAATAGCCTTCGTAAATAAAAACAAAGCCATATCCGGCCTTCCCCATGGTCCGTAAACCGTAAAAAAGCGAAGGCCGGTTACCGGAAGTCCAAAACTTGAAGCATACGTATGAGCCATCAGCTCGTTTGATTTCTTTGTCGCTGCATAGAGTGAAAGCGGATGATTTACACTATCCTTCACACTAAATGGCATTTTGGTGTTTGCTCCGTAGACGGAACTCGTAGAAGCATAAACCAGATGTTCTACTTTTTGATGTCTTGAGGCCTCCAGAATATTCAAAAATCCGGCAATGTTTGAACTAACGTAAGCATGCGGATTCTTCAGCGAATACCTTACACCGGCCTGCGCTGCAAGGTTGATCACTATCCCGGGTTTGTGCGCTTGAAAAATTTTATTTATCGCTTCCGGGTTTTCCAGTGACTCCTTGTAAAAGGTATATCCTTTCATATTTTTAAGAATACCGTTCCTTGACTCTTTTAGCCCGATCTCATAATAGTCATTGATATTATCAATTCCTATTATTTCATTCCCTTCTTCAAGCAGCCGTTTGGCAAAATGGAATCCTATAAATCCCGCAGTTCCTGTTATTAAAATGGGTGACTTCCGATTCACTTAAATATAAATTATTCCACAAGTTTAACGCATTTAGGATTTACTTGAATGAGTAAGTAACAGCAACAGGGTATTGTCACCTAACCACATTCTGTGACACCATACAATGGTAATTATTTTCATTCAAAATATAAAGCGGTGAGGAAAAGCAGCAACCAAAAGACGGTCATACGCCGGCAAAGTCAAAACATGCTTAGGAACTTTTGGAAAGTTTGAAACTTTCCAAAAGTTTCTCAGTAGGGTGCTGCTCTTTTTCATCGCTTTCACCATTTTACATCTGAATAGAAAGAATGACTACTGTCGGCTCAGGCGAGCCTTTAGGCGAACGTGTTGTTTTTCAAAAAAGATGGAAAATCCGCAGGAAACTTTTTACTTTCTTTATCCTACTTCTTCACAAACTTCAGCAAACGCCCGTCCGGCAGTTGGACGAGATACAGGCCGCTGTGCAGAAAGGCTGCATCTATCCTTGTGTTTGTGGTGCTTTTCAGTACTAACTCCCCGCCGAGACTCAGTACCCGAATCGGACTTTCCACGGGAGACTGCACTTCCACGTAACGCCCCGAAGGATTGGGAAAGACCACTGCTTCCACTGCATCGACCGCCGCACTCAGCACGCATGCGGTAATCGTCACGTTCTGCGTTTGTGTGGCCGTGTTGTCGTCGCTATCGGTGTACGTCCACTCAATAGTTCCGCTCTCCGTCATCGGGAAGACTGTCGTGGTGCCCGTGAGGATTGTTCCCGAGCAATCCTTAGCGGTGGGGGCGGTCACGTCACCTGACTCCAGTTTGCATGCTTCGGAGATTGCCGGCAAGTCCGGCAGGACAGGCACGGGGTCAGTGCCGTCGAGTGTGATCGTCACGTTCTGCATTTGTGTGGCTGTGTTGTCCGCATTATCGGTGTAGGTCCATGTGATGGTGGTGTTGGAGGTAATGGGGAAGGAGGCCACATCATGGGTGGCGGTGATCTCCCCGTCGCAAGCGTCATTGGCTTTGGGGAAGGTTACGGCATCTTGCGCCAGCGAACATGCGGAGGTGATTGTGTTCAGGGTGCCTGTAACTGTCGGTGCTTCGGTATCGTCTATGTTCACGTCCTGTGTTTGCTCGGACGTATTTCCGGCCTCGTCGGTATATACCCACGTGATGGTAGTGGTGCCTGCCTGAATGGGGAAAGAGGTGCCGGATTTGAGTGCCACGTTGACCGTCCCTTTACAGTTGTCTGAGGGGGCAGCAGGTTCGGTCAGGTCAGTTTCCGCATTGATCGGGCATTGTGCGGTAACCGCAGCTAAGCTCCCTGTAACTCTCGGGGGTGTGGTGTCTTTTGTTATGGTCACGTCCTGTGTTTGTTCGGACATATTGCCGGCCTCGTCCGTGTATATCCACGTGATGGTAGTGGTGCCGGCCTCAATGGGGAAGGAGGTGCCGGCTTTGAGTGCCACGGTGACCGTCCCTCCACAGTTGTCTGAGGGGGCAGCAGGTTCGGTCAGGTCAGTTTCCGCCATGATCGGACATTGTTCGGTAACCGCAGCTAAGCTCCCTGTAACTGTCGGGGGTGTGGTGTCTTCTGTTATGGTTACGGTCTGTGTTTGTACAATGCTTTTGCTGTTATGGGTATAGGTCCACGTAATGAGGGTACTTTCGGTAATGGGGAACGTACTGACATCATGCGCAGCCGTGACCGTTGTTCCTTCTCCTATCGTGCAACTGCTCTTAGCGGTGGGTGGGGTGAGGGAAGCAATACATTGTGAGGTTACTTCCGACAGGGCGGCTGCTTCCGTTCGTATGGAGATTAACTCATCACCTGTGATAGTCCAGGAATGCGTTGCGCCGGTGAGTGCATCCCTTCCCGCTTTTCCTCTACAGGAGTACTTATCCGGTGCGCCGAAAAAGATGTTTTTAGGGATTTTAGTCTCGCCTGCATCTGTGTCTAAAGTGCTCCATCCGATGAGGAGTTTATCGTAGTTTTCGGAAGACATGGAGGAGTTATTCCAAAACATGAAGAATATATTCGTCACATTGCTTATGTCCCAGTTGCTAAGGTCTTGATTGAAGGGAGATGATGCAAACATGTTCTGCATATTCGTCACGTTACTCACGTCCCAGTTGCTGATGTCTTGATTAAAGGAAGATGATGCAAACATGTTCTGCATATTCGTCACCTTGCTCACGTTCCAATTGCTGATGTCTTGGTTGAAAGCAGCCTCATCAAACATCTGCGACATATTCGTCACATTTCTTACGTCCCACTTGCTGAGGTCTTGATTGAAAGCAGCCCCATCAAACATCTGCGACATAGTTGTCACGCTGCTTACATTCCAGTCGCTAATGCTTCCATTGAAATCAGATGAATGGAACATGGTTCTCATATTCGTCACGTTACTCACGTCCCAGTTGCTGAGATCACCGTTGAAAGAATCCGACGCTCTAAACATAAACCGCATATTTGCCACGCTGCTCACGTCCCAGTTGCTAATGTTTCCTTTGAAGGCAGCGTCAATAAGCATTCCGCTCATATCCTTCACTTGCGAAAAGTTCGGTACATCGGTTGCATTGAAGGTTAGGTTATCGCAGCTCGCAAAAGCACCGTTCATGGAAGTCCATACCATATCTCCCCACTGTTCAATGGAACGTATCTGTGCGGTTGCAGTGGAGGGTGTGATCTCTCCGAAGTTGCTGACTTTTCCGAATCGAATACGCGGAAACGTTCCGCTGATGGTGACGGTGTAAGTATTTGGTTCATTATAGATGTGAGCGGGAGGAGTGGCATTGGTATGAGAGGTAATCTCCGATCCGTCACCCCATTTTACGGAGTAGTTGTAAGTTTCCCCGCTGACGGTAGGAATGGTAATGGTTTCGTTGGGTTCTGTTGTTTGCCATGTGGTGATGAAGGGTTTGGGTTCAGGTTCGGTCTGTGCCTGCCCGTAGAAAGCGAGTAGAATTGCAGAAATAACAAGAAAGGTATTTTTTGGAGATAAGATTAGACTATAGGGGGGGGGGCATAAGTTTATACAATTTGTTAATAAGTAAATTTAATCGGTACATGTTAAATAAAAGTTTAATGTAAGAAAATTGATTTCGGATACAAAGTTAAATACTTTTTTGTCAAAGATGCAAATTTAAGTACGGAAATGTAATTATCAAGGGGCATCTAATTTTTTTATTAAAAATATAGTAGACAGCTTAAAAAGGAGTGGTTACCATGCTGATCTTAAAAAGAAACAACGCATTAACTATCATTCATTCACAATGCCTGAGCGATTAATTTTGGCAGGTGAATAAGGTATTCCAGCTCATAAAGAAGGATTTTATCATGGATTGGAGGCTGCAAAATCCCATTACAGGTATTTTACTTTATCTGGCGGCCACTGTTTTCACCACTTACATGGCCTTTCAAGGTTTTGTTTCTTTAGAAGTCTGGAATGCACTCTTCTGGATCATACTCCTGTTCACAGGCATCAATGCGGTCTCTAAAAGTTTCATTCAGGAAGAGCGGAGAGTACACTATTTCTTTTTTACCTGTGACCCCTTACACATACTATCTGCCAAACTCATCTATTCCTGCCTCTACTTGCATGGAGTAACTTTCTTATCCATTTTCATTTTCAGTATTCTTTTCGGAAATCCAATATCAAATTATCCGCTATTTATGCTCAATGCGTTTTCAGGGGTTCTTGGTATTTCTTCAGCATTTACCATGGTCTCGGCCATTGCTTTTAGAGCCGGCAGCAGGTCAGTTATGATGGCAGTGCTCGGCTTTCCTGTGGTGATTCCGGTGCTTGTGCTTTCCATAAATAATTCTTATCGGATTTTAGACGGCTTTATTTGGTTACAAATTCGGGGAAACGTGTTCGCACTCCTCTCGGTTGATGTCATTATCATTGTGCTAACTTACATTTTGTTTCCGTTTACCTGGAAAAACTGATGGGATATTTATTAAAAACGAATTGGTGGAAATGGATATGTGTCTTGCTCCTTTTTTATACCATGATTGGTGGTTTGCTTTTTCCGGTACCACGACTACCTATACTGAATGAAACCATAAGAGTGCTTCATTTCCATGTTCCTATGTGGTTCGGAATGATCTTTCTTTTTATGGGATCTATGATTTATGCTATCAGGTACTTAAAAACGGAGGATAAGTTATTTGAAATTTATAGTTACCGGCTTGCTTCAACGGGTATCGCAATGGGAGTTTTGGGTGTAATCTCAGGGATGATATGGGCTCATTTTACATGGGGTCAACCCTGGGTAAATGATCCTAAGTTAAATGGATCAGCTATTTCACTTTTGATTTATCTGGCTTATTTCGTTTTAAGGAACTCGCTGAATGATGAAGAACAGCAAACAAGAATTGCTGCCGTTTATAATGTATTTGCATTTTTTCTGATGGTTCCACTGGTATTTATCATTCCCAGGCTATCGGATAGTCTGCATCCCGGAAATGGTGGAAACCCGGGTTTCAATTCATACGATTTAGACAGTAACTTACGTAAAGTTTTCTATTTCGCAGTGATGGGATGGGCACTTTTAGGTTATTGGATAGCGACCATTTCGACTCGGCTTTCATTGGTTAAAAAAAGATGGGAAGATGCGTAATTGCTTATCCGTTTTGCGCTCTGCCGTATTTATCCCGGCTAATGCTCAGGTTCAAATGGCGGATAATTTTCGCAGTGAAGGAAAAATTTACGTGGTCTTAACGATTATACTAATTCTGCTTGCAGGTTTTTTCTTTCTTCTTTTCAAACTGGACAATAGAACAAAGCGTTTGGAAAAAGAATTAAAAGATAAGGAACAATGAAGACGAAGTACATTTTTGGAATTGTAATCATCGGGGCAGCCATTGCTATCATCATATCTATGACCGGAGACGCAAGTTCTTACGTTTCATTTGAAGAGGCTAAAGTGCTTTCGGATAAAGGATTCAAGAAGAGTATTCATGTGGTTGGAGTGCTTCCAAAAACCACAGGGGGTGAAATCATTGGAATACAGGAAAGTCCGGATAAACGCTCTTTCAAGTTTCAAATGGTAGATGAAAATGGATTTAAACAGCAGGTCCTTCACGCTAATCCCATTCCTGCCGATTTCAATAAGTCAGAGCAGGTGGTCATCATCGGTGCTTATGAAGGAGAGAATTTTATTGCCAAAAAAATTCTATTGAAGTGTCCTTCCAAATATCAGGAGGAGCCGGAATTCGCAAGCTGAAATTGGTCTTATGGAAACGAAAAAAGAATCTCTGCTTTAGAAAAAAAGCTTCCATACTATGATTCATATCTTTGAAGGGTTATTGGGGCATGGGTTTGTAATTGCAGCATTTGTAAGTAGTTTACTTTCAGCTTATGCCTACTTTCAAGGAAGGAACCAAAATGAAGACTGGACTTCTTTTGGAAATAAAACTTTTTACATCCACTCTGCTGCCATCTTAGGCATTATCGGAACGCTGTTTTATCTCATATCCAATCACTATTTTGAATACCATTATGTATTTAGTCACAGTTCTAAGTTACTTCCGTCATACTATCAAATCTCCTGCTTCTGGGAAGGACAGGAGGGCTCCTTCCTTCTCTGGATGTTTTGGAATGCTCTTCTTGGAATTATTCTGATAAAAACCAATAAATTTTGGACAGCTCCTGTCATGTTCATCATGTCCCTGACTCAGGTTTTCCTTGCCTCTATGATTCTCGGAATAGTGATTTTTGATGTGAAAATCGGGAGCTCTCCATTCATGCTTTTAAGAGATGTCATTGATGCACCCGTTTTTAAAACAAATCTAAAATTCATCCCTGAAGATGGCAATGGACTCAACCCTTTGTTGCAAAATTACTGGATGGTCATCCATCCTCCAACCTTATTTCTCGGTTTTGCAACGACTGTTATTCCATTTGCTTACTGTATCGGAGGGTTAATCATAGGAAAAAGTAAAGAATGGGTCCGTCCGGCCCTTCCCTGGGCTCAGTTCTCAGCAATGATTCTCGGAGTTGGTATCCTGATGGGGGCTTACTGGGCTTATGAAACCCTAAATTTCGGAGGGTACTGGAACTGGGATCCTGTTGAGAACGCTATCTATGTTCCATGGTTGGTTATGGTTGCTGCCATACATGTAATGATCGCTTATAAAAAGAGTGGGGCTGCTTTAAAACTTTCATTAATCCTTGTGGTCGCAACCTTTATTTTGGTACTCTACGCTACTTTCTTAACAAGGAGTGGAATTCTTGGAAATTCATCCGTTCATTCGTTTACTGATTTGGGTCTGTCCGGTCAATTACTTTTGTACCTTTTGGCATTTCTTGCATTATCAGTCGTCTTGATTGCCAAAAGCTGGAAAAAGATTCCATCAACAGAAAAGGAGGTCTCTGCTTACTCAAGAGAATTTTGGATTTTCATGGGTGCCGCAGTTCTTGGGTTGATGGCTTTTCAGGTGTTCGCTTACACTTCAATGCCGGTGTATAACTCCATTGCCGAGAATCTTGGCTTTAACCTGAATATGGCTCCCCCGGTAGATATTTTTGATGCCTATTCATTTCCCCAACTTTTACTTTCCGTTGTTTTAGCGATTCTCTCAGGGACCGGTCAGTTTTTCCGGTGGAAGAAGATGGACAGGAATAAGCTCATGGATGAGTTGAAAATTCCATTCATTCTGGCTTTGGTCTTTTCCACTTTGGTTATTGTAATCGGAAAAGTCAGTGAGTGGTACTACATTCTGCTGTTAATCACGAGCCTGTACAGTGTCTTTGCTAACATTAAAATATTCGTTGGTCTGGCTAAATCTAACGTCAGCCTTTCCGGTGGAGCGATCACGCATATCGGAGTTGCGCTTATGCTAATCGGCATTCTATTCTCCTCGGGTTATTCTTCCATCATGTCAAAAAACTATACAGGCCTAGTATGGAGCAGTGAATTTCCGGATGATGTCAACAACAATAATCTTTTGCTTTTCATTAACGAACCCCGCCGGATGGGAGATTATTCCATGATTTACAAGGGTATGCGAAGGAGGACAAAAGAACAAGGCTATGTAGATGAGAGTGAACTGCGTTACACGAATGACCCTGTAAAAGTTATTTCAAAGGAAGATACTTTAACGCTTATCAACCCGGAGAACAGCTACTTTGAGGTAGCGTATGAAACCAAAGACGGGAGCAGTTTTACCTTATATCCAAGGGTTCAAATTAATGATGCGATGGGTGGGCCTGTTTACTCTCCGGCTATCAAAAGGTCGCTGACATCCGATGTTTACACGCACGTCAGAACATTTCCCGAGCCTGATCAGGAGTTAGAATGGAGTGAGCCAAAAGAGATGAAAGTCACTATTGGAGATGAATTTTTTATCAATGATTACATCGCAACACTTGAAGAAATAATCCCTGTGGATAAGATTGACGGAGCAAAGCTTTCTGCAAATGATGTTGCAGTAAAGGCGGTCATTAATGTTCGGGGAGAATATAAAGACTACAAAGCAGAACCGATATTCTTAATTAGAAATAAAGAATTAGTGGGTAGAATTGATGACAAAGTGGAGGATCTCGCTTTTCAAATTTCGATTCAGAATATCATCCCTCAAGAAGATGCTGTAATTCTTGCTTACCAAACCACCCAGAAAGATTGGATCATCATGGAAGTTGTGAAAAAACCATGGATCAATTTACTTTGGATAGGTACGCTTCTTCTGGTTGTCGGATTTATTATTGCCATAAGAAGGCGATATGTTGAATTTATAAAAATGCGGGACAAAGGAGTAGAAACTTTCTAGTCATTTAATAACTTTATGTTATGAGTAAAATAGCCATTGTAGGTCATGGTAATTTAGGCTCACATTTGGCCGGAAAATTTTCAGAAAATCATGATGTTACGATTTTCACCCGTAACCCATGCGAGGGTGAATCTGATCTTACATTTTTAGAAGCTGCTGATTTTGACTTTGTAATACTCACACTTTTAGATGATATGATAGGTGAGTTTTCCGATAAGCTTCCAAAGTCGGATGCGATTATCCTGCATACGTCAGGCTCAAGGCCTCTTTCAGATTTGAATATGCACAGAAAAAGAGGAGTTCTTTATCCTCTACAGACCTTTTCTAAGGAAAAGAACATTGATTTTGAAAAGGTCCAAATCCTGGTTGAAGGAACTCCGGAAATTAAAAGTGAAATTGTAAAGCTTGCAATGGAAATTTCTAACCATGTAAAGGTTATGAACTCTTCGGATCGTGCTAAAACTCACCTTGCGGCTGTTTTTGCCTGCAATTTTAGCAATCACATGTATCACATTGCGGAGAAGCAACTGAAAGAGATAGGCATGACATTCCGGGATATACTCCCATTAGTTAATGAAACACTGGAAAAAGCTATTGCCCTAAACCCTTCCAACGCCCAGACAGGACCGGCCGTAAGGAAAGATCAGGTAACCATAGATAGGCAGCTTGAAATGCTCAACGGAAATGAGCAATTACTTTATGAACTGATTACGAAAAATATTCAAAGATATACTTGAGAATCTCCATTCGGAACACCGCAGGCTTTCTTTACTTCATTATCAATACTGATCTTTATGGTTTATTACAGGCAGTTTAGTATCTCGGTTATACATAATATTTGAACGTATCATTTATTTTTATCAGGGAAAGCCTGAAAGATATTATCAGCGTAAGGGGAGAGTTTGCTTTTGGGTATCATTCGGTTTGAATCAATGGTTTGGAGTATATGTAGAGTGAAACTAAAAAGCCGCTCTAATGGCATTAAAAGTAAACCCGCCTACTTTCCAGGCTATTACACTTCCAAGGACTATGGAATAAATCAGTTTAAGTGAAGTGGATGCTAAAAAGCCTAAGAACGATCCGAAACCCGATCTAAAGGCTGATTTAATGCTGTTACCTCCACACAAATCACCAATAACTGCCCCCAGAAAAGGACCTATAATTATCCCAAAAGGAATTGGAAGGATCACCCCGGCAACAGTCCCGATCAATCCGCCAATCATTCCGGCTTTAGTGCCACCGGACTTTTTTGCCGATACAGCAGGGAGTGTGTAATCCAGCACCAGAATAAGCACGCCAATGATCGCCCAGATGATAAAGGAAGCTGCACTAAAAGATGTATCTGAAGAAATATAATGAGCAGAAACCAAGGCTCCATACGTCAAAAGCGGACCCGGCAAGGGAGGCAGTATCGAAAACACAATCCCTCCGGCGATGAGAAGGATAGCAATAACAATCATTAAAACTTCCATCAGAACGTTGTAAAAATTTTGTTCCTTATTGCCGACTGCTCTGATTTCATGATACCGTAAATCACCATGTTCCCTCTTTGAGTTCTTTAAATCTTAACAAGATAAAAACTCTTTATAATTTAAAAAAATTAAAACTTATACAACTCTTTTGCAGGGGGCACTCAAGGCCTCTGGTCGGACGGTACTACCATATGGGTAGTAGAAAATGATGTTAGTGATTTCAAACTCTACGCCTACCGGCTCAAATAGCGGGAGCATACATCATAAAAGCCCTTGCAGGAGTGTGAGGGCTTTTTTTCTGTCGAATAGCATAAGCATAAGAAACCTTCAAGGTTTTCAACACCTCGGAGGTTGCTCTTATATCATTCATCCACAATTCCCTTTTTTCGGTAAAGAGGTACGTTGGGCATTCAAAAAAGAATTTTTTGCAACAGGGACGGGACACCGATCAGATAAAAATGCCTGCGGATCAGATGATCCTAAATCGAATCTTCGGCGACACGGAAATAGCTTACTTTTTCAAATTACATTTGATTTCATGTTTAATCTAAGATACGCAGTTTATCAAAATGAAAGACAGGCTATGTAGAAAACACGAATCCGACTAAACTTGCGAATTATCGCCATGGAAAAGTCTGTAGATATACGAAAATTGATAAAAAGCAAAAACCCCAAACTGCTTAAGAGGCTTCCGGGTTTTGTCATCCGCTGGGTTGAGAAAGTGATTCACCAGGATGAGGTAAATACCCTTTTTGAGCAACATCAAAACAGTGACGAGTACGTCTTTTGTAAAGATGCACTGAATCTCTTCAAGCTCCGGTTCACCATTAAAGGCAAGGAAAACATCCTCCCTTATCCGAAAAAAATCATCTTCGCTTCAAACCATCCCTTGGGTGGCATGGATGCCATTTCAATCATTCATCTACTGAAAGGAGAGCGTCCGGATATTAAGTTTATTGTGAATGACCTTTTGATGGCTATTAATCAATTAAAAAATCGTTTCATTGGAGTCAATAAAGTTGGAAAAAGTACAGTACTATCGCTTCAAAAAGTTGAAGAGCAATTTGCAAATGGTACCGCAACATTCATTTTCCCCGCCGGACTGGTAAGCAGGAAAATTAAAGGCAAGATAATAGATTTGGAATGGAAAAAGACCTTCATCACAAAAGCTAAAAAGTATGGGATACCTATTATGCCGGTACATATTGGAGGAAGGCTAACCGATCGTTTTTACAGGTTAGCCAGCTTCAGAAAGTTTTTAGGTATTAAAGTCAATTTTGAGATGTTCTTCCTTGTGGATGAATTGTTTAGACAGAAGAATATGAAAATTGATATTATTATTGGGAAACCCATTGCTCCTGAAGTCCTTGATAGATCAAGGAATGACAAAGAATGGGCAAATTGGGTAAAGGAACAGGTTTACAACTTACCCTCAAACTTGAAAGCATGACAAAAGCCCTTCAGAAAATCATTGAACCGGTAAATCGCTCTTTGATAGCGCGTGAACTAACGGAAGATCGATTTGTGCGAGATACTAATAAAGCCGGAAACAAAATTTACATTCTTAATCATCACAACGCTCCTAATACTATGCGAGAAATTGGGCGATTGAGAGAACTCTCATTCCGTGAAGCAGGCGGAGGTACCGGAAATGCTATTGACATTGATGAGGCAGATGTCTCAGCGCATTGTTATGAACAATTAATCGTCTACAGTCCGGAGGATTGCGAAATCATCGGAGGATATCGATTTATCACAGGAGAACGGGCAAAAAACCTTTATACAGGAAAATTTGAACTTTCTACTTCCCATTATTTCGATTTCACGGAAAAGATGGAAAAGGAGTACCTTCCTTATTCAATAGAGTTCGGACGTTCTTGGGTGCAACCTTCATATCAACCCTCTAATAATCCACGAAAAGGCGTATTTGCATTGATGAATATTTGGGATGGATTAGGATCCCTCGTCATAAGATATCCTGAAATAAAATATTTGTTTGGGAAAGTGACCATGTACGCACATTATCACAGGGAAGCAAGAGATATCCTTCTGTCTTTTATGAATCACTACTTCCCAAACCGACCTGATTTGTGTACACCGAAGAAGGAGTTGAATGCTTCCCATGACACTTCTCTTTTCAAATCATTCTTTAAAAAAGAAATGTCCTATGATGAAGGATTTAAGCTATTAAACAAGCTATTGAAAGAAAGGGGCGAATACATTCCTCCCCTAATCAATATTTATATGGGTCTTTCAAAAACCATGATTACCTTCGGCACAGCCCGGAATCCTCATTTTGGCGATGTAGAAGAGACCGGGATCCTGGTAACTATCGCTGACATTTTACAAGAAGTAAAAGATCGACATGTTCATTACTGAGATAAGTCAATGTCCAGTACATGTAAGTGATCATTAATTTTCACGACCAGTTTATCTATTTTATTAAGATATCGAATCACATCCGTCTCAAGGAGAACGATCTTGGCATCATAAGATTCATAACCTACACCGTTTCTTAAATTTTTTGCATTCGACTCTATTTCGTTCCTGAAAATGCAGGCATCCCGCATTTTATCAATAAAAGCATGTGTACTATATCCCGTCTCCATTGATGCGATGTCCGAAAGTGTTTTTCGCTCTTCTTTCGCATCCCAGTTAAAATAGGCAGTAGGATCATTAAGCGTAGAAATTATTAATGAGTCATATTGATGGATAGAGGTTAAAACCCTGTCCACTGATTTTCTAAAAACCGGATTTTGACAGTATTCATTAATGCCCGAGTAGGTTTTTAGATATTCTGACTTGTCAATCCATTCCATGGTCACAACGTCAAACTGTTCCTTAATAGGTAATTCGATCTCGGATTGACCAAAGGAAGAAATAAAAAGAAATGTTAAAAAAATAAAAGAAGTCATTCGCATAGTAGTACAATTGATTTTAATAGTAACATTATTTTTTACGCTGGTGAATCTTTTTTGTTGTTAAGTATTAATTTATATTTCTGATGTACATGATAAGCTATTACTGATGGATTTCTTTAATCTTCACTTCCGAAGGTAAGCATAGCTATGTTGTTTGCTGCTTCCATATAGGTCTACGTAGTGGTGGAGTTGGATGTAATGGGGAAAATATCGGCGGGGACATCATGACCTGATCTGTTCGGGGCAGCTATACTGTGGCAATGGGAAGGTAGTGGATGCTCAACAATAACCCCTGAACGGATTTACAATGACTCCTAAACGCTTTACAAGAAAAGTAAATTTACCCACCCCACCCGAAGAGAGGTTTACCATAAAAATCCTGTCCATCCTAAAATCAAGTAAATCCTGTTCAAGACAACCACCGCAGCAACCTCCAAGGTTTCCCAACACCTTGAAGGTTTAAACAACGAAACCACAGCACCCCAAAAAAAACCTCCAAGATTTCCCAACACCTTGGAGGTTTAAACAACGAAACCACAACACCGCAAAAAAAACCTCCAAGGTTTCTCAACACCTTGAAGGTTTAACCAACAAGACCACAGCACCACAGCAACCTTCAAGGTTTCTCAACACCTTGGAGGTTTAACTAACGAGACAACAGCACTGCAACAACCTCCAAGGTTTCTCAACACCTTGGAGGTTTAACTAACGAGACGACAGCACCCCCAAAAAACCTTCAAGGTTTTCCAAAACCTTGGAGGTTTAAAAAAGATTTAAAAAAAATTAAATAATTTTTGTATGTTTAAAAAATCAAACATACATTTGCACAATGACATCATACAAAATGTATGAATACTGTTTACGAAACTAATTTGATAATCTTTAAATTACACAGAAATGTATAGCAGCAAATTAACTACAAAACAAAACAAAACAAAACAAAACAAAACAAAACAAAACAAAACAAAACAAAACAAAACAAAACAAAACAGTTCTCCAGCAGCCTCAGGCGGGTTTTAGCCGGCCCGGTGTTATGCTTGGCCTGTAGCACGGCTGTCGCCCAGTTCACCTTCAC
>JACONI010000116.1 GCA_014323825.1 Ekhidna sp. | reverse complement strand
GGGGGGGGGGGGGGGTATAATAAAATAAAACATAATAAAAAAAATTATTGTTTAAAAAATTATTTCAGTTGCAAGGTTAAACACCTTTTTATTAAAATACAAAGTAAGGATAAAAAGATTTAATTGTCAAGGGGTCGTCTAATTTTTTTATTAAAAATGTAGGCCGCTTGATCGCAACGATTACCCTGCTTCTTTAAAAAACAATGCCAATTAAGTCTAATTGGATAAAAATGTCAAAAACATCCTCTATTCATCAGATTTAACCTTTTGTCGATCTTTTGCTATTTTAGTCGGACACGAGTGATTTTAAATGCAAGAAGTGAAGCCATCGAAACAATGATGTAAAACGGCACGATGAATGGAACAAAAGCCCACCGAAATATGAGGCTAAAAATAATGGTCCCAATCATCAGAATCCATCTGCTTTCATTACCTGTCCAGCCATAGTTTTTGAATTTCAGCGCTAAAAGTCTTACAGGAGATACCAGTAAGAAGCATGAGAGAAAAGTAATAAACAATAAAAATGACACTGTTAATTTAAGTGGCAATAAGAATAAAGAGGTTATCATTATTGCATTGGCCGGCGTAGGGAGTCCTGAAAAATGCCCTGTCTGACTGGCATCAACATTAAATTTTGCTAAACGATAGGCTGAAAAAAGGACAATGAGAATTCCGGCCCAAAAAAACGAGGTCTGCTCCTTTAGAAGGTCTAATATATAAAAAGCGGGCAAAACACCAAAAGAAACGAGATCTGCTAAAGAGTCCAATTGACCGCCAATTTCTGACTTTGCATTGAATGATCTTGCGAGCAGCCCATCCAAAACATCAAAAAAAGCAGCAATAAGTACAAAGTATAAAGCTTCAATCTTATGACCTGATAAAGTAAAATAAATCCCAACACACCCTGTAATAAGATTGAATGAAGTCATCAAGTTCGGAATTTGCCTGATCATGCCTTCACAAAAGGATTATTACTTTTTTCATAACCTATTGTGGTCTCCGAACCATGCCCGGGATAAACAGTCACCTCATCGGGAAGTGTGTACACTTTCTCCCGAATATTACTTAGTAAGGCCTGATGGTCTCCTCCCGGAAGATCAGTTCTGCCAATGCTTTCCCTAAAAAGCACGTCCCCGCCAATCATCATCTTTTCATCTTCATTGTAGAACATAAGATGACCCGGAGAGTGCCCCGGCACTTCTATCAATTTGAATGATACCTCATCAAGTTCTAATTCCATTCCTTCCTTTAAATATTCATCCGCCTCGGTATGAGAATAGTTTGTAATTCCCCATTTTGGTGCATATACAGGAACTGCTTCATAAATTTCTTTTTCATTTACCGGGATTTTTAAAGATACATCGTACCGGACTTTCAAAAGATAATTTCCCAGAACATGATCAATATGGCAATGGGTGTTAATGATAGCTTTCACTCTCAAACCTTCCGTTTCAATGTAGTTATTGAGTTCATCAAACTCAAAACCCTCATAACAACCGGGGTCAAAAATGAAACAATTCTTCTCCCGGGAGGATAAGATAATCGTATTTTCGTAGAAAGGATTGAACACAAAAATTTTAATCTTCATTAAATAGGAATTTTACAGTTTTGAAAACAAAATTAAGGCATGGCTGGTAAGGTAAACTATATTATAGTCGGACTGGGAATTGCAGGTATATGGCTTTCTTATGAACTACTGAAAAGGGGACACAAGATTGTGGTTTTCAATCATGAAAAGGAGCATACCGGCTCCAAAAAAGCTACAGGTCTCTACAATCCTGTTACGGGTAGAAAAATGATAAAAACCTGGAGAGCAGATGACTTCTTTCCAACCCTTGAGACGGATTATCAAGAATTGGAAAATTTGCTAAATACCCGGTTTTTGTATCCAATATCTATTTATCGCCTCTTCAAAAGTGTCAAAGATCAAAATGACTGGCAGGGAAGACAGGATGATCGTGATTATGCTCCCTACCTGAATCACGTCAGCAGTCATTCATTGAAAATAAAGCACATTAATGACCCGTATGGTGGAATTGTACTTAACAGGTCGGGATATGTCAACTTAAATGCTTTGATAATTGCCTATAAAAACTATTTAATCAATAAGGATTGCTTTGTGGAGGAATGGTTAAATACAGCATTACTAAACATCGAGGAGGGTGTGGTAACCTACAAGGAATATCAAGCCGACAGGATTATTTTTTGTGAAGGAGTTGATGTCTCTAATTTTTGGAAGAGCCTTCCATTTAGACCGGTAAGAGGAGAAATTATTGACATTGAATGTGATTTGGAGAGCCCCTACGTTATTAATCAGGGAGTATTCATGATCCCCAAAAATGGATATTTTACCGTAGGATCTACTTATGACCATTCGGTTTTAACTCATGAGCCTCAGGAAGAGGGAATAAAGAGTCTTACGGAGAGAATAGGTAAAATCTTTGACGGAGATTTTCAGATCTTGGAAAAGCGAGCCGGAGTCCGTCCCGCTACGCATGACAGGAAACCATTTATAGGTTTTCACAAAAATCTCGGAACATTAGCTATTTTCAACGGGTTTGGTACAAAAGGTGTGTCATTATCACCTTATTTTGCTAAACATTTCGCTGATGTTTTAGATCAAAGAGTTGAGATAGAAAAGGAAGTAAATGTTCAAAGGGTTCACTAAATGTATCGCATTTTTACTTGTGACTAATCTGGCTTTCAGCCAGCATTATACTACTCCCTTTGGACAAAACAGAATCCAGTACAAAAATTTTGACTGGTATTTTTATAGTACTAATAACTTTGATATATACTACTATCCGGGTGGTCAGGAGTACGCATTAGAAGCAATTAATTTCCTTGAGGATGAATTTATGACACTAACGGACAGATTAGGCTACGCTCCTTACAGCAAGACTAAAATTTTTATTTACAACTCAATTCATGACCTTCAACAAAGTAATGTTGGAATAGACGGTGCAGTATACACAATAGGAGGAAGGACTGAATTTGTAAAACTCCACCTGGAGGTCGCATACCCCGGTCAGGCCTATCATTTCAGGCAAGAACTCATCTACAAGCTTTCAAATACACTGATAGAGGATATGATGTATGGCGGCAGCCTTGCGGAAATTTTTCAAAATAGCTACCTGCTTTCCTTACCGGACTGGTTTGTTGGAGGTGCTGCCAGGTATCTTGCTTATGGCTGGTCACGAGAAATGGACGATTACTTAAGAGACTATATGTCTCAAAAGAAAATCAAAAAACTAACACGGGTAGATGGAGAGGCCGCAGCTATCGTTGGTCAAAGCATTTGGAATTACATAGCTGTAAAGTATGGAGAGAGTAATATTTCTAATGTACTCAATCTGGTCAGGATAATTCGTAAGGAAGAAAATAGCATCACAAACACGCTTGGTGTCTCATTCAGGGATTTTCTGAACGACTGGCAAAACTATTACCTACTTCAAAAAGAGGAAGTTGAGAAAAATTATGTGAGTGCAGACGAAAAGTCTGTACTGGAGCAAATCAGAGGAGTAAAAAACCTGATAACCACATCGGTTGCCTTCAATAAGGATGCAGATAAGGTAGCCTATGCAGTTTTGAAGAATGGCAGATACATGGTTTATGTAAAAGACCTTGAAACGGATCAGGTAAGAAAAATGACCTCCGGCGGTTACCGGATTAATGGCCAGGACATAGATAAACACCTTCCACTTTTAGACTGGCAAGATGAGTACACTTTAGGAGTAATACTATTTAAACGAGGGTTCCTTTATTTAAACACTTTCAACCTGGAGACGGGGAAAAAAAGTCAGAAACCTCTCAGCCGCTTCAAACAAATAGAAAGCTTTTCATTTAATGACAATGGAAGATTAGCTGTTATCTCAGGAGATATTGACGGTCAAAGTGATCTTTTCCTGACTGCAATGAACAGAAATGCGCTCCGACGCATTACCAAAGATACTTATGACGATCTAGACCCGACTTTCATACCGGGAACCGCAGCGGTACTCTTCAGTTCCAATCGTGTGTCGGATTCCGTAGAAGTTGGAAATATTGCTCTCGAAAACCTCAATAATAACTTCAATATCTTTGTTTATAATCTTGACACCACTACGTATAAACTCTATCGTATTACTAATACATTAAGTGAAAATCGAAAACCTTATGCAAAAAGTACCACCGAAATTTATTATCTAAATGACCAAAGAGGAATTTCAAACCTTTACCGGTACTCTTTTCGTGATTCAGTGTATACCCAGGTTACCGGTTTTGACAGGAGCATTTTAAGTTACGACTTACATTTCGATCCGTCTCGTTTTACCTACCTGATGCTCAATGAAGGGGAACCAAAAATTTACCTTGATAAGGAAATCAGTCTGACTGAAAGCAATTTCACCCCGGAGACACCAAGGAAAAGAAGAGAAAATGCGTTACGTGTCGTCTCAAAAGTTATTAGAAAGGAAGAACGGAAGAGAGAGCAAACCATAGAGGAAAAGGATACAGAGCATCCTGATGAGTTTGTATTTGAAGAGGAAGAAGAAAGTGCCGGAGAGAAAGTCAAAGAACTTGAAGACCCAAACTGGATAGACACTGATAATTACGTCTTCGAAGATGAAACGGATAATGCCTATCAACCCGAATCCTTTTTCAGCAAATACCAAAGTTTTGAACAGGAAAATGAGCGCATCGGCCCGATTCCCTATCACCCGAGATTTTCTTTTAATAATGCTATCACTTCATTCTTGTGGGATCCCTACAGAAACTTCATGATGCTCCTTGAAACAGAAATAAATGACGTTCTGAATAATTACAGACTTAAAGCGGGAGTTCTGACAAAATTTGATCTTAGCCAGGGAGACATTTATGCAGAATTTCAATATCTCAAATATTGGCTGGACTTCAAACTAAGAATAGATAGAAAGACATACTTCATTGATAATCCTTCGGTAGATAATAATTTTTTACATAAGTACAAACTCAATCAAATTAAAGTCTCTGCCTCTTTACCGGTCGTCCACACCTTCAGAGTTGAAGCTGCACCGCTGCTCACAACGACATCTTTCACAAACCTTAACTTTCTGAGTGTCACAGGTCAGGGAGGAGAACAGGCAGCAAATAGCACAGCGAATTATGTTGGAAGTAAGGTCTCACTAATATTTGACAATACAATCGAAAAATCATTCAATCTGTACCAGGGCACAAGAGCCTTGCTGGAGTTTACTCATCATTTTCATACCACAGATGCCAGTATGAATTTTGGTAACATCAGGTTTGATTTCAGACACTATCAGAAAGTTCATAAAGAAATTACCTGGGCAACAAGAATATTATATGGAAAACAAACAGGGCCTGCCAAAAAGGATTATATGCTTGGAGGAATGGATAACTGGCTGTTTGCTTCAAATGATAACCAGGGCAATGATGATCCTCTCAACTTTACGAATGAAGTGGATAACAGCGATATGTTATTTAATGAGTTTATCACCAATTTAAGAGGTTTGGATTATAATGAGGCCTCCGGGTCTGATGCACTGGCCCTGAATTCGGAACTCAGGATTCCACTCTTTCAATATTTGATCAATAAACCAATCAAATCTAATTTCCTCAGAAATTTTCAAATCATAGGTTTTGCAGATGTTGGTTCGGTTTGGACCGGCAGACCTCCTTTTGTGGACGGCCTGCCAATTACCCGAACTTTTAAAGGTCCGGGCCCTTTTGAAGCAGAAATAGTCAAATTTCAAAACCCCTGGCTGGGAGGATATGGCTGGGGAATTCGTACAGTGCTTTTCGGATACTACATGAAATTCGACCTTGCTACGCCTTACATAGACGGAGAGACCCGATCTAAGAAATTTTACTTCACTTTAGGGCTTGACTTTTAGACCATCACCTAACTTTGGAGTATGCAGCAATCTATGACCGGCTTCGGCCGGAGTGAACACTCCAGCCGGCAATTTCTCATCAAATGTGAAATTAAAACACTTAACAGTAAGTTTTTCGACCTCTCTTTCAGGATACCTAAAGAACTAAACGAAAAGGAATCTGATATCAGAGCAATGGTTTCAGACTTACTTAAAAGAGGAAAGATTATACTCACGCTTGAGGTTGAGATGAATGCAAACGCCGTTCAACCGGTTCATGTAGATGAAAAACTGTTTCTGGCATATCATGAAAAATTTAGAGTGCTTAGCGAGCGGGTAAATGCAAAAGACGAAAGTTTAGTTAAGATGGCACTGCAATCCCCGGATGTCATTAAGCAGAGGGAAATTCCGGTAGAAGAAATAGCATGGGAAGAGGTAAAAAAGACCATTCGGGAATCCATTGAAAAATGTGTAGAATTCCGAAAAAATGAAGGCAGACCTCTCGAAAATAAGCTAAATGAATACATCGGAAATATTAGAAAAAGATTAAAGATAATTGAGCAATCTGATGATAAAAGAACCAAAAATATAAGAACAAAACTCGAAAAAAACGTAGAAGAAATCAGAGATAAAATCAGATTGGATGAGAACCGTTTTGAACAGGAGTTAATCTTTTATTTAGAACGTATTGACATCAGCGAAGAGAAAACAAGACTATTGCAGCATCTGAACTACTTTGATGAAGTTATTAATAAGGAAAAAGCTGCCGGGAGAAAATTAGGATTCGTTGCGCAGGAGATTGGCAGAGAAATAAACACCATTGGTTCAAAAGCAAATGATGCCGATATGCAGAGAACTGTTGTGGAAATGAAGGACGAGTTGGAAAAGATCAAGGAGCAGGTTCTAAATATTGTATGATACCCCCTAGTCTGAAAGGAAAAAAGAAAGCCCCGACATTTCTGTCGGGGTTGCTTGATGTTTTAGCAACTCTCCCTTACTTCCTTATCACAAGCCTCCCCACAGCCTTACGCCCTCCGTCTCCTTCAGTGAAAACGAAAAAGATGCCCTCATTCAAACCTGAAACATCGTACAATCCGTCCTTGGAAACAGGATAACTCCTGACCAAATGGCCTGTCATGCCGATAAGGCTCACCCCGATCCACTCATCGGAAATGCCCGACAGCCTGAAGTGATCGGAGGCAGGGTTCGGATAGAGTTCCATGCCTTCGGCAGACGGAACGCCAAGCGCCTCATCCACATCGGTAACCGTAACGGTGATCTCCTGCGGGCCGCTGGTATTCACCCCGTCGCCGGCGGTTACTTGTACAACGTAAATATTGTCATTAGCCGTACCGCCCGCATCAGTGGGATTTTCAAAATCAGGAGCCGACTTGAAAGTCAAAACCCCGCTAGTTGCACCAAGATTGAACTTGTCATCGTCTGCTCCTCCGGCGAAACCGTACATGATTGCTTCTCCTGTTCCGTCTGCGTCAGCGGCTGTTACGGTCAGCACTGTACCGCTGCTGTTCTCCAGCACACTTGCCGTGGCATTTGAATTAATCACCGGATTGCTATCATTCACATCGGTAACCGTAACGGTAATCGTCTGCGGACTGCTGTCTCTTGTCCCATCATTTGCCGTTACTTCCACTTCATAGACATTGTCATTAT
>JACONI010000115.1:16196-16422 GCA_014323825.1 Ekhidna sp. | reverse complement strand
GCGATCCTTCGGGTTACCCTTTTGTTTTTTGAGGATAGGACACCTTGCGAAAGGCTCTCCACTCTCCCGTAGCTTTCACTGATGGACACAGACGTGTTTTGATGAAAAAGGGATCCCTTGTTGATGAATGATATTAGAGAAACGTTGAAGGTTTAAAATAACGACGATAGCATCGTAGCACTCCTCTCTGCTTTGGCGAAGCATTCACTTTTGGAAAGTTTGAAAC
>JACONI010000115.1:0-16176 GCA_014323825.1 Ekhidna sp. | reverse complement strand
CACGGAGGCTGTCACAAAGAAGAGATGAGAAGCAGAGAGGACTGCTACGATGTTATCGTCGTTATTTTAAACCTTCAAGGTTTTCAAAACCTTGAAGGTTTCTCTAATATCATTATCAACAATGGCTCCTTTTCTTCATCAAAACACGTCTGCGGCCAATCAGCGAAAGCTGCGGGAGAGTGGAGAGCCTTTCGCAAGGTATCCCGTCCTCAAAAAACAAAATGGTAACCGGAAGGAACGCAAATGTAACCGGAAGCAATAGATTTTTGACTTTGCCTGAGGACGTAAGGCTGTGGGCAGGATCGTGATAAGGCACCAATAAAACATAAACAGCCCCGGCATTTCTGTCGGGACTGTTTTATGATGAATATTTAGCAATGCCTGAATTTTTAAAAATACATTTTACTTACCCATAAAAAAGATAAGCCACACAATAAATAAAATAGGTAAGAGCACAGGAATAGAATATTTTATGATGTAAGAGAAGAAAGAAGGCATTTTGATGCCGACCTGTTCTGCAATAGACTTTACCATAAAGTTCGGTCCGTTTCCAATGTAAGTAAAAGCACCAAAAAACACCGCCCCCAGCGAGATAGCCATTAAATAGGAAAGCTCCTCATCAGCAAATGCCCTGACCTGTTCTATTTGGTTGATATCTGATCCAACACTAGCCATAGAGGCCGTCAGGAAATTTACATAAGTAGGTGCGTTATCCAGGAAGCCGGATAGCAGGCCGGTACCCCAGTAAAGACTGCCGGCATTAATAAGTTTAACTCCCTCCGGAGACTGAGCAAAACCACTTACTAACTCTAATGCCGGCATCATGGTAAAGAAAATGCCAATGAACAGAAATGCTACTTCCCGTATCGGCTCAAAACTAAAGTCATTTCCCTGAATCGCCTGTAAGTCAGAAAATCGGGCAGCCCCCACCGCAGCAAGGAACATAATTATCTCTCTGATATATGAAAACTTAGCCCCGTGATACGCTATGCCCGGTACCCAGTCAAAAACATTGGGATCAATGAATACGGCCCCAACCACAATCGCTAACCAGAAGAAATTTCGATGTCCTCTCAGTTGGATTTTACCGGTAACGGGTGCCGCTTGCTCTTTATCTCCTCTCATTTTAGCATAATCCGTTTTATTTCTTATATCAAAGAAGTAAAAATAAATCAGTAACATCACTACAACCAGCACCCACGGGATCAGATTATTGATCAGCGTCCATTCGAATGGGATACCTTTCAGAAAACCTAAAAACAATGGTGGGTCTCCAATAGGTGTCAGACATCCGCCTACATTGCTAATTATAAATATGAAGAAAACAATATGATAAGGTCTGATTCGATTATTGTTTAAACGGATAAAAGGACGAATCAGTAACATAGAGGCTCCGGTGGTTCCAATCACATTAGCAATGACCGCCCCAATGGCTAATATGATCACATTGGTTAAAGGTTTAGCCTCCTTATCTACATGGATCAAAATTCCCCCGGAGGCTACAAAGAGACCGGTAAGTAGTGCAATAAACTGTATATACTCAGCGATAGAGTGGATTGGGCTATGATAGTTATGAAGCCGGAAAAGGTAATATATACTAACGATAAAGCCCAATATTATCGAAATTACAGGATAGGACTTGTGCCAAAAGTGAGGGTAAAAAAGAGGGCCTGTTGCGATCATGACCAATAGCAGAACAAAAGGAATTACCGACCAGGTGGCTGGTGCAATACTATCGTTATCAGCATTGGCATGTTTCGCTTTTCCACGCTCCCCAGCCTCATTTTCGTGCTGATCCTGATGTTGAGGGGTGAAGTTTTCCCCAGCATAGCAGCAAACTATATTAAAGTTCACAATAAGTACTGTGAAGATGCTTACTATCATTCCTTGAGCTAAGTAATGAATATTAAAAATATGGGCATGGTTACTTAATTACACTTAGTAACCTAATTCAATGCGTAATGATAGTTATTTTTATTCAAACGCAAAGGGATGAAAAAACGCAAAACCTTGCTAAGCAACTTTTGGAAAGTTTCAAACTTTCCAAAAGTTCCACTACTAACGCATGTTTTGACTTTGCCAGTGTGTTTTTTGTCTGATCAGCAGGCGTTTTTGACTGATCCGGGGTTATTTTCCTTCGTTGAGCGGTCATTGTTGCTCGAGACTGGAGGTTTTTGTGGTGCTGTCGTTTCGTTGGTTAAACCTTCAAGGTTTTGAAAACCTTGAAGGTTTTTTAATGCTATCTGCTACTCCACAAAAAAGCCTGCCCTTTGCAAGCAGGCTCCTTATCACCACGAAAAAATATTGATCACGCAGCTCTCACTTTGGCAGGCTGTACGCATAGATTTTGGGGACTTTAGTAAACTGCTCATTTTCTTCATCATAAATGCCGCTATCTGTCACCCACATCGTGGTGCCGTCCGACCAGAGACCGATAGGAACAGTATTATTCTCATGCATATCAAACTCCTTGCTTTCCTGCCGCATACCGTCTGCCAGATTATAAGCATAGACTTTGTTATCTTCCCAGTCTGTGACCCACATCGTCGTCCCATCCGACCAGATTCCGCTAAGGTCTTCATTATCCGGATGCAAGTCAAACTCCTTGCTTTCCTGTCTTGTCCCAGTAGCCAGTTCGTAGGCATAGACCATTCTATCATCATAGTTCTCGATCCATATAGTAGTCTCGTCCGACCAAATGTCGCCAGCATCAAAATGATCCGGTCCTTCTAAGCGAAACTCCTTGCTTTCCTGCCTTACCCCAGTAGCCAGTTCGTAAGCATAGATGTTATCATCATACGAGTCTGTGACCCACATAGTCATCCCGTCCGACCAGAGTCCGATAGGAACAGTATTATTCTCATGCATATCAAACTCCTTACTGGTTTGCCGCATCCCGTCAGACAGCCGATAAGCATAGATTTTAGCCTTGTTATCATCATCATCCCACATAGCATTTGCGACCCACATCGTCGTCCCGTCCGACCAGAGACCAGTAACATCAGTATTATCCGCATGTAAGGCAAAGCCCGTATCAGCAACATCCGTAACATTCACAGTAATATTGGCTTTATTGCTAAGTTCACCATCGGACACGCTCACCGCAAGCGTATAACTTTGCGTAGTCTCATAGTCCAAAGCTCCGGCAGTAGCAAGCTTTCCGGTAGTGCCTTCAATAGCAAAGACATCACCCGTATTACCGGAAGTAATAGAAAAGGTCAGATCGTCCTTGTCAGCATCCGTGGCTTTTACCGTACCGACAGCCGTACCGTTTGCAGCATCTTCTGCTACGGAGAAGGTCTGATCGGCAATGGCCGGTGCCGTGTTTTTCTCTTCATCCGGCTCAGGTTTATTGTCTTCCCCATCATCATCCCCGCACCCCATAAGGGCTAAACCCATAATGCTAAATAAGACAATTCCTAGAAAAAATTGGGGGGGGGGGGGATAAATGAATAAATAATCTTACTATCCCCCTAAGCAGATTATTCATAAAGTTAATTAAAAAAACCATAGTAATAATGTTTAAATAGTTATACTTACAATTATAAGGCAAAACGCCTTTTTCATTAAGGAGGCAAACCTATCGTATGGAAATGTAATGATCAAGGGGTCTTCCGTTTTTTTTCTAAAAATGTAAACAGATGAAGAGAAGCGTTTACCATGCTTATCTAAAAAACAATGTCAAAATATGATTAGCACGGACAAAAACAAACCTTTAATGCAATAATTTATTAAGCGCAATAGAAAAAGCCGTCTCCGCAATATGAGTCTTATTGGGATTTTTTTCAAAAACATCTCGCAGCGCCGTACCTATCGTATTGGATATGTCCTTAAATATATCTGCATCTGTTAGGATGTCATCACTATTAGGGTCCATTAAAAATGCGAATGTTCGTGCCATTCCACAATTTGCAATAAAATCCGGAAGTAAAGCAACTTTTTGGTCTACAAACTCTGCAATCGGTCCATAAAATATCTCAGAATCAGAAAATGGGACGTTGGCACCACACGAGACTGTCTCTAAACCATTGGTAATCATAGCCTCTATCTGCGTTTTAGAAACAAGCCTTGATGCAGCGGCAGGAATAAATACTTCGGCTCCCACACTCCAGATTTCATTGTTTAACTGATCAAACGGAATGAGATTGTCTGCAATTAGCTTATTACCATCCTTATCATAGAACAACTTTTTGATTTCATCCAATGTAAAACCATCTTTGTTGGCAACTCCACCTGCTTTATCAATAATTCCCACAATTTTAACACCGTATTTTGCAATATAAAGTGCCGCGGTAGACCCCACATTTCCCCAACCCTGTATGATCGCTCTTTTTTCAGTGATATCACCCCCCCATATATCATAGTAATGTCGAACTGCCTCAGCCACTCCATATCCTGTAATCATGTCAGCGACCGTATACTTCTCAGGGGAGTCGGGAACATACTCCGAATCTTCAAGCACTTTAGATACACCTTGCCTCAGACACCCTATCATACGAATTTTGGTAGGCTTTCGAGGATTAAAATGGCCATGGACAATTCCTTCCTGAGGATGCCATAGTCCAAAATCTTCCGTGATAGGAATCACTTCGTGAACTTCATCTACATTCAAATCTCCACCGGTTCCGTAATAATTTTTTAACAAAGGGTAAACTGCGTGATACCACCTTTTAAGGACACCTTCTTTTCTTGGGTCGGCAGGGTCAAAATTGATGCCTGACTTTGCCCCTCCAATTTGTGGTCCTGATACTGTGAATTTTATTTCCATTGTTTTCGCAAGTGACTCTACCTCTCTTTTATCAAGCCCTTTTCTCATTCGTGTTCCTCCGCCGGCAGCACCTCCTCTCAGCGAGTTGATTACTATCCAGCCCACGGCATCTGTTTCAGGGTCTGACCACTCAAAGACAATTTCAGGAGTTTTATCTTCAAATTTTTTCAGGATATCTTTCATGCTTAGGTTTATTCAAAAACAAATTGTAAATCTAATCATTCAGGGGTGATGTATCGTACCGGAAGAAGAATCAGACACAGCTCCCGTTACCGTTCTTAAAACATTGACCTCACCAAGTATTTTTTTTAATCCCAAAAAAGCAAATATAAGCGCCTCCTTGTATGCTATAATGGAAATATCGGGAATTATTACTTTCCAGTTTGGCAGTGATTTTTGAATTCTGCTGACCAGAAAATTGTTGAAACTGCCTCCACCGGTAACTAACAATTTGTCGGTTCGGTATGGTTTCAGATCTGTTGCTATCTGTTGGGCAATAAATTCCGAATAACTTCTAAGTCCGTTCCGGGGATCATTTGAATCCAAAACAGATTGCTTAATAAAAGCATTAGGCAATGACTTTGGAGGAGGTAAATGGAAGTAGGGTATTTCCAGCATTTTACTGATGAAGTGCTGATCCAATGTACCTTTTTCAGCTAACTGACCTTCCTTATCATAATTTTCCCCAAGTTTATTTGCGAAATAGTTAAGAATTTGGTTACACGGGCAAATATCCCATGCTTTTTTCTCATCTCTAATCGAAATGTTGGCTATGCCTCCCAAGTTCAGGCACGCTTCAAAATCAGTAAACAACTCAAAATCGCCTAAAGGAACGAGTGGTGCACCTTGTCCGCCCTTTTGAATATCCTCAGATCGAAAATTGGTAACCGTTGGTATGTTAGTAATTCCGGCTATGGTTTTACCGTCTCCTAATTGTCGGCTAATATTATCTTGAGGAGCATGAATCAGTGTATGTCCGTGAACTGAAATAAGATCAACCTTATTTTCTCCAATGAATTTATTAACCTTAGCACCTATCCATTTCCCAAAATCTACATCCAGTTCGCGCTGATTCTCATGAGATTTATTGGGTGATTCTTTAAGTTGCACATAAAGTTGAGTTTCATAAGGTATCGTTTCACATTTTTTTATTTCAAAACTCCACTTTCCACCCTTTCTGAAAGAAGCGAGAGTAATATCCAGTCCATCCATTGATGAACCTGCCATTACACCTAATACTGAATAAATCGTTTTCATTTCTTTTGTAAAGATGAACAAAAAGATAGAAGTATTACTTATTGATATTGGAAATACCTGCGTGAAATCGGCTGAGGTTATCAATAAAAGGATTGAAAGTGAAAAAAAATGGAATAGTCTGAGCGATTTAAAAGAGACTTATCAACCTGATGTGCCCTTTTGCATCTGCAATACGGGGAAAAGAAAACTTGATTTTGGCAATAGACCGGTTTGGATTGTAAGCCACAAATCACGAATTCCGTTAAGTTTAGATTATAAGACCCCCGAAACACTCGGCCCTGATAGAATAGCTGCAGCAGTGGGTTGTTTTGAGCTGTTTCCGGGTCTGAACTCACTTTTGATAGATATAGGAACTTGTGTGACTATTGATTTTATTTCAAAAAAAGGTATTTTTGAAGGTGGAATAATCTCTCCCGGGTTGAAAATGAGGATGAAGTCAATGGCGGAGTCTACTGCGAACTTACCGGATATTTCAGATGAGTGGGGTGACATTGAAAGAAGCAAGATCGGCAAAACCACAAAAGAATGTATTCTTCAAGGCTCCTATTTTGGAATAATCCGTGAAATAAATGAAGTTATAGCTACATTTAAACGAGAATTTACATCTATTAACGTGATTCTGTCCGGAGGAGATGCAAATCACTTTGAATCACATATAAAAGCACACATTTTTGCAGGTTCTAAAATGGTGCTGAAGGGGCTATACCGAATTTGGAAAAATCAATGAAGAATTTTTTTGCAGGACTTCTGGCGGTGACGTTGACTTGCAGTTTATCCTACGGGCAGTCTATCTATTCCTTTGAAGGTTTAGGTAGTTTAGAGCATCAGGGGATGCCAAATAATTTTGGAATGGGAGAAGCAGGTATAGGAGCGCCAACAGCCTGGCACGTGAACACGCAAAATCCTGCTCATCTGGTTTACAACCAATTCAGTACTTTTCAAACAGGGATTGAACTGGAAAATCGTCGATTTTCCGGGCAGGACATTTCCGGTACTGACACGAATGGTTCTTTAAGGTTTCTTGGATATGCCTTTCCCATTATGCCCGGAAAGTGGTCTTCATCCATAGGGATCCTGCCTTATAGTACAGTCAATTATAATACCTTTTCCGAAGGTACGATTGAGGGCGTAGAGAGTGTGAATCAGGTTTCTGATGATCGGGGAGAGGGTGGTCTGACTAATTTTTACTGGTCCAACGGATTTAGAATTAAAAAGAAGTTGATGATCGGAGTTCGGGCTAATTTCACGTTCGGATCCATTGAAAAAGAATCGGTTACTTCCATAATAGGAGCAGATGTACCGGTCAGTATTGTTAATTCTCAGAATCAAGAATCATATACCGACCTCAATTTTCTTATTGGTCTTGGATATAGATATGATTTTACGGAAAAAACATTCCTGAATTTTGGATTGGTTTATGCTCCACAAAGTCGATTGAATGGAACCTCTACCCTTTCCTGGGTAAGATTATCAACAACAGGCAGCGAATTAGACATTCAGAATTTAGGTGCTAATGATATTGAACAAGACCTCCCGGAAACTTTAGGCTTCGGTCTTTCTTATCAGAAGTTAAACAATTACACCGTCGGGTTAGATATTGAAACGCAAGGGTGGGAGGCAGCCCAAAATGAAAATCAAACTTTTACTGATCTTTTCAAGGTAGCAATTGGAATTGAATGGACTCCGGATTATGACAATGTTAGCTCATATTTCAAAAGAGTGAAATATTCTCTTGGATTTAATCGAACAAAACTCCCATATATCATCAACGAACAGTCTCTTATAGATTTTGGTATTAATTTTAGTGCATCATTGCCGGTGAGTGGATTTTCAAGTCTTGATTTGGCGTTCAAATTGGGACAATTGGGAGAAACCGGTAATGGCTTAATTAAAGAAAACTATTTTAATATTATTATTGGGGCAACTATCAATGATAGGTGGTTTGTACAAAGAAGATATGATTAGTAAACAGTAAATTATGAATACAATTAAAATTTTTGCCGGTGTTACACTGTTGATGTCCTTTACGATACTCAGGGCTCAGGATAAATGGAATTGGGGAAATCAGGTAGATGTGGCTAAAGAAAAAAACGTGCTCTATACAGATGCAAAAAAAACGAAAAACTATGAAGATGCTGTTGAACCTCTCAACTGGCTTCTTGAGAATACGCCCGACTTAAACCCGTCTATTTACATCAATGGCGTTGAGATTTACAAAGAACTTGCGAAGAAAGAATCTGATCCTGTGAAGAAAGAAGAGTACATACAAACAGGATTAGAGCTGCATGATAAAAGAATAAAATACTTCAAACAGGAAAATAGTGTTACATTAAGAAAAGCTTATTTTGCCTACGGTTTTTATAATAAAACCAAAGAGAAGTATCCACTGCTTTATGAGTTGTTTACAAAAGCATTTGAATTACAAAAGGAAAAAATGCCTCACAGTGCACTCGTAGCTTACATGAATTCGGTCTATAAATACCGGTTTGGTGGAGGGAATCTGAGTGATCCCGAAGTAATTGATATTTATTTCCGCATTACGGATGCCATTGCCGCACAAAAGAAAGATGCTTCTGATGAAAACAAGGCAAAAATGAATAAGTCGCTTGACACCATTGACAGGTTACTTCTGGCGACTAAAGTGAATATTAGCTGTGACTTTGTAGAGGAGAATCTGGGGCCGAAATTAGAGAAAGGAAAGGATGAGAATATTGCGAAGAAAATTTTCAAACTAATGTTAGACGGAAAATGTCTGGACAGAGATTTAGCACTCAAAGCTGCAAAGATAATTCAGGAAAATGAACCAACCTTTGCCGTAGCAAAACTCATTGCTCAAAAGAACGCTCAAAATGGTGATAATGAGGCCGCCATCAAATTCTTCGAAGAGGCCTTAACACTTACCGATGACAACACGGAAAAAGCAGATGCTTATCTGAGCATAGCAAAAATTCAAAGTAAAAACGGACAAAAATCTGCCTCCAGAGGCAGTGCAAGAAGGGCGCTGTCATTTGACCCCTCCTTTTCTGATGCTTATAATCATATTGGAAATCTATACATGGGAAGTTTTAATGATTGTAAGCAAGAACAAAGTCAGGTAGATGACAGACTGGTATTTATTGCAGCCTATAATGAATATAAGAAAGCCGGTAATACTGCCAAGATGGCCAAAGCAAAGGAACAGTTTCCTTCCATATCGGATATCTTTACAGAAGGGAAAGAAGAAGGACAATCTGTAACGGTGGGTTGTTGGATAAACACAACAGTGACGCTTGAAAGAAGACCTGAAAGTAAATAACTTGCACAAAGCACAAAAATATTTGGCGGTCATGGATAACTTTCACGATCGCTTTTTGGTTTTATACCTGTTCATATCTCTTAACTCATGTGATCAAAGAAAAGATCTCGTTGATCAGCCGCTGTATGAAGGTCCCGTCTCAAGTCTGGATAGTGTAAACACTCTTGTAAGTGATTCGGGGTTATTTGTAATGCATGTTGAAGCTCCAAAGCAACAAGAATTTGAAACAGGTGATATTGAATGGCCTGAGGGAGTTTTTGTAGAATATTTTGATAAACAAGGTAATGTAACTACACTTTTTAGTGCCGACTATGTTTACTACACAAAAAAAGAAGAACTTTATCATGCCAAAGGAGATGTTGTCGTCAGGAACAATCAGACAGCAGATGAACTGACTACTGAGGAGTTATTTTGGGATGAAGTGAAGGAAGAGTATTACACGGAAAAGTTTGTGACAATAAAAAGTGATGATGAGGTTCATACAGGTGAAGGATTAAAAGCCAATCGGGATTTTACTTCTTACCAAATCTTAAAGCCAAGCGGAACCTTTACATTGGAAGATGACCCGAGTAGCTCTTTAAAGGGAGACTTTCTTTTGACAGACCCGGAAATCGAACCTGACTCTGTCAGTAAAAAACCGGTTCCGAAAGGAACATATTAGAAGAAGTAAATGAAACTTTTCGATGTAACATTATTTGTCGTTGCATTTTCTTTCTTTGTAATGGGAATCCATCAGGCTATGGTTGTTGGTATTTCAGAGTCATATTGGATTTTCATGTTTAGCCTGATGCCTCTGTTTTTATATGGTTATCGGAAGGGAATGTCACAAGAACAACAAAAAAAGAACGCGGGTAGTGTTCGGAAAAGAAAGAGAAAATAGATGGAAGACCCATTTCCCTATTTGACCATTATCACTTGTCTGCTATTCTCAGCATTCTTTTCCGGTATGGAAATCGCCTTTGTATCGGCTGATAAACTTTATATTGAGGTTTTAAGGAAGAGAGAAAAATTATCCGGGAAGATTTTAGCACTATTTAGTACTAACCCGTCTCAGTTTTTAGCCACAATGCTGGTAGGAAACAACATAGCTCTCGTCCTGTATGGTATTTACATGGCCCGGCTGCTGGAACCACTCATTGTAATGTTATTGCCTGAATTCCTGACTTCTGATGTGGTAGTGCTCATCATTCAATCCGTTCTTTCTACTGCTCTGGTGCTGATGACCGCAGAATTTCTGCCCAAAAGTCTTTTTTTGATCAATCCGAACCTATCCCTTCGGCTGTTCGCACTCCCAATGGGTATTATTTATGCAGGGATGTATCCGGTCGTCTTTGTCATTGTCAAACTTTCAGCATGGTGTATTTCGATGTTTGGCTTCAAAATTTCCGGGGAGAAACCAATTTTTGGGCTTACCGACTTAAATAATTATCTCAAAAGCCACATTCTCAATGTAAAAGATGAAGACGAGGCGGAAGTTGATGCCAAAATTTTCAATAATGCCATTGAGTTTAAGACGGTGAAAGTCAGGGAATGTATGATCCCAAGAACGGAGATCGTAGCAGTGGACGAAAAAGACAGCTTAGAGGAACTCAGGAGGTTATTTGATAAAAGCGGACACTCCAAGATTTTAATATATCGTGAAACGATTGATGAGGTCATTGGATATTGCCATGCTTTAGAACTGTTCAAAAAACCTCGAAATATAAAATCCATTCTAAGTCCTATCTTAATCGTCCCGGAAACCATGCTTGCAAATGAACTGTTAATTCAGTTTATCACGGAAAGGAGAAGTTTAGCGCTAGTCGTTGATGAGTATGGAGGAACGTCCGGTATTGTGAGTATTGAAGATGTCATTGAGGAGATATTCGGAGATATTCGTGATGAGCATGACGATGAGTCTCTCACGGAGCAGCAACTGGATGAAAGTAACTTCATATTCAGTGCCAGGCATGAGATTGATTACCTTAATGAGAAATACCATTTGGGGTTACCGGTAGGTGAATATGATACACTGGGAGGAATGATCTTTGAATATCATGAAGATATACCACAGATCAATGAAGTCATTGAGATGCTCCCGTTTATTATTACGATCCTCACAATGGAAGAAAACAGAATAGACAAAGTGAAACTGAAACGGGTTCATACCGAAGAGTTAGCTTAACCTGAACTCGGACCGGTATGTAAACCTCACTAAAATAAAAGGCTTTCCTTCCGATCAGATTTGCATTGCTTCAGGTTTTTTTGTTTCCTTCGGGAAGAAATATTGGAATACTTCAGCTCATTTGGGGAGTGCGGGGAGTGTTGCAATTAGTACAATTATCCCTATTATCCCTAGTGCTATCATTATCCACATACAAGAAAGCATCTTCTTTCTGCCAAATAATTTATTAACTAAAAGTAGACATAGTAAGCAGCCAACGAAAAACCAAATCATACCTCTTATGAAAAATATCATTGGGGCAAATATATATTCCTTTACCTCACCGGGGGACAGTAAAGTTGTATTGATAAGATTTGCATTTACTGCGTTGTTTTCCATCACTCATGTCATTCCTGACATAGTCTTCAGCATAACACTTGGAACCGTTTGTAGTTTTTGAATGCTTTTTATTTTACAGAGATTTAATACACTATCCTGTTTAATTTCCCGATTTTAAATATTGTATGTAACTTAGAATAAATAACTAGAAATTGAGAAGTTCAAAAGGTTTTGGTATGCTTATTCGTTTATCCTTGCGTATGAAATTTATTCTAACGTTTCTTTCTATTTCGATTCTTCTCTCATGTTCTGTTGAGAAGAGCATGAAAAGTGCTGAATTTGATGCAGTAATCAATAAGCTTGGAAACTCTCCGGAGAGGAATTCGGTAGAAGAAAACATCATGGTCGGAGATGCCTATCGTAAGTCCAACAGGATTGTTGAAGCTGTTCCATTTTACCGGGCAGCTCTGAAAGAAGGAACAGATGAAGAAATGGTCAATATCTACGTTGCTCAGGGCTTGAAAGTAGAACAGCGATATGCCGAGGCTGAGAAGGTTTTGAATCAATACATACCAAGAGCAAAAGACGAAGAAGTTATTCAAATTGCCGAAAAGGAGTTAGAAAACCTTAAAAAATTAGAGACCCTTGAGAATGACAGCAGTTATTACAGAATTAAGAACCTGGCTGATATCAATACTTCCGGAGCTGAATATTCACCTGTTTACAGCAACCGGTTTTTATATTTTACGAGTAATAGAGACGGAGGAAAAGTTTACAGAACCACAGGAACCCCATATACAGATGTCTATAAGGTAGCTACACAAGGAGCGAATGTAGATTTATCTACTTTAAAGGCACTTGATCCCATCATTAATAATACAGATACGAATGAAGGGTCTGTGACAATTTCTCCGAATGGTACTTCCATGATTTTTGCGAAAGGAAACAACGGGAAGGCGAAAGGATACAGCGAAGTAAACCTGTTTTTTACGCGTTTTAGAAATGGAAGATGGTCTGAGCCTGTACCACTTTCCATTAATGTAGCGGATGCCTGGGATTCTGCGCCGGCGTTCAGCCCTGACGGGACCTCTCTTTACTTCTCTTCCACTAGACCGGGAGGTTATGGTGGAGCTGACCTATATGTAGCGAAGGTGAATCGAAGAGGAAGGTGGGTAGATGTAAGAAATCTGGGGACTGAAATCAATACGGCAGGTAATGAAGTTTTTCCTTTTGTTGGAAAAGACGGCAGTCTCTATTTTTCTTCAGATGGTCATCCGGGGTTTGGTAAACTGGACCTCTTCCGGGCAATTCGAGAGTACGGAAAGATAACGGTTGAAAACCTTGGTAAGCCAATGAACTCTTCAGCGGATGATTTTAGCCTTTTTCAGTTTGATTTAACCAGGGGCTTTTTTTCTTCTAACAGAAAGGGAGGTCAGGGGGACGATGATATTTACACGTTTGTAAATGATGACCCGGATATTAAAGTGGTTAACTATTTCCTTACGGGTGTTACGGTAACAACAGATGATGCAGGGAATGAAATTATTCTGCCCAATACCAAAGTAAGACTTACAGCCGATAATGGAACGGTGGTTGATGAGTCCTTTACAGGAAATGAGGGCCGATTTAATTTCAGAGTTTATCCCGAAGAGCACTACAATCTAATAAGTGAAAAAACAGACTACTTCACCGTTAGAAAAGACTTCACTACGATTGGAAAGTCAGTGGATAAGAAAACCCTTACTGAGCCGGTTACGGATATTACCTTTGAGACAAAGATTATGATGGATCCGATCGTCATTGAAAAGCCAATTGTCCTGAATAATATTTACTACGACTTTAACAAGGCAAACATCAGGCCTGATGCGGCAATCGTTCTGGATAGCCTGGTGCAGATCATGAATGACAACCCGGAGATTTACATTGAATTAGGATCGCATACAGACGCACGTGCATCCGATGAATTTAACATGGACTTATCTCGAAGAAGGGCGAATTCCGCTGTAAAATACATTATTGACAGTGGGATTACGGGGGAGAGAATTACAGCAAAAGGGTATGGTGAATCGCAGCTCATAATCAGGAATGCACAGACGGAAGGGCAGCATCAGATAAACAGAAGGACAGAATTTAAGGTACTTAGATATAATCCGCAAGATCGAAATGATGATCCGCCTCCTGAAGAAGAAGAGCCGGTTGATGAGTATGATCGATTCTTTCAGGATAGCGTGGACGGAAATGAATGAACCTGTAAATAAAATCGTATGACTAAACGCTATGTTCGGCGAGGGGTTTCCTCTGACAAAGAAGACGTTCATTCCGCAATCAAAAACCTTGATAAAGGCCTTTTCCCAAAAGCATTTTGCAAGGTCGTAGAAGACATTGCGGGTGATCCCGAATACTGTACCATCATGCACACAGACGGTGCAGGAACCAAGTCCTCACTGGCCTATATCTACTGGAAAGAAACGGGAGATTTAGAGGTTTGGAAAGGGATAGCTCAGGATGCAATCATTATGAATGTAGATGACCTCCTATGTGTTGGTTGTAGCTCCGATATTTTGCTCTCATCCACAATAGGCCGAAATAAAAGACGCATTCCGGAGGAAGTTATCTCAACGATCATTAATGGTACTGAAGAAATCCTTCAAACATTAAGAGATCATGGAGTAGACATCAAATCAACCGGAGGAGAAACTGCTGACGTTGGGGATTTGGTTAAAACAATTATTGTAGATGCCACTGTCACTGCGAGGATGAAGCGAAGAGAAGTAGTTGATAATGCAAACATTCAGGCAGGTGACTTGATCGTAGGCCTATCATCTTATGGTCAGGCGGGCTATGAGCGGGAGTATAACGGAGGGATGGGCAGCAATGGACTGACCTCTGCAAGACATGATGTTTTTGACAAGACGTATGCTGAAAAATATCCGGAGAGTTTTGATCAGGGGATACCTACTGATTTGGCCTATAGTGGATCCAGAAAGCTGACAGATAATGTTAAAGGTGTTTCTTTAGATGCCGGGAAACTGGTTCTTTCTCCCACCCGAACTTATGCTCCGGTTATTCAGCCAATGCTGCGAGAGATGCGATCTGAAATCCACGGAATGGTACACTGCACCGGGGGAGGTCAAACCAAGATATTGCACTTTATTGATAAACTTAGAATTATAAAAAATAATCTCCTTCCGACTCCTCCTCTTTTTGAAATGATCCAATCCGAAAGTGGTACGGACTGGAGGGAGATGTATAAAGTTTTCAATATGGGGCATCGAATAGAGATTTATGTAACGGAAGAAGCCGCAGAGCAATTAATAGAGCTCTCCGAATCTTTTAATGTAAAGGCAAGGATCGTAGGGCGTGTGGAGCCTTCCGATAAAAAGGAATTGATCATTCAATCTCCCTATGGTATATTTAAGTATTGATTGGTCTTACATTATCGAAATTACGTTTAATGTCACGCATAGTTTGACAGGTAAATGAAAATTTATACTACTTCAATTTACTAAATATCACACTATTGCACACATTTTTACTGAAAAAAATTATAATTAATTAACAAAACAGATTAAATCATCTTGACATCATCTTACTTTCGTAAGTGTACTCTCTTCATCAGAGTTAATCTAAATAACGAGAGTTTGGTGTAATTATACTCTTCTAAAGGATAATATTAGTTGTTTAGTATCACAAAACTTCATTTTGGGAGAGGGCTTTTACGCTTTGTTATCGTGGTCATTTAAACCTCCAAGGTTTTCAAAACCTTGGAGGTTTTTGTGGTGCTGTCGTTTCGTTGGTTAAACCTTGCAGGTTTCTATGCTTATACTATTCCACAAAAAAAGCCCTCACACGCCTGCAAGGGCTTTATGACAGAGGTTTCGGGAAGTTTCAAACTCCCCAAAAGTGAATGATTCGCCAAAGCGAAGAGGGCTTTTACGCTTTGCTATCGTGGTCATTTAAACCTCCAAGGTTTCCAAAACCTTGGAGGTTTTTGTGGTGCTTTCGTTTCGTTGGTTAAACCTTGAAGGTTTCTATGCTTATACTATTCCACAAAAAAAGCCCTCACACGCCTGCAAGGGCTTTTTTATATTTTTGGAGCATGCCCAATTTGAGGCTTATTCGCTGTCGAGCTCCGCTTTCGTTTTGGCACCTGCATTGCGGAGGGCGGTGGTGATGGCGGTATTAGCGGTACTACTAGGCAAGCCATTTGCCCAATCCAGGGCTGTCCTATTTCGACTACCTATAATATTCACCAAAATACCATCAACATTTAGTAAAGCTTTTACGATAGTTGCATGGTCATTGAAGGTCGCCCAAATTAAAGCCGTATTACCATTATCATTTTTGACATTCACATTTATGCCAGACACAGCT
>JACONI010000114.1:22302-40948 GCA_014323825.1 Ekhidna sp. | reverse complement strand
TTTCACAGACGATCACCGTTACGGTTACCGATGTAAACGAAGCACCGGCATTTTCCTCCGGCTCTTTCATCCTTACGATAGGTGAAGATGCCGCAACAGATGCTAACGTAGGTGCTGCGGTTGCAGCTGTAGACCCTGATGAGGATGGTGTAACTTATACCCTCACCGGCGAAGATAGTGGTGATTTCTCCATAGACGGAAACGGTCAGATTACCGTTGCAAACCCCCTTGACCATGAGACCACAAGCAGTTACACCCTTACTGTAACCGTTACGGATGATGATGCAACGAACTCACTGTCAGCCACGGCCACCGTTACCATCAATGTTACCGATGTAAACGACAACGCCCCTAAGATTACCTCGGATAACGCAAAAAAAGTAGCAGAGAACAGCAGCGGTACAGTGCTGACCGTAACAGCCACTGACGCAGACGGAACAGGAGAAGCAATCATGTACGGTTTCGCCGGAGGAGCAGACGATGACAAGTTCAATCTTGGTGCAACTAGCGGGGTTTTGACTTTCAAGTCGGCTCCTGATTTTGAAAATCCCACTGATGCGGGCGGTACGGCTAATGACAATGTTTACGTTGTACAAGTAACCGCCGGCGACGGGGTGAACACCAGCACTACACAAACTATCACCATTACGGTTACCGATGTGGATGAGGTGCTTGGCATTCCGTTTGCCGAAGGCACGGAACTCTACCCGAACCCTGCCTCCGACCACTTCAGGCTGTCGGGCATTTCCGATGAGTGGATCGGGGTAAGCCTTATCGGCATGACAGGCCATTTGGTCAGGAGTTATCCGGTCTCAAAGGACGGATTGTATGATCTTTCAGGGCTGAGTGAGGGTCTCTTTTTCGTTTTCACTGAAGGAGACGAAGGACGTAAGGCTGTGGGCAGGATCGTGATAAGGAAATAAGCGATAGCCATTAAAGTATCAGCAGCCCCGGCGGAGATGCCGGGTTTTTTTGTTCCTCCTCAGCCGATGGATGCTGATAGCATTCAAATTTTTAGAACTTTTGGGAGCCCTTTTTGGTCAACGGCAAAAGTGCCATAGAATAAAAATCAAATTTTATCTCATCTTTTGGTTATGTTACGATAAATATGCTTTAAAATCAAACTTCATCTTGTCTATGGCAGGCAGATTAAAATTAACATTGCATAATATTTGAATAATAAGCAAGAACAGGATAATGCCGGCATTCATTCATTCCATAGCTACTATAGTTCCCCCTTTTGTTACTTCACAGCAGCAAATAGCCGATTTCATGGTAGCGCATTTGAACCTGAATGAAGAGAGGCAGCATAAATTGAAAGTTTTATACAGAGCAAGCGGTATACAGCAAAGGTATTCCGTATTGGAAGATTTCAGCCAAAATCTGCACAGTCGGAATTTCTTCAGGGAAAAAGCGTTCCCATCTGCAAAACCGAGAATGGAATTGTATCAGAAACATGCGATCGGTTTAGCTATGGAAGCCGCCGGGGAGGCACTCCATATCGGAGATACATTATCCGGAGAGATTACTCATCTTATCACTGTAAGTTGTACCGGAATGTATGCGCCGGGGCTTGATATTGAACTGGTTCAGAGGCTTGGTCTGCCGACTGAGACCAAAAGAACATCCATCAATTTCATGGGTTGCTATGCTTCTTTCAACGCTCTTAAAGTTGCTGCCAACACCGTGGAAGCCGATGCCGACGCTAAAGTTCTTATTGTTTGTGTGGAATTATGCAGTATCCATCTGCAAGACAAGACGGATGATGACAGTCTTCTGTCGAATGCCATATTTGGTGACGGGGCTGCGGCATTAATTCTCAAAGGTATCCGGAAAGATATCTGTTTGGAGCTGAGAAAGTTTCATAGCGACCTCGCGCTTCAGTGGAAGCATGAGATGGGGTGGTTTATCGGAGATTATGGTTTCGAAATGAAACTAAGCACAAAAGTTCCGGCTGTGATAGAAGATGGTATTGAAAAACTGACAGGCAGACTTTTAGAAAATACAAATCTGGGCTTGGAAGCGATAGATTATTTTGCAATACACCCTGGAGGGAAGAGAATTTTAGAAGTAATAGAAAAGCAGCTGGGCATTTCAAAAAACCAAAATATGCAGGCTCATGAAGTACTGAGACAGTATGGAAACATGTCTTCTCCTACGGTATTATTTGTATTGAAGAAAATATTCGATCAACTGGGGGCTTCTGATCATAATAAATATATATTGAGTTTTGCTTTTGGTCCGGGGCTGACACTTGAGAGTGCTTTGTTAAAAATACATACTCATGCTTAAATCTCGCTCCGATGCGTTAGAGATTATGGATGACCTCAGTATTTCAGGTCCCGCTATTGATCAAACGCTTAAAGAGTTAAATATCATTAACAGGACATTGGGAGGGAATGCGATAAGCCTCTCCGGTTTCAGAAAACTTATAAAAAACCTTCCCTCTTTTACACTGGCAGATCTGGGGTGTGGAGGAGGTGATATTATGAAAGAGATGGCATCGTGGAGTAGAAGAGGGCGTAAGAAAGGATTATTTATTGGAGTGGATGCTAATCCTCATGTTATTGATTATGCTAAAAGAAATACAGTAAACTTTTCCGAAATAAGTTATCAGTCCGTCAATATTTTTAATCGAGAATTTAAGCAACAGACGTTTGATATCATACACTGCTGCTTGTTTTTACATCATTTTTCTAAAGAGGATCTGATTCAATTATTTAGGTATTTTAAAAAGAATGCAAGAGTAGGAATCATTGTCAATGACCTGCATCGACATCCAATAGCTTATTGGAGCATTAGTGTTTTAACTCGTCTTTTTTCTAAATCTTCGATGGTAAGGCATGATGCCGCAGTATCTGTAACGAAAGGATTCAAAAGAAAAGAACTCATTGAAATCTTGAAGCAAGCAGGCATTAATAACTATAAACTGAACTGGAGGTGGGCCTTTCGTTGGAAACTCATCTTTTGAGCCGGTCGTTTAAATAGTTCTGACTGTTTTTATAGTTGAATCTGAGCAACTTAAATATCATCACAATTAATGGTTTTTCCATTGGGAAACTTTATTTAACGCTTATAAAATCTTCAGGCTGCAACGGACTATTTCAGTTGAGGCTTAACATGTTGAACAGGCGATGAACGTTTCGCTTTCGCTTTTGTATTTCGAGAAAAATGGACAGGGGAGACTTTAGCAGGAGCGGTGGCAGTACATTTCCTGTCGCATTTTCAAATCACTAAAATATTTTGGACTTGGAAGCCATTTCGTACTTTTGCGACAGACATTTAACAATCTTATAATTCGGAATATGTTAAAAGAAATACCTTCGATTCTTTCAAAACTTGAAATAGCATCCCAAAACCTGGGGTCAGCGTTTGGAAACCAATGGTTAAAATCAACCGGTAAATCAATTGCTTCATTATCTCCGGTTGACGGTGCGCTCATTGCCGAAGTTCAGCTCTCGGATAATGAAACTTATGAAAAAGTAGTTCATCAGGCACAGGAAGCCTTTCGATCATGGAGATTGATGCCCGCCCCAAAAAGAGGAGAAGTCATTCGTCAGCTTGGTAATGAATTGAGAGTTTTCAAGCAAGAACTGGGGACTCTTGTTTCATACGAAATGGGGAAGTCCCTTCAGGAGGGTCTTGGAGAAGTACAGGAAATGATCGATATCTGTGATTTTGCTGTTGGACTCTCCCGCCAGCTTTACGGACTGACGATGCACTCAGAGCGACCGTCCCACAGAATGTATGAGCAATGGCATCCCTTAGGAATAGTTGGAGTTATTTCAGCATTCAACTTTCCCGTAGCAGTATGGTCCTGGAACGTAGCTATTGCCTGGATTTGCGGGGATGTTTGTGTCTGGAAACCATCGGAAAAAGCTCCAATTTCAGCCATTGCTTGCCAAAAGATTGCCCAAAGGGTTTTTGAGAAAAACGGCGTTCATCCCGGCGTTTGTGGTCTGCTCATTGGAGGCTCGGAAATGGGGAAGCAATTAGCTTCGGATGCACGCATCCCGTTGATCTCTGCCACAGGTTCTACACGCATGGGTAAAGCTGTAGGTGAAGTAGTAGGAGCGAGGTTAGGAAAAGCAATTCTTGAGTTGGGAGGGAATAATGCGATGATTATTTCTCAACATGCGGACTTGCATCTGGTCATTCCGGGAGCCGTATTTGGAGCCGTTGGCACTGCCGGACAGCGTTGTACCTCTACAAGAAGACTTATTATTCACAAGCGTATTTATGAGGAAGTCAAAGAAAAGATTAGAAATGCTTATAATCAATTAAAAATTGGAAACCCGTTGGACGAGTCAAATCATTTAGGCCCTTTGATTGATACGGATGCCGTAGAGATGTATGAGTCGGCAGTCCGAAAAGTAAAAGCCGAGGGAGGAAAGGCTGTCATCGAGGGTGAAGTACTGAAGGGCCTAGGCTATGAGTCGGGTTGCTATGTAAAGCCTGCTATTTATGAAGTTGAGCATGACTCTGAAATCGTTTGTAATGAAACGTTTGCTCCGATCTTGTACCTGATTAAATATGAAACGATAGAAGAGGCAATTGAAATGCAAAATGCAGTGCCTCAAGGACTTAGTTCAGCAATTATGACTACAAATATCAGAGAATCTGAATTATTTCTGTCACATGCCGGTTCTGACTGTGGAATAGCTAATGTAAATATTGGAACATCCGGAGCAGAAATTGGCGGGGCTTTTGGTGGAGAAAAGGAAACCGGAGGAGGCCGGGAAGCCGGTTCAGATGCATGGAAAACTTATATGAGAAGGCAAACCAACACAATTAATTACTCAACCGAATTGCCATTGGCTCAAGGTATTAAGTTCGATCTTTAATTTTCGGGAAAGATTTTTTGAATTTTATCTAAGAAAGCGGATTATTTATTAGCGTATTTACGTTTTATTTGTTATACTGATACTGATAAAAAAGCACTTTATGAAAAGGATATTATTTCTATTGGTAGTAATCTTCACATCATGCGAGTCGGATTCGGTAGAAGAGTTTACTCCGGAGATCAGTGCAGAAGCTAAACTTTATTCGGTTGAACAAACCGGAGAGAACCAATATGCTATATCACGGCAAAATATTGGAACTGCGATTTTTGGTCAGTCAGATAATTTGGTTCAACTCACGATTTTCCTGAAAGGGATGAAGCCCAGTACTCAGAAAGCAGTTCATATTCACAACGGCACATTGGAAGTACCGGGAAGGCATTGGAATCAAGGTTACTTATTCGCTGCATGTGATTCTCTCAGCCTTGGCAGGAGATGGGACAAACCTTTTCTTGGTGATGTTGGGAATGTTACCATAGATAGTAAGGGCAATGGACAATTGACGATACACACTGACTTATGGCGTATAAACTCCGGAGATAATAATGACTTGCTAAATAAGGTGATGATTATTCATGAAAATCCTCAGGATTTTTCTAATGAATGTACACCCAATCATATTCACAATCACTCAAACAACAAGATAGCAGGAGGCATGATAAAACTTATTTCAGAGATTCCTCAAAACGAGCAACCGGCTATACAAATGGAAAAAGTCCCCGATTTTTTGATCTGCAAATGAGAATAACGGGTTATTGCTAATGTTATTGGCTACTTAGCCAAATCTGCGGAACACCACACCCAACAAACCCTACCATCTACTCAGGTTCTGCCAGTTCACGTACCTCCGGAAGTTCGGAATTTTGCATTGATGTGTTCTTTCACATTGTGAGAAATACAAATGGGACAAATGCGTTTACTTCTCCAAATACAGATGCCATCGTCAGTGAACTGAACAAATTTTATAGCCCTCATAACCTTTATCGCCTGTAAAACGTCATTATTAATAAAGATATTTTTTTAATTCATATTAATGATTATATTTGAGTAGTACTTATTAAAATTTAGTAACGATGAAGAATTCAGTTTTACTTCTCTTGACATTCTCTATTTTGTCCGGGTGTAATGATGATGAGAATACGGATCAACAAGATTCTGATACTCCGGTAATTATTGACACTACTGACCCGGCCGCACCGGTGATTGACTTAGACGATGCGTCAGACACCGGTAGGGCGAATGATGACAACATAACGTCAGACAAGACACCCACTTTTACCATTACGAACTATGCAGTAGTGAATAAAACCGACAGGGTATCGGTGAAGTGGTTCATTGACGGTGCGGAGCAGGCGGGAGAGACAGGAGCCACCTTTACGACATCCGAGTTACCGGATGGTACGTATGTGGTAACCGCACGGTTTATTGATACGGCAGGTAACTTCACGAACTCGGCAGCACTATCGGTAATCATTGACAAGACTGCCCCCGCCGCACCGGTGATTGACTTAGACGATGCGTCAGACACGGGTACGGCAGATGATGACAATATAACGTCAGACAGGACACCCACTTTTACCATTACGAACTACAAAGCAGTGACCGATGCTAACAACGTATCGGTGAAGTGGTTTATAGACGGTGTGGAGCAGGCAGGGGAGACCGGTGCCACCTTTACGACATCTGAGTTACCGGATGGTACGTATGTGGTAACCGCACGGTTTATTGATGCGGCAGGTAACTTCACGAACTCGGCAGCACTATCGGTAACCATTGACGCTGCCGCCCCTACTGCACCGGTGATTGACTTAGACGATGCTTCTGACACTGGTACGGCAGATGATGACAACATAACATCAGACAGGACACCCACTTTTACCATTACGAACTACAAAGCAGTGACCGATGCAGATGACGTATCGGTAAAATGGTTCATTGACGGTGTGGAACAGAAAGGAGAGACCGGTGCCATCTTTACGACATCTGAGCTATCGAATGGTACGTATGTGGTAACCGCACAGTTTATTGATGTTTCGGGCAATACCGGCAGTCCTAATGCCATTACAGTAGTGATATCAGACAATGACAACCCATCGGATTGTGGCTGTGAATCTGTGACTCGATCAACTATTTCTGAATCTGAAAACTTAGTTGGAAGATTATATTACAAAACTCAAACTAGTCCTATAGATAATTTTTATAACAATCATTTTTGGATAAATTATAGCCACTCAGTTGGGGTTTTAGTTCTAAATGTGATTGTATGCAATGAGGATTTTTTGAGTGATGATCTTAAAGATTTGAAAAATTTAGCTCCTGGAGAGAGTATTGAAGTAAAGTTTTCAGGTGATTTAAAAGAGACATGCTTCAAAAAAATTTCACCAGCCATCTATAGTTATAACCGAATAGTATTAACCTCAATTGAACGAAAATGAAACGAATTATATCATTAATCAATTTATTGGCTTTTGCGACTGTCCTGTATGGACAAGAAAAAATGAGCTATCAACTCAATGGCAAAAATGTTGAGTTTACCATTTCTCAGGAAAGGATGTATTTGGAATATGCGGCAAACCAAAAATCAGCAGTGCAAAAAATGTCAACAACAGGATTACAGGAATTGACAAACAATGCTGCTATTATAAAAGTATCCGAACCCAAAGGCACTTTCCAAAGACGAAAGCAAAGCTTACAAAGCAAAATCTCATTCGATCTTCAAAGAATAGAGCCTGTTTTGATTTATAAAGACGGCACAGAGCAAATCGCTGCCGGCGAATTGAATATCAAACTCAAACCCAATGCTTCTATTGAAGATATTGAAGAATTACTAAAAGGGAAATCATATACTTCTCAGCGCAATGCGTTTGATAAGCATCTATATTTGGTAACACTCAACTTAGCAACGACTGAACTATTTAACCTCGTTAATCAACTTCAAAAAGAAAGCAGGTTAGAATTTGCTGAGCCCAATTTTATTCGGATCAACATCTTACACTAACGACTCCTTCTTGGCCTCGCAGTGGGCAATCAAAAATCAAGGTTACCTGGACGGTACAGTGAATAAGATAGAAAACACCTGGGAAATGGCGATTGAGTATTGTGATAACGTGAAGGGAAAATACTTTGATGAACTAAAGATATGCCGTGGATAAACTGGAGTTTTTAGTAGATGATGAAGACTGGCCGCTTCCAAAGTACAGAGAAATGCTATTTATCAGGTAAATTAAAAATCCTCTTAACGGCTGTAAGTCCTTGAGCATGAGGCAGACGGGCAAAGGGGCAGGGGCTTTAATTTTTGTATTTATTGTTCCGTAATTTGTATTGTGTTGATATTGTCTTCAAAGATTTGTCCGTTGCCTGTTTTCTTATTGCTATTTCTCTGTGTCCTTTCCATCTCTTGGAAACAGCCCAATGGCATTGGCGACTTCTCTTTCCCCTTCTCTATCAAATGCTTCATTGTCGCTTGGGTAATTGAGTATGCCCAGCGTCAATGACCACATGGTGGTAGAGCCGCCTCCGTCAAAGTTTATTCCGTTCTCACAGGAGAGTACCTGCATGATTTGCGAAAATTCGTATGTGGTTACTCCCTCCGCCTCTGAAGTTCTCCCGTCTATGGTGATGAGCAGAAGTTTTCCTTCCGGATCCGTGCAGGTGCCTGTTCGCGGATGTCTTGTCTGATTAAATAAATTGTCATTCTGCTGTACAAGCCGGCTGTTGAAAATGAGCATTGGACCTGAAGATATGATAGACGGAAATGCTTCAAACCCAACCCAGCCTTTTGCCGGCCGCCGGATGACAGAAGCTCTTCCACTCTCATTGACAGCCAATGCCCCCTCGTCTAACTGCTTAAAGAACTCTCGCTCATCAGGACCCGGTTTTGACGGATTGACAACTTTTGCATCCACTCTCATGTAGCAGACAGCCCCACCGTTCTTCACATTGAAGAAGGTTCCGTTTACAGCAGCAATGGCTCCGGCATTCCTTGCATGATCGGAGGTCGTAATCAGTTCAGGGTCCGTATAGAGGATTTTTGGTTCTATCCGTTCCATGTCTACTTTCAATACATTGATACTTTGTTCGGACTGAAACAGCCGGCCATGGAAGGTTTTCAGGATTACGCCGGATTGGAGTTCTTTTTCCGTCCAGTTTATTTCAATAGTTTCCTGATGGGAATAACCCGAAAAGGCGGTGAGTATTAATATGAAAAGATTCACCGGTCGTGAGAGAGCTTTCATAACCACAATGTAAACGGTTTAAAGAGATAATTTGATATGCCTAATGAACAGAAAAAGGATTGATAGTTCAATTAAATGCATTGCAAAGGCACGAGGCTTATTTGCTTTTATTGTAATACGCTAATGCTTTAGGCATGTTAGCATTAAGGTCAGAAATCCTTGTATCATGTGAGGGATGAGTGGACATAAATTCCGGTGGGGCTTTTCCGCTGCTGTTGGCAGCCATCCTTTCCCAGAATTTTGGTGCTTCCTGCGGGTCGTACCCCGCCATTGCCATGAAGTAAAGCCCAAGTTTATCTGCTTCTGATTCATGTTTTCGTGAAAATGCCAATATTCCCATTGAGGTTCCCGCTCCTGCTGCCCGCAGTATCATTTCGGAAGAAGGGGTAGGTCCGCTCCCGCCGGTCAGTAAAACACTAGCCAATGACAGCCCTGTTGAGGCAGCATATTGCTGACTCATTCGTTCACTTCCGTGATTGGCAATTGCATGTGCAATCTCGTGGCCCATAACTACTGCTACACCTGTTTCATCTTTACAGATCGGCATGATGCCTGTGTAGAAGGCAACTTTTCCTCCGGGCATACACCAGGCATTTACTGTTTCATCTTCTTTTATAAGATTAAATTCCCATCGGTAATCTGCCAGATAATCGGATTGCCCCTGTTCTTGAAAATATTGCTCTACTGCTCTTTGTATTCGGGTTCCGACCCGTTTTACCATCCTTGACTGGTCGGTTCCTTCAATTACCTGGCTTTCCTTTTTGACCTCTTCATATTGGTCGTAGCTCATTGGAAAGATTTTATCGTTGCTTACAAGACTGAGTTGTGATCGTCCGCTAAGCGGCACACTTGAACACTGAATTGTAATGAACGCAATCCCAATAAAAAGTAGTGAAGTAATTTTTTTCATAACAATAAGAAAATTTGAGGTGAATTTAATGGATTCCCAGTTGAAATATCATAAGGCAAAGAATTTTAATTGTTAGAACAAAACACTTTATTTTATACCAAAATTCCTAACATATTTATGGATTTTTTCTATCTCTGAACTCAGGTATGATCCTGATGTAGGAGATAAGGGGTTAGCATACCAACCCGGGCTTTCTTTCAAAATTACACTTGTCATCCTATTTACTGTATTACTTTTTTCAGCATCTGACTGCTAAGGTAACAATGCCTGATTCCGGTTCTCCATTATATATTTTTTAGGGATTACCCCAAAAGTTTTAATTTTTCGTTTTTATCCCAAATTCCCCAGCTTTGTCCAACATCTCCTTCCTGTCTGATCTTCCAGGATTCATCAAAAGAAGAGAAATAGAAAAGGTCTACACCTTGCTGCCAGCTCCAAATATTGGTATTTATAAAGTACTTCATCGCATTTATTTTTGAAGGCTCAGCTGCGTCCATATTATCTCCACGACTGGGCCATCCTGTCTCAGCAATAATGACCTGTCGGCCTTTTGCTGCTTCTTTAGTTATTTCAAACATCTTTTGAAGGTAGTTGGAGGCCTTTTCTACATGAGCACCTTCCCAAAAAGGGTAGAAGTTGGCTAAAATGATATCACATACTTTCACCAATTCAGGATATTCGTAAAACTTATAATAAGCATCCACACAACCCGTCTTTAAATCCGGTACTGCTATTTTTAATCTTTTGATATAATCTATTAGTCTGCTTACATCTAAATCACCCCTGAGCAATACCTCGTTACCAATTGCAGCAATATCTACATACCTTGCTTTAGCTAATTCAATGAGCGAGTTGATTTCTTTTTCATTTTGTACTAAATCACGACTTATCCATGCGCCGGCGAGAGACTTTAAACCCTTATTGCGGGGCACTTGCGGAGTAAATTCATTTCCTTCTACGCATGAGAATAAACGTACCCATTTAGTATATGGTTTGATTACATCCATGCGCCTGCTGATCTGTTCTTTTGAAAGCCGATCCCCTACATTTTGACTTTCCAGGTATGGACTAAAGCTAATTCCATGCATTCCTTTGTTTAGCGTATTCTTGAATAGTTCTTGTATTTCAACTTCAGATTTTGAGCTAAAATCAATACCTGATTCGATCTTCATATCAAGATCGGGCTGCGAAATATATTTTTCATTGTGTGCGGAAGTAACCGGAGGAAGCCCTTTTCTTCTTTTTATTTCCAATTGAACTTTATTCGCACTTTTTTCAGTTATATCGTATTTCCACATTACTCCGATAGCTGCGAGCGTACCTAATATCGGGAATCCCGAGTAGAAAATCCGTAAGCCTAAAACTGCTCCTTCAGACTGCTCAGCCGTCCCGGAAGTAAATCCAACCAATGACATAATTGTTCCACTAAGTCCTCCGGCGATTGCAAATCCGAACTTGACCATCCACCAATAGATAGCTCCAAAAATTCCTTCCCTTCGTTTGCCGGTATTGAGTTCATCAATATCAATTACATCAGCAGTCATTGACATCATAAGGGTAAATAAACTGCCTATTCCGAATGAGAAGAAAGGAAGGGCCATCAAAAACATGTACGGTTTGCTCGGAATAAATAAAAACCATAGCAGTATGTAACCTACAACTGAAATCCCTTGTGAAGTAATAAAGGCTTTCTTTTTGCCCATTACTCCGGACATTTTTGTCACTATTGGGATCACTATGAAAGTTGTTGCCAATGCCCCGACACTTCCGAACAGGGTAGGCCAAATTCCGGCAGCTCCGGCGGCTCCGTTGAACAGATAATATACAATGATGAAAAATGAAAAACTTGCAATGGTATAGAATGTATTATAAATCAGGAATGTGGCAATACAGAGCTTTCTAAATGGCCTTAAACCGAATGCTTCTTTAAAACCATCAAATATTTCTTTGAGACTCGAACCTATGTTCTTTAAGGTAAGAGGCATGTAGTTTTCGTTGATAGTTGGCCTGCTTTTAAGAAAAATAGCCGGTGTAATTGCAAAGAGCATGCAAGCAATTCCGACCCAAACTGCCAAGTCCCTTGTTGCGGTATCTGCGGATTCAAACCAGCTTTGATCATACATTATTACCCAAAACCACGGAGCAATGACCCATACCCACTGACCGATCCACTGAGCAACTGCCATGATGTTTGTTCGTTCGTGAAAATCTTCACTCATTTCATAACCCATTGCTACGTATGGAACACTGAAAATGGTAATTCCTAAGTAGAAGCCAAATGACCACAACATGAAGTAAGTAAAATTGTAATTAATTCCATTCTCCCGGTACAACTGCCACATGACGATGAAGGTAATGCCCATAATCAGTGCACCGATAAATACATATTGTCTTCTTCTTCCCCACCTGGATTTTGTATTATCTGAAATGAATCCCATGATCGGGTCCGTGAAGCAGTCAAATATTCTGGGGAAGAAATAAATGATGCCCCACATCCATCCCGGAAATCCCAAATCTTGGACGAGGACGACCATAAATATGCCCAGAGCGGCCGGAAACATCTGATTAGCAAGCATACCAATTCCGAAGGCTACTTTATCACCAAATGGCACGGAACTGCTTGTTATTCTATGGGATTCATTCATAAGCATAGGGATTCAGGCTGGTTTATCTTTTTTCATTTTTTCAGTGGCGGGATTGAGACTTCCTGCATTAAGTTATTCAATTTTCCGTTGTATATTCTTTTAATCTCATTTCCGGCTCGTGTTAACCCTTCAAATATTCCCTGCTCTACGAGAGGCCATATCGCATACTTTGCTTGTCCTTCTTTAGTAAATAAACCAAAATTATTTTCTGATCCAATCGGGTTTCGAGTGTCTTTCCACGGCTCATCAAAAGCTTCAAAATAGAAACAAGAGATACCGGATTCATTTATCCATTCTCTTATCAGCTGATAATAAATGCCCTCCTTGTATTATCTGCCGCCTTTGAGCCTTCTCTTCCATAGAGGTGGTTATCCCGGCTAGCCCACCCGGTTTCCCCAATATGAATGGGTATATTCACTCCCAGGCTTGTCATGTAACTTTTTACACTGTCGTACTGAGCCTGAGCAAATTCCCTGGAACGTAACATTGCATTTTCGACTTGCTCTTTTTTAGATAATGAACCCTCCTCCGGCAATACTCCCCAGAATTCAGGATTATAATGTGTATTGTGCATGGGATAGGTATGCATGGAAATGAAATCCACTGACCTTATAAGCTGATTCAAGTCTTCTACATGATATTCATCACTTCCACCGCCCCAGGAGGAGAAGTCGTCGGAACTTGTTATCCAAAGGTCTTGAGGCAGCTTACCTTTTGCTTTTAAACCTTGCAGATGATTAACCCATTTAAGAATAACCGAAGGTTGTACATAGTAAGCAGCAGCCCATTTTACCATCGCTTCATTTCCTACTGCTATGATCTTTACAATCTCTGAATACTTTAGTGCCAGTTCTACCGCTTTTGCAATCTCGATCTCATTTCGTTTGCTCTCCCGGTTGTGATCCGGTTCTTGATCTGTCCACGCATTCTTACAATCAATCCAAGCTCCCAACATCAGATACATCTCAAAAGAAGGTTCATTCTGACTGAGTTGTTTAATTGCTTCAAGAAGATTAGCTGTATGGGGTAAGTGAACATTGTATGTTCTGAGTAATCGGATACCCATTGCGTGCAGTATCCTCAAATCCTCCTTTAGTTGATCAAGAGTTGGCTGGTTTTCTCTTGTCTTGGTGCGGTAACCTCCGTAAGAGATAGCCGGGTAGTTTAGATTTCCCAGTATTTCTTCTGCTTTTAAGTGCATTTGTTTTGATTCTTCTTTTCGGGAGTTCATGCAAGAACCGAATAAAGTTACTAAAGTGAATAGCAATACTATGGATTGCCCTGCTGTCATATTATTTAAGTTGTTCTTTCGTTACTTGTACTGTTATTGAATCAATTAGCCCTGTTCGGTGGAAAATCTCCCGACTCAGGCTGGAGTTAATTGAATTTCCATTAATTGTTTCTACCGTACTATTACTATAATTTAAAGTGATTGCTCTATTGTTATTGATTTTATAGATGACGGGTATCTGGCAATAAGTAAAAGCCAGGCAATTCTCCCTGATATCAATAGATTTTTGCTCCTGACAGATATTAATGTAGTTGAATTTTAACCCTTTATTAAGGAACTCACTCTCCCTCAACAAGTACGGATCGAATTGGATTTCCCCTCTTTTTATAAAGACCCCTAACTCAGCTATTCTGCTCAGGATGTCTTCTTTCACTTGCCCGGTCATGCCGGGTTGCTGTACCCCTTTCCTAAAAGGGGTATGTGAATATGGATCAGTAGGGAAAGCACCGTACAACTCCGGAGACTTATGCACTCCGATTCCTTCCATAATTTCGTAAAAATGCTCCCTTAACCTCCCCTGAATCTCCTCTGATTCATCTTCTTCCTTTGCTTTAAAACAAATCTCGGCGACTGCAAGCAGAAGCTTGGAAACCATGTGCCAGTAAATAGAACCGGGTCCTTCATATCCGTAGAATGTTCCGGACCTGCCTGTAAATGCCTTATGGTTAAATAGCTCTTCGCAGATGTCTAGTATCAGTTGTTTATCTTGATTGATTAATTCTTTGTAGTTAGCGTTATTGGATAATTGAGTAAGAGCTTCGGTTAGATTACCGGCATTTCTGAATCCCCCGTTGAAATGGTAATTACCTATAGCATCTTTCCTGATAATTTCTTCATTTCCATTCTCCACCAGTCTGAGTAGCAGTAATGATTTGTCTACTGTTTTCTGGCTTAAAACATTCTTTACTCAGAAAACCCGGTAATTCTTTATTTGGATATAATAAGTAGCTGTATTGATCTTCTCTGAAAAGCTTACTCTGCTTCATAGCGTCAAGGACTTTTAAAGCTTTTGAACCTGACAGGTATTCCGAACTTAATACAGCGACCTGTCCTTCAAGCATTTCACTTAAATAACTAATGCCTGCTTCATCTTTTTTGACAGTAAGGATGTTATAGGCATGATACATACCGTCTTCTCTTTCATTTGCCTGAATGGAATGATCTAAAAAGCTTATTACCAAATTAATAAAGTCAAGAAGATCTTTTGAACTGATTTTTTGGTATTTCCCGCTAAAGGATGCGCCATAAATCTGCTTTCGGTAATTACTTCCGGCTAATCCAAGTTAATCAAGTAACTCTTTTCTCTGTTTGTCAGAGCAAGCTCCCTCAGGTATTTCCGAATGAGATGAGAAGGCTGAGTTAATTTCGTTGAAGAAGGTAACAATTTCTTCGGATAATCTGTATAAATTATGTTCTTTCAGAAGCCCTCTGAAAAAGAAAAAGAATCTTCTCAGGTAATACAAAGTGACCATGGATACACCATTTCCTACCAAAGCATTGTTCGCATCATTCCACTCGGGTCGTTGCGTATTTAGCCATATTCCACCCTCAGCTATAAAGTTTGATAGCTTGGTTAATGTAGTGGCCAGGATTTTTTCAATGAAATTAACGTGGTGTATTTCACCTTTAGCATTGGTTATCAGGGCTCCATCAGCACCCATCAAGTCTCTCTTTCTTCTTATTGACTGATCGATCGACACGTCGAAATCTATGGTATCCTTTGGATTTTTTAATATCTCTTCATGTGATTTAATTTTATAAGGAACATTAGCATAAACGAATATCTCTTTCGTGAAAAAGCCTGCTAACTTCTTCGGGTAATGATTTTCAGCGATTTCGAGGAACTTCAGTAAGTAGATGATCTGATGATCACCCCAATATCCAATGTACGACCACGGATCGTTCGGTTCAATTGTTTCCCAGTCAAATCCATCTTTTGTTACTCTGTAAGGGTTATATCCGTCGAATGTGCTTGCATTCAGGAACTTTAAAATGATTCCTTCTATGAAAGCGGGAAAGGACATTGACAATGCTTCCCAATTCTGGAAAATGTCGCGCCAGTTACCCTCATAGTTTAAGACTTTAGAGCCGTCTTCATTTTGTGTATTGATGGAGAATCTGTTCCACGGTCTACTGGGATCACCGTGCCGTCTACTGAATTTTAAAGGCAGATACTCGGTAGCAAGTCTTATAAAGTCATCATCTTTTGCTGCCTTAGCAGATTCAAGAAGTTCTTCATAAGAAAATGTTTCAGCTAAATTTTTTAAAAGGGTTGACCGGTTATTGAAAATTTTTTTGTTGGCCTTTTTAAGGTATAAAGTGAGGTCACTTTTATCTATCTGATAGTTGTTATCAAAGATACCTCCCCGCATGATGTTAAAAAGCGTATTAGAATAATGCCGTATGTTTCTGCTTCTATCAGCTGTTAAATGCAGTCCGTCTCCCGAAGCCACCAGGCTTATAAGTTTTCTCGATCCTTTATCAATATCCTCTCGGATCTTATCAATTAAGTCCGGTTCATTGGCAATTTTATGGCTTAGGTTTTCAACTTGCGTGGAGTCAAAGTTGACATCTGCTATTAATGCCCACTTCTTTTCTTGCTCACAGGCTAACTTAATTGTTTTCGAAATAAAGTAGGCACCTCGTTCAGCTTTTATGTCAAGTTCTGTGTTTACTTTTTTTGTATTTCTAAAAGATGCTACCTGTTGAGAGGAAAGCAGGTGAGTAGGGGAATCAAGTCCGACCGACCATACTACATTAGCTTTTAAAGCTTCACTAGGTTCAGCTCGATCTACGATGATTGCACTTAGCGCAAAAATTCCTAATCCGCTTCTTGTATCAAGTTCATTTCGTTTATAGGCATCTGCCAGATTACTTCTTGTCCCCTGAAGCTGTTCGGGAATGCCATGGGGCATGATGTTCTCAATACCGTCTAAGAGGTTAACCGAAATACTCTTCCGGGAGTTATTTATCAGCGTACTTTCCTTTATAAAGCCAAACTCTTCACCGAAGCACCACTGATACCTGAAAGTGAGCGCGAGGTCGTAGTTAATCTCTTCGAATATGATCTTATTGCCATATTCATTTTTATAAAGGTTTCGAGAAACCTTCAACTGATTTCTTTTTGAAAAAGGCTGCCAAAGGTGATTTGAATTATTTTTTTCTATCCAAAAAATAGATTTATTGCCTGTGTTATCTGCACCTTCAGTGATCTTATCTTCAGTATAGTATGGAAAGAGAGAATGATCAGCGTTTTCCCTTCCGGCTGACAGACCTCCGCTGCTTGATATGAACATCCAGTGATTGGAGTCACTTACCATGCTCATTAAGAATGGGCGCATTTGATCGTAATTGGAGATTTTTAAATAAATCTCAGTATTGATTTTTACCTGATCCATGCGTAGCCGGTCTTTTTTGAAATAATGGAGTAAGAATTGAGAATAACTATGTAAAAAAACAGGCCGGACCTAATGGTACGGCCTGCTCTGATGTTAAAAACGGACTCATTTTAATATTATCAATAATTACTGCTCCCTGAACAATAATTATCTCCCCATACTGCCGTTAGTTTGCATTATAAAAATAAATGTTATCTATATATGCAACGTCTATCTTACCTGCAACGGTAATCAAGAACTGAGCTAACTCGCCACGCTGACTGTTATCACCTGTAGCAAAATCCGTAATCGGAATGTCAATAGCAACCCATTTTTTAGTTTCTGTTGCACCAATAGCTTTTGTATATTCAAAGGCACTTGTTTCTACATTTCCTCCTGCGTGATTAGACCACTTCGGATTAAATACCTGGCCGGCAGCAAAATCATCCGTTATCCAGAAGTCCATGTGAAAGTGGGACATTCCACTTGCATCTACTTTGCTGTCTAAGCTGGTTCCTAGGAATGTATCAAAGTTGACTTTTAGCACTTTATTCCCGGCAATGGTCTCTTCTGCAAATGCAGTAGATCCATCCCATGGTACATTGGACAGGCCGGTCGCAGCACCATAAGCCTCTCCGTAAATAGAGATCACATTCGCAGCATTTCTTACAGGTGGAGCTGTAGGAGCATCTGTGGGAGGTGTATCACAAAGTATGAAATCTTAAATATGCCCATAATTGATGTAATAAAAGGCGAATTCAAAGGCTTTGACATGATTTTTCATCTTTTTTGAGAAACAACACGTTCGCCTAAAGGCTCGCCTGATCCGGTGCCTTAACCGACAGTTGTTCCCTTCAATGCCCCTAGTGCCCTCTTTGCCTGTCACGTGATGGGTGTCCCTAAATGCCCGCTTAAAACGCTTCCAATTATCCGTCAATAGCCTGCCCCATTTTATGCCTAGTGCCTCTATTTTATACCATAACTCTCTGACAGTATTTGTATTACGTTTGCCAAAGGCCCAGGCAACGATCTCTCCACTCGCCCGATGATAAGCATAAATCAACCGGAGTTTATGACGCTTCTTGCCTACATAAGTCCAAAATTCATCCACTTCCAATTTATCGTAAAAGCTACGCTTGGGCTGGAGGGCTACCTGCTGTTTTTCTAAGGTTCTCAACACTTTGCTAAGCGAAATGTTCAAAATATCGCTTATAGCTCTGATGCCGCAACCTCTCACCAACATCCTCATAATCAGGGTAATCGTGTTAGAATGAACCCCTTTATAGCTCAGCGCATGGTCGCCGATAAACTGGCGAGAGCAGGTATTACGTAAATAATTTTGCTTTT
>JACONI010000114.1:0-22282 GCA_014323825.1 Ekhidna sp. | reverse complement strand
TTTTGACTATATTTATATTTTTATCATTGAGGGCAGGTTAGTGTGATTTGTATTTTCATTGATTTTGAAAATTAATTTCTATGCAAGTTTACACTAACTTGTTCTTTTTGAACAAGTTATAAATCATACTTTTTGGAACAGTACCCATCTGTGGGTGCAGCAGCTTCGCCTCCACCACCGTTACTCCCTCCACCATTATTTCCTCCTGTACCATCATCATAGAAGTAAATATTATCTATATATGCAACGTCTATCAGACCTGCAACAGTAATCAAGAACTGAGCCAACTCACCACGCTGACTGTTATTACCTGTAGCAAAATCCGTAATCGGAATGTCAATAGCAACTCATTTTTTAGTTTCTGTTGCACCAATAGCTTTTGTATATTCAAAGGCACTTGTTTCTACATTTCCTCCTGCGTGATTAGACCACTTCGGATTAAATACCTGGCCGGCAGCAAAATCATCCGCTATCCAGAAGTCCATGTGAAAATGAGACATTCCACTTGCATCTACTTTGCTGCCTAAGCTGGTTCCTAAGAATGTATCAAAATTGACTTTCAGCACTTTATTCCCGGCAATGGTCTCTTCTGCAAATGCAGTAGATCCATCCCATGTTACATTGGACAGGCCGGTTGCAGCACCGTAAGCCTCTCCGTAAATAGAGATCACATTCGCAGCATCTCTCATAGGTGGATCCGTTGGAGCATCTGTGGGTGCTGAAAGAGCGGTGGACGGCATTTCTGTAGGTGTCACTTCTGCCAGTGCAATATTGTCTAAGACAACAGTTCCGTCCTCACCTGCAAGATCGAAAAGAACACGATTGTCCGTACCCATTTCAACAAAGTTTGCTGCAAGGTTTAACATATATCTTGTCGTAGTAGTTGTAATGTTCACGTTCTGCGTACTAGAGGCAAAACTTCCTCCATTTAAGCCGATACCGGCAATGATGCTTCTGTTCATATCGGAAGAGGCATCAAAGGATAACTGATATGTTTTCCCTTGTTCTATTTGAATAACCTGACTGAGATTTACTGTAAAAGCCTGTCCATTCGCATCTGCTGTGATATTAGCGGCGTTGAAAAATGTATTTGTAGCTGCTGTCTCTGTGGGAACGGTATTGTTTGCCGTATTGCCGGCATCCGGGAAATTGACAAACCATGGTGATGTAGAACTGCCTTGGAAATCTCCATTAGTAACCAGTCCGCTGGGGTATCTTACCCTTACCGTTCTCGTTACCCGGGTTGCAGCATTGCCTGCTGCATCGGAAACATCGTAAGTAATCACATACGTTCCTGCTTCATTTGTATTGACCATGTCTCCGCCCACAGTGACAGTAAGTGTTCCGTCAACGTTATCTGTTGCTGTGGCTCCGGCATCCTGATAGTCAGCACCTAATTGGATATCAAAGTCAGCGCCTAAATTTCCATTTAGTGTAATCACCGGTGCTTCAGTGTCTGCAACTGCTACAGTGACATTTACTTTCTTACTTGCCTTATCTGATCCTCCCTTGTTTGTTACCGTTAAGGTAATGGTATATTCACCCGTTTTTGTGTACGACTTAGGGCCGGGAGATTTCTGGGTAGAAGTAGTACCATCACCAAAATCCCACGCATAAGAATCAATTGTTCCGGTAGAGGAATTAGTAAGCGTTACCGCTGCACCATTAACACTTGCATCAAAAACTGCAACAGGCGCATCCGGTAATGATTCGTCATCATCATTATTACAGCTAAAAAGTGAGACAGCACCTATTGCCAGGAATAGTACCGCTCTTTTCATTGATTTATTAATATTAATATTCATAATAATTTATCTATTATACATAAGTTAATTACTGATAGACCCGCACATAATCCACAATCATAGTTTGCGGGAAGCGGGAGTTGCTGTTTGGGGAACCTACATAAGCACCTCCAACTGCAACATTTAGAATAATAAAATATTTCTTGTCAAAAACCCACTCGGAACCTTCAGGGATGCTCTCCGGATTTAATCTTGAATAAAGTCGGTTATCAACAAAAAAATCTATAAAATCCGCTCCCCATTCAATGGCAAATATATGAAAATCCGTATCAAAACGACCGTCTGTCAGTTCAAAACTCTCAGTGACGGCATTACCGGCAGCATAACCCGGACCATGGATTGATCCGGCTATTTTGCCCGGCTCCTGACCTCTTAGCTCCATTATATCCATTTCACCCGCTCTTGGCCAGGGGACAGTATCTGTTACAGCATCTCCCGGTTCCAAGTCACTTCCAAGCATCCAAAATGCCGGCCACAGCCCCTGACTAAAGGGTGTTTTGAGCCGTGCTTCAATACGTCCGTATTGAAACTCCTGTTTGTCTCTGGTGATAATCCTTGCGGATGTATAGGGGCTTCCTTCAAAAGATTCTTCAATTGCAGTAATCACCAGATTCCCTTTACCGTCTAAGGATACATTTTCCGGCCTGTCAGTATAGTACTGAAGTTCCCGGTTTCCCCAGCCATTTGTACCTGTACCGATTTCAAAACTCCAGTTAGCAGCACTTGGAAGATCGCCGGTAGTTCCGTCAAATTCATCTGACCAGACAAGATCATATCCTCTATCCGGCAGCGGATTCGAATCTTCACAAGCGGTGTAGAGGGGAATTCCAATAAAGCCTGCTATTCCTGCCATTAATATTTTCTTCATCTGTTCAATCAATTTAATTAATTTTTGTAGAAATAAACGTTATCAACATAAACACTCGAAATAGTGGCATCTGAAACAAAAAAGATTAAATCTATGTCATCAGTGGCATTTAAACCTGAGAAATCAGACATGGGAATGTCAAATTCAAGCCATGTATCTTTTGTTAATACTACATAATCGCCTAACTGAATACTGGAAGAGGTCTCTGTCTCTCCATTATTATTAATGAGTTGTAGCCTGATAAAGTCACCCGAACCCACATCTTCCCGAATATTAATATCCACATGCAGATGGGTCATGGTCGAAGCATTTGCACCTCCAGTATTGAAAAGATTGATACTTACAAAATTCAAGTTGGTATAACTTATAAGGTTTTCACCAGCTACGGTAATAGCTCCTCCTAAAGTGGTTTGTCCATCCGGAGTGAAGAAACCGTTGTAGTTGTCAACCGGAATGTTAGTATAAGCATCGGAAAAGATGGAAACTACATCATCAGCATCTCTTGCGGGTGGGGTGGGAGCAAAGTCAAAATTTCCTTCGGAGGTTACTGTCAAAGATCCGTTCACAGGTCTTTCATTTTCACTTTCTCCAAGTGTGGCAGTGATTTGGGCTGTACCTGCACTTTTTACTGTTATAATCCCTAGGTCATCTACACCGGCAACTGCGGGGTCAGAAGATGAAAAGTTGAAATATGCCGGTGCTGAATTCACGGCGACCTCTTTGCCATCAACATTAAATAATACGTTTGCTCCCGATACCCGAACTGTCGCTCCGTTAAAAGATGTTTCTTCCTGTTCGTTTCCGTCAAAGATTTGTGGTAACGGCTGAGCAACGGATGCAAGGTTTTCAAACTTTAATTCGTCAATCCAGAATGTGTACCCAAGTCCTTCTGTGCTTTGTGTTCCGGCAGAAAAGATGAACATGCCTTTTTCTTGGACTAACCTTGCAGGGTCCGGAATAGGTATAATGTACTTCTTCCAGCCTGTTGTGAATGCAACGTCAGATATACTTGCGGCATAAGTGTTATTTTCAAAATCTGTTCCGAATCCCAGTGTCCCTATCGTAGCAGAGGTAGAAGCCCTTCCCCAAAAGGTCAGTGCGTTGTATGAGGTTAAATTCCTGCCATCGCCCCGATCTTTAAAGATCCCTCCGATGAAGCTTCCGTCCGGATCTGCCGGCCCCGGAACATCTATCCTGATTGAAGTAGTGCCTTCGTAGGCGATGTTTTCATCTACTCCAAAACCATTCGTATTTGCACCCTCAGCCGGATCGAATGAAACGAAGAACTCGTCAGTGAGATTGACCGGTACATCTGTGAAGACCTCCGCTATAGCCGGGAATGTAGCATTAGGTAAATCCAGCTCGTCCCTTGTACAGCCAAAAGTGATTAGTACTATTGAAAAACATATCGCCCGGATTCTTATCGCATTATTTTTAATGTCTTTTGTGATTTTTAGATTCTCCATTATTTACCGATGTTAATGTTTAGATACGTGCGAATCTCCCATTCGCTGCCATTACCAAATCCGGGAGCAGTTGGGTCTGCGGCCAATTCACCTAAATTATTGACAGCGTATATCGGAGCATACCTGGGTGAATATTGATCTAACGATCTCCAGGTAAATCGCATACCCAGTTGGGTGTCCGGCAGTAAGAACCAATCAGGTTTCGCAATTGAGGTGCTGATATCGGCCATTAATTGAAGCGGGAAGGTCAGGTTAAAATCACGGTAGTAATCAAAGGGACCCCAGTCGTTTACTTTCATGTGTGATGAAAACTTCACTTTCTTATATATGGCTCTTAAATTCATGCCATACCGTTCAATCTTCCGATTGACTGCATCGCTAGCATTCAGAGTACCTCCATTTGCTTGTCCCGTACCTCCATACGCATTTGCAATTATGCCCAGATCACGACTAAGCTTTGACACGATTCGCGCGTTTATTTCCCATAGATCTTCTGTCGGAGCAGCACCCGGAGCAGCGGACGGTACCCTGCCATCTCCCGGAAAGATTACCGCAGCATCTTGTGAAGTAGGAAGGTGCCAGTACACAAATCCAAGACTTACAGCCAGTTTAGCATCTTCCGCACGATCATTGTCCCATTGGTACATCCAGGTTCCCGGGGTGGGGTCGAAGGTTAATAAGATTTCGGCAGCTTGCGTCTCTCTGTTTGATCTAACCACAAATGGATCTTCCAGGATATTTCGCAAGCGGGCAGGCCCGGGTGCATCTGACGGTATGGGGTCTACTAAAGGTTTTTGCCACATCACATTGGGTGCTATCTGTAGCTTACCCAGAGTGTAAGTGAAGCCGGAGAAAATGTTCGTTACGTTACCGGAGCCGAAATCTCTCAGCCTCCATCCAGTGAAAGTTTGGGTATAATCTCCGCCGGCATTGGATACTAAACCTCTTGAGGAAGCTTGTCCGTACCAATTGACCTTACCTCCTTCATAGGTCAGTTTTACTTTTCCTCCCCATGTGTCAGCATCTCTGATTACGTCTTCCAGTACTTGATAATTATCCGGTTCTCCTCTTACTACCTGAAAGTTTCGCCCCACAAGAGGGTCTCCACCCCATAATCCACCCAACTCAACGCCCAGCTTCCCAAAATCTCTTGCGGCATAAAGCGAAGCCCTTCTGGTTCTCGGTTGTGGCACTGCCAGTGAACTTACAGCTGTTCCCGGTTTATCCAAATCTTCGTGAAACAGCCCTGTTACTTCAAAACCTGATATGTCTTTCGTGTATTTTAACAGTACGGCAGGATTGGCTCCCCACCATAACTCCGGTCCAAAGGCTGCCTTTAATCCTTCCAACCTCTTTTTTCCTTCAATCTCAAATCCATTTGGTGCCAACCCATTATAGATGTCAATATTAGGGCCATAATTTGCTTCAGGGTATAAACCAAAAAAGTCTCCCTCGTATCCCCAGTGATAATGCCCTGTCCTGTAAAAACCATCAAGTTTGAAATACTTGCTATCCCAACTATACTCAGCCTGATAAACTTGTACGCGATTTGGATTAGTTGTTAAGGAAGTTCCATTTTGAGCGGTGAATGTCTGTGCCCTTCCTCTGTTTTCATAGAAGATTTCATTGATTGGGTTCTCCGCTACATTTCCCAGTATGTTAAATGTTACACTTGTACTTACATTAGCCTCTGGGTTTGCTTCAATACCAATGAAGTAAGATTCCATTCTGTCGAATCCTAATCTATTCGGGTATGTTCCCGTATTTAAGTCGGGTCTTTCGGTTGTTACCTTATTTCCATCGGTAGTGAACGTTGTGAACTCCGCTCTGATTTCGCTAATACGAACTTTTCCACCTTTTTCTGCCAAGAGTGAGGCATTATCTCCTCTTGCCCGGATGACAGCATCCATTAAGCTGATATTTTCAAAGTGCGTATTTACTGTATTAATATCCGTTTCGGGAGCATAGGGATTAAGAAGGTGAACTTCACTTAACGCATAGTAAGCTGCTCTTGGATACAACTGATACAAACCTTTTGAGTTGGTTTCCCCTTTTGCACAGATGCCAAACCACTCTTCGTTCATGTTATTCTCTCCCAGAGTAAAATCTCTTGCGTATCCGCCGTTTGGCCAGGTGGCTGTTGTATTATGAACATCAAAATCTTCCGTTTGCTTGTACTTCCACCAACCGTCACTGGATTGAAAGGTAAAACCGCCGAGTGAATTGTTTACTTGACCTAAACCGGCAGCATTTTGATAAATCTCTTTCCAATTACCAACCATATAGTAGGCTTGGGAATATTGATCTTCTTTATTCTCTATTGCATTGAAAGCATCAGCACCGAACTCGGCAAACAGGATAGGCAGGTTCAATTCCTCTTTTACTCTTTGGAATGCATCTCTGAAAGAGACCCCTCTGTACATGTTGGTTCCATAGATATCAATATCCGTACATTTTTGTCTGACGATGTCTAAATACAATAAGTCTCCATTACAGATGGCCACAGGATGCAAACTGTCTATGGCTTTAATTTCCTTTGAAGCGTTATTGAAAGCTGTGTACAGTGCTTCAGCAGCCTGACGGATACCGGGATCAACACCATTAATTGGGATGGCTTCAGTTTCGGCACCTGTCCATGAAAGGTGATAATTATTCTCATTCCCTACCATATATAAAAGCAATCCACGGGTGTTTTTGTACTTATTGGCCATGTCCGTCACTTCCTTCATGAGTACTCGAAGTGTAGCAGGGTCATTATAGTCGGTGTCCGGTTTCCATACTCCATTTATTGTAAGACCATAAGCCCCAAATTGCGTATTGATCATGGTGTAGATACCGTAATTGTCATATATATGTGTGATCCATTTTGGTTCCAGTCCATAGGTGCGGATCGTATTTACTCCCATATTTCTGAAGAGTGACATTTCAGCGTCTAATGCAGCCGTGATAACTTCATCAGACTGCTCCCAAATTCCTTTATCCAGAATGCCGCTTCCGATTGGAATATAATCCCAGTTGATTCCATTTATGATAAGATCCCTTCCGTCTACTTTAAGTCGCATACCTGATTCGTCTTGGCTAACAGTTACCCGATTGGGTTGTCCGGATACATAAAGTGCTATCATGGAAAGAGCGAGTAATAGTAATTTTTTCACCTGTTTTATTTCTTTGGCTTTAATTCCATTTGCATTGATAAACAATCAGATTTACATATCTACTTTGCAGGTCATTTTTTGTTTAAATGAAATGAATTGTTCTTCTATACACAATGTTTTATATTTTATAAGTATAATTACAAATTGTTACCTAATTATACTTAATTGATTGTTTCTTTTTAACATCAGCATGGTAACCGCTTCTTTTAATCTGTCTGTATTTTTAGAGTATTTTCTTCTTAACCTTGCTAAAAAATGCCTGAACAAACTATTATACCCTTCCACCGTATAAGTTTCCGCTTTGGATTGAGTATGCATCCCTTTGGGAACGACCTTTTGATAGGCTTTCCAATAATCGTTCACTACGCTTTTTATCGCCTTATCTTTCATTTTACGGTGTAGTTGTATGTTTCTTCACTGACTGTAGGGATAGTAATGGTTTTGTTTTCAGTGGTTATTTCCCATGTGGTGATGAAGGGCTTCGGATCATCCTGCGCCTGCCCGAAGAGTGTGAGGAGGATTGTAGAAATGACAAGATTAGTGAGGTCTAAGATACATGTTCGGTTTAATTATCATAAGCAAAATCGTGGACTTTCTTTACAGCCCTTCCGGAGGGGTCGTTAGTGTTTTGGAACGATTTATCCCATAGCAGTGCTTCCGGAGTGCTGCATGCGACTGACGGAACAGAGGGCACACATCTGGCGGCAGTTTCAGATGGGAAATGTTCCTCAAAAATGCTTCTGTATAAGTATTCTTCTTTGCTTTGGGGTGTATTAATGGGAAATTTATAGCTCGCTGCTTCAAAGTTAGTATCGGTTACTTTGTCCTCTGCATAGTCTTTTAATGCATCTATCCACCCATAACCGACCCCGTCAGAGAACTGCTCTTTTTGCCTCCATACGATTTCTTTCGGGAGGATGTCTTCGAATGCCTTTCTAAGCATCCATTTTTCGATTCTGTCGCTTGTGATCATTTTATCTTTTGGGTGGATATTCATGGCTTCATCCATAAACTCAATATCTAAGAATGGGACCCTGCCTTCTACGCCCCATGCTGCCAGCGATTTATTTGCACGAAGGCAGTCATACATGTGAAGTTTGAAAAGTTTTCTCACCGTTTCTTTATGAAACTCCTCCGGATTGGGGGCTTTATGGAAATAAAGGTATCCGCCAAACAGTTCATCGGCTCCTTCACCTGAGAGTACCATTTTTATTCCCATGGATTTAATAACCCTGGCTAATAAGTACATTGGTGTTGAAGCCCGGACAGTTGTAACATCATACGTTTCCAAATGGTATATGACATCTTTAAGTGCATCCAGTCCTTCCTGGATAGTGAAATTTACTTCGTGGTGTATGGTTCCGATATGGTCTGCTACTTTCTTTGCGGCTTTCAGGTCGGGGGATCCTTCCAGTCCGATTGCGAAAGAGTGCAGGGAAGGCCACCAGGCACTTTCCTGATCTTCAGATTCTATTCGCTTAGCGGCAAATTTTTTAGCGAGTGCGGAGACAATGGAAGAGTCCAAACCTCCTGACAGTAATACTCCATACGGAACGTCGGTCATGAGCTGACGATGCACCGCTTTCTCAAAAGCCTCCTTCAGGGATTGAATCGTTGAAGCATTGGTCTTGTTTAGGCTTTCAAATGATGTCCACTGTCGGTGATACCATTTTGCAGGAACATCATGCTTTGAGGATAGAAGGTGTCCCGGAGGAAACTCTTTGATTTTGTTGCAATAACTTTCAAGTGCCTTCAGTTCGGATGCAACATATAACTGCCCTTTTACGTCCCATCCCATATAAAGCGGAATAATTCCCATGTGGTCTCTGGCAATCAGATAATCTTTTGTCTCTTCATCGTAGATTGCAAATCCAAAAATTCCGTTGAGTGATTTTATAAAATCCGGTCCCTCTTCCCTGTAAAGTGCAAGGATAATCTCACAATCGGATTTGGTCTTGAACGGGTAATTACTTCGAAGCTTTTCTTTTAGCTGCCTGTGATTGTAAATTTCTCCATTTGCAGCAAGAATTTGTTTTTTATCCGGAGAGTATAGTGGCTGAACACCGGACTGAGGATCCACTATAGCGAGCCTTTCGTGTGCTATTAATGCATTATCTCCAGCATATACTCCGGACCAGTCAGGCCCTCTATGTCTGATTTTCCCGGACTGTTCTAAGACCTGAGCTCTTAATTCGGAGGTGTAATCTTCCTTACAATTGAAGATGCAAACGATGCCGCACATATTCAGTATTAAGTTTTAAACTAACACCCAAAAATGGTATGAATTATTCAGATAGAATAGCCATTATTACAAATGATTAATTAAAAGGGTAGAAATAGTCGGACTAAACTTGTTTTGATACTTCAAAACGAATACAACCACAACTCCCATATTTCATGGCTATGTCTGCCGGGAAATATTTTTTATTAGAAGTTATAAAAAATTTGCGTTTCTCAAATTAATCCTTTAGACTCATTATTAGTCAACGATTATTAACGGCAGCATTTAGCGGGGAACAAAGGTTCAAAAAACGAAATGACCCAAAAAACGGGTGAGTGTCATTCGCATTAGGAATCGGGAACCGAGATGAGTAAGTTTATGCAGAAGTTGATAACCGCTAACGGGAATAGTTCCCAAACCTCGCTTCGGGTAAGTGAGGTCAAATATTTTTAAATTTTTTATATTATGAAAGAGTTAAGTTTAGAGAAAATGGAGAAAGTTGAAGGGGGAGGAGTCTGTGCTTATGCGTCTGTTGCAATGATGTTTGGGGCATGGGCAATTCCGGGTCTTGGATATGCGGCAGCGGCTACCACTTTAGTATGTGCTGCAATAGAAATTGCAGACGATTTACCTGAAAGGTCTTACCAGGCGCAATCCTCTGCTAATGTACAACGCCCTACCATGCGATAATTCATTGAAGGGATATTTTTATCCCTTCTTTATAAATTTTAATAGAAATGCTTTATAAGTCAATTTTAGTTTCTGGTACTAGTTTGCACCCACAATCATTTAAGATGATGTTTTATTTTATTTTATCACTCATCTTTGGTTTATCCATATTCCATTTTTTCACTGGAAACTTAGATGATGCCGTTTGGCATTTAGTTTCTGGCAGTATCATGTCCTTTTTTACGATTTTTACTTTTTCAAAAAAAAGGAAGATATTTCCTTATATTCAGATAGATGATAATATTCTTCTTATAAAGAAGAACCTTTTTGGTAAAGAGCAACTTCTGACTCCCACGACTGTAGATTCAATTAGTTTCTCAAAAGATGCTATTTCGATAGAATTAGTTGATGATAAAATCACTATCTCTGAATTAAATACTGACTTTGTGGAAGAGATTAAATTATATCTATTAAAAACAGATTTTAGTAAAATAATAGATCAGTAATAGTGATAATGTTTAGGTACAGTTTTAGTTATTGCAATTATTCACAAAGTTTTCAGGTGATTCTTTTTTGGCAGCGACCTACTTTATATCCGGATATGTTTTGGCATCTTTTGTTGCTATTGTATTGCTACTCGTAAGGAAAGGGGCAATGAATCAGGTATAAATAGTCTATAAGCTTGATTCAAAGAATTTTTAGAACTTACCTTGGCAACCAAAGTTTATAACTTTGAAATTTTCAAAAATTAGATTAGAATGGTTGAACGTCTGTAGTATTTGTGAGTTAGTCTGCAAATTTTAAAGTGAAAAAGTCATATTTATTCCCAGTTCTTGTTTTAACCGCCAGTGTAGTATCTTCTTTACTGCAAAGTTTCATTATAACCGATTCTGTTTTTAAAGACCATTTCCAACAACTAAGCATAGAAAGAGTGGAGGACTTCTTGAAGCTAAAAGATCAATGGGCTTGGGTTAATTACGCTATTTTACCAATTATTTATCTTTTAAAATTCATTCTTAATCACACTTTGGCTGCTAATTGCGATCATTCTTTTCAATCAAAAAGTTGCGTTTCTCAAATTAATCCTTTAGACTTGTTACTAACTAATGATTATTAACGGAAGCATCTAGCCGAAAACAAAGGTTCAAAAAACGAAATGACCCAAAAAACGGGTGAGTGTCATTCGCATTAAGAACTAAGAACCGGGATGAGTAAGTTTATGTAGAGGTTGATAACCGCTAAAGGGAATGGTTCCCAAACCTTGCTTCGGGTAAGTGAGGTGAAACATTTTAAATTTTTTATTTTATGAAAGAACTGAGTTTAAAAAAGATGGAGGAAGTAAAAGGCGGGAGTTGTGCATCTGGTATTATAGGGATGTGGATGGTGGGCGGAATTCAGTATGGTGCTATGTTTGGGTGGGGAGGTGCTCTTGTAGCAGTCGGAGCCGGATGTATTCTGGGGATGATAGAAAGAAGAGAGATTGAATCTCTGAATCCCCAGTTAAATCAGTATTAGAAGATTGCTGATTTGCTTTAATAGAATCCTTTGTGAAACTTAATTTTTAACTTGGATCAAGGCTTTAAAACTGCATTTTGCTGAATGTCAATTAGGTTTTTAAATTTTAAGTAACGAGAGAGCGGGCTGAAAAGCGAGTTTTGCAAAGGGATCTAAAATTTTTTCAAAATTGCGATCAATGAAAACTAAGCTAATCATCCTCCAATATAAAGCATTTTTTAATCAACAAAGCAAGTCTCAGATACAGCCTGGTTTGTTGACGAAACTTCATGTTGATTTTTATGCAACAGTAGTAATAACTCCATTGGTAATAATTGCAATTATCTATGATCTGATTAAAACAAATCAATTCATGATATATGCTTTAATCTTTCCATTCATAACTTATATTTTTAATTATACTCTCTCTCGATATAGCTCTTTTCAAATACCATTAATAGTGACAGACTACTTAGCTCAATTTCCTGTATCTAAATTTTCTAATAGATTAATTTCATTTGTATGTCTACTTTTATCTCCAGTTTTACTAATACTTATTTCTTCATTTTTATCGGCATTTCTAATTGATGTAGAAAATAATAATCCAGGCTTCCGTAATTTTGTCTTGAGCTTATTTTTAGGTTACATCTTCGCAATGCTCATTACATTATTACTTACTAAAAATCACTCGAAAAGTAAAGTTATTATTCAGTTTAATTGGAAAACTTTATTGAAAAATCGACTGTTGGCATTGATCTTAATCGCACTGTACATAACCAACTATAATACAAACACAATTGATATGCATAAGATATTAATGTATCTTCAATCTAATTATCATATTTACAATATGGGGATGTTTATTCTAAATTTATTTGCGGGCTTAGCCTTTTTTTTTAATTTTAAATAGTGAATGTTTCCACTGGCAGTTAATGAAGTTTTTAAAAAACAACTACTTCCCAATCTAGTATTTACAATTTTAATTCTAAGCTACGGTAACAAGATCGGCCAACAGCCTTCTGTTTTTGGTTTTTTTCTATTATCGGAAAGGTTTATGTTCAATTCTTATTTAACATATAAGGATTTTCTCAAAAAAACAGCACCATACCCGGTACATTACTTCACCCTTCTTGTTCTTAATTATTTAGTTATAATGACGGTGTTAGCTATTAATCTTATTATTCTCAGAATGTCACCGGTTAATATGATTAAAACATTCACTTCATTTAATATTTTAGCTTTTATCGGTGCTTATATTTCTAATGGAAAGTTGGTTATATTTAGTAAAATAATTTCAAGATACTTAATCAGGATAATAATTGCATTCGTTTCTTATTTTGTTTTGAGATTTTTGATTTCGTATGTTGAGAATCTAATCATTATCGGTTTGCTTTGTTTTTCAACATTTACTCTTTCTCTTATATCATTTAAAAAGAATAAAATTATGACTTTTCAAACTCATCTAATTTGATTGGATGTTAAGTCTTAACAACATCAGATTATCCTATGGCTCTAAAAAAATATTAGAATCAGTTTCATTAGACATCAGAGAAGGTGCTGTTATTTGTCTGGTCGGTGAAAATGGTGCTGGGAAGACATCTTTAATGAATGTCCTTTCTGACTTGGTACCTTTCAAAGGAGAAATAAAAATTGACGGTGAGACTATTCACAAGAAAGACTACTTATATAAACTTAATTTTGGTTTCTTTTTAAAAGAAAATGGCTTTTTCTCAACAGACATATCTGTGTCGGACCACTTTCATTTAATACATGACCTTTATGGCAAGCCTGATAATTTTTATCAGAGAATAGAATTTCACAAAAAAATGCTCAATATCTCTTCTCAAGACAGCACCCTGATAAGAGATTTATCCGAAGGGACTAGACATAAGATATTATTTATATGTACAATTTCGCATAATCCAAAATACATCTTGTTAGATGAACCATTTAATTACATGGATGAATCTTCAATTGATAAATGTATTTCCATTCTAAAGGAACTCAAAAAAAAAGAAAATGGAATTTTGTTAATCACACATAATAGCGCACACATAAAGCAATTAGCAGATACTGTTGCTCTTCTTGACAATGGCTATTGTTCAGTAGAAGAGAACGTCGCTGAGATTATGCGTAAAGGTTCATTAGAATCCAGTAAAAATTCTTTTTTAAACTATATGAAACGTAAATACTCAAAAAACTGATGATCTTTTAAGTCATTAAATATAGCTTCGATTGCTACTGATAGGTTTAATATTCTACTGAATATATATATTCAATTCATGGCAGGTTCATTGTGATGTCGTCTATTTTATTTTTGGGATATGGGAAATATTATTACCAATGGGACTGTGGTCAATCATTTTAAGAATCAACGGGGCTTATTTCCCCCATTGAGGATAATAAAACAAGTGATTTTAACTAAGATACATCATTATCTCAACAATTTATCTTTTAAAATTCACGCTTATCACCCTGTGGCTGCTAATTGCGACCCTTCTTTTCAATCAAAAAGTTGCGTTTCTCAAATTAATCCTTTAACATTGTTATGATTAGCCATTATTAACGGAAGCATTTAGCGGGGAACAAAGGTTCAAAAAACCAAATGACCCAAAAAATGGGTGAGTGTCATTCGCATGAAAGAACTAAGAACTAGGATGAGTAAGTTTATGCAGAAACGATGACTGCTCTACAACAATACCTTTTCAAAATGAATAAATTTGCTTTATTTATTGCAAAATCAAATCTATTTAGAAAGCCGAAAATAAGCGATTGAAATATTAAAATTATCTTTTGTGTCAGACCATGAGTTTTACAACCATCCCCTAGGTCTTCTGTTTCTTCTTCTTTGCAGCCGGAAAGAGGATGTTATTCAATATTAATCGGTATCCCGGTGAGTTTGGATGCAGGTTTAGGTCAGTAGGGGGTTCATTTACGAAATGCTGGTAGTCTTCAGGGTCATGTCCGCCATAAAACGTCCAGAATCCTTTCCCTAAAACTCCATGAATATACTTCGCTTCTCGTATGCTTGGCGTTTCACCTAAAAGCACTACGTCGCCTTTTACCAGTTGTTTCTTAAATCCGGTAGTCTGCCCCATAAACCCGTGGATGATTTGCTGATGATTTTGGGTCAGCATGGTAGGAATGGGATCCCATTTAGCCGAGAATTCAAATAGCGTAAAGAAATCGTTATGCTCTGCAAGCCCTCGTTCATTTGCCTGATTATCAATATTTGAATATTCGTAGCGCATCGGGTCTCGCTCTATTATAAAGTTTTCAAAAGCAATTGTTTTGGAATAGTCCAGCTTGGATTGTGCTCCGGGATCAGCCGGATCACCGTCGTACATATTCTCCACAATATCAATTCCTTCTGAAGAGAGCGCAATGTCATAAGTGTCCGTGGCAGAGCACATAGCAAAAAGGAAGCCACCGCTTGCTATATAAGCCTTAATCTTCTTAACAATGGCAAGTTTTAAATGTGAAACTTTATTGAATCCATGTTTTCTTGCAGATTCTTCATACTCTCTTTGTTGTTGCTGGTACCAAGGGAAATGATGGTAAGCCCTGTAAAATTTTCCGTACTGACCCGTGAAATCTTCATGATGCAGATGCAGCCAATCATAAGCAGGCAGTTTATTCTCCATTATTTCGTCATCAAATATGACATCATAAGGTATCTCAGCATAAGTTAAAACAAGCGTTACTGCATCATCCCAGGGCTGCTTACTCTTTGGGGAATAAACAGCAATTTTTGGATACTTTTCAAGCTTCATCACATCCATGTTAGAGGAAGGGCTTGCAATTAGATTTAAGATATTATTTGCCTCCGCATCGGAAATGACACGGTATGAAACCCCGCGAATAATACATTCATTTTCCAGCAGCTGATGGTGTTTGACCATGAAGCTTCCGCCTTTGTAATTCAGCATCCAATCTACATTAATATCCTTTGTAAGCATCCAGTACGCAATACCATAAGCTTTCAGGTGGTTGGCCTGCGTATCATCCATCGGAATGTGGATGTAGGCAGCATTCACGGATACGTAGATATTTAACAAAAGAAGTAACAATATTCCTCTCATATTACGCCATTTTTGTATGTACAACGTTAATTAAAACTTGTGTGTTTTCTAAAATAAGTCAATGAACCTGAAAGAAAATATCAAGGAGGGTATAAAGTCAATTAAAGCAAACAAACTTCGTACGATTCTCACAGCCCTTTTGATTTCAATAGGTATTACTTCTTTGGTAGGGATATTAACAGCGGTTGACGGTATCCAAAATTCAATCAATAAGAGTTTTTCAAGCTTAGGAGCAAATACATTCGATATTGAAGATATACGAACGAATAGGGGTTCTTCGGATGGAGTGAAGCAAAAAACGTATCCTAAAGTCACCTATAATCAGTTACTTCAATTCAAAGAAAAATATGACGGTCCCGGAGTAGTATCAATTTATACAGTTATTACAAGTCAGGCAGAAGTAAAGTACGGGTCAGAAGTCACCAACCCCAACTTGTTAGTGAGAGGAGGAGATGAGAACTACCTGCTTGTTGATGGCTATGATGTTGATCAAGGAAGGCCGTTCTCAGCAAATGAAAGCCTAAACGGGAACTATGTGGCGTTGGTGGGGAGTCAGGTTATTGATGAACTTTTCAAAAATAAGAATCCGATAGGGGAGAAGATTGGTCTTTTGGGTGCAAAATTCAGAATAGTTGGTACGATAGCAGAGCAGGGAGGGGCAAGTGGAAATTCAAATATCGACCGAACAATCATTATCCCAATGCAAACAGCAAGAATTGTCTCACCGGAGAGAAATTTTGGATATGAGGTTGCTGTGTCGGTTCCGGATCCCTCTCAGATGGACAATGCGATGGCAATGGCTCGCGGTTTAATGCGGGCGATAAGACAAGACCGTCCGGGAGAAGAAGATTCATTTCAATTGACGGCCAGTAAGTCGCTGGCTGAAAGAGTAGGATCAATTACAGAGTCTCTTCAACTTGGAGGATTTGTAATCGGTTTTCTTACCTTACTTGGTGCATCCGTTGGTCTTATGAATATTATGCTTGTTTCTGTTACTGAAAGAACGAGAGAGATTGGGGTAAGAAAGGCACTGGGGGCCACTCCTAAAAAAATCAGACAGCAGTTTTTGATAGAAGCCATTGTGATCTGTCAAATGGGAGGAGTAGGGGGCATGATTTTAGGAATTATCATTGGAAACCTCACCTCAACACTCTTATTTAATGCTGACTTTATTATTCCATGGTTGTGGATGATGGTTGCTGTTGTGATAGGAATTGCGGTAGGGTTGATTTCAGGTTATATACCCGCAAGAAAAGCCTCTCAGTTAGATCCTATTGAATCGCTAAGGTTTGAATAGACAAACCCCTGCCTAGAGAAATTCTTTATTTCAAATAGACTCTTTCTTTCTTATTGAACCTGTTTCGATATTTTAACTGGAAACCGTTTTGCCCCCATTTTTTTATTTGATAAATATAAGGAATTTTTCTTCTTTCTTCCGTAAAAGAATCATAAGTTAGAATCAGTTCTTTTCCATTTAGTGTCCAGTCACCGCCCAGCTTGGCGTAGTTGTTTCTATCATGATAAAATTTTCCATCAACACGAATCGTGAAATTCTCACCAATTTCAAAATATGGAGTCTTGCTTTTTACGTCCATCACCGTCCATTTTTGTTTGAAGTTTAAAATCTTTTCTATTCTTGAGATCCCTTGAGTGTGACCTGCGTATGCTGAGAAAATAATTGTCAGAAAGAAATATAGTTTTTTCATTGCTAATTAAGTTTTCTTAAAATTAATCCCAAATACTGTGCCTGTTTTTAATCTTCAAAAAAAAATTAAATCTGCTATCCGGGATGTACCTGATTTCCCAAAACCATACCTTTTCAAAAAGAGGCTCCGGAGAAGTGAAAGTATGCACTCTCCCGACCACCGAACAGAAGTCAGGCAGACTTCTTCAATAACATTTTCTCAGCATGGATAGCCTATGACTTTTCCGAGAAAAAGTCGTCTCTCAAAGTGAAGTTTTGTCATACAAAATAACTAATTATTACCCCTCGGAAGAGTATAATTACACCGAACTCACATCAAGATTATACGAAAAGCAATGAAATTACCACACATACGGTGCAAGATTTATGAAAACGGTCTAGTATCACAAAATGCGATACTAGCTAAATAACCTTAATAAGGAAGTAGTTCTTCTTTCCTTTTTGAGCTAATAAGTACTTACCCTGCAAAAGGTCGTGGTTTATTATCTCTTCGGGTGAAGTAACTTTTGATTTGTTGATGCTAACGCCGCCGCCCTGTATCATTTTTCTTGCTTCCCCTTTGGATTTAAAAATGAGGTTACCGGTTGTTTTGCTGAGAAAGGTAGAAGCATCCGTACATCCGAGTACAGTATTAGGTACTTCTGTTTGTGGAATGCCCTCAAGTACCTGCATCAGTGTTTCTTCATCAAGGCTTGCAAGGTCTTCTGTGGCAGCCTTTCCAAACAGGATGGAGCTTGCTTTAACAGCCGTCTCCAGGTCATGCTTTGAATGGACCCTTTCGGTGACCTCTTCTGCAAGGGTTCGCTGTAGTAATCTTTGGTGCGGAGCTTTTCTGTGTGCAATGATCAATGATTCAATCTCTTCTTTTCCTTTGAGGCTGAAAATCCGGATGTATTGCTCCACATCTTCATCCGAAGCGTTGATCCAGTATTGATAAAACTTGTAGGGGGATGTTTTCTCGGGATCAAGCCAGATATTTTCCCCTTCCGTCTTTCCGAACTTTGAACCGTCTGCTCGGGTAATCAGCGGCGTTGTCATTGCAAAAGCAGTTCCCTGTGCTTTTCTTCGGATAAGTTCAGTGCCCGTGACAATGTTGCCCCACTGATCAGCGCCTCCTAACTGAAGCTTAACGTTTTTATGTTTCCACAGGTAATAGAAATCATATCCCTGTATCAATTGATAAGAAAATTCAGTGAATGAAAGGCCGGAATCTAATCTCGATTTTACGGAATCTTTCGCCATCATATAATTGACAGTGATGTGTTTGCCTACCTCTCGAATAAAGTCCAGAGAATTAAACTCCCTAAACCAATCATAATTATTGACAATTTCTGCGGCGTTTATCCCGTCAAAATCAAGGAAACGTTCCAGTTGTTTTTTGACACATGAGAAATTGTAGTGGAGGGTCTCCTCATCCAACAAAGCTCTTTCAGCGGATTTTCCGGATGGGTCACCAACCATCCCCGTGGCACCGCCTACTAATGCAATCGGCTTATGCCCGCACTTTTGAAAGTGAACAAGGGTCATGATTTGAACCATGCTGCCAACGTGTAGGGAATCAGCGGTTGGATCAAAACCGATATAAGCGGTAGTTGATCCTTTTTTCAACTCTTCTTGCGTTCCCGGCATGATGTTATGCACCATCCCTCTCCACTCCAATTCTTCTACAAAATCTTTCATGACCGATAATTGAGGAGACAAAAATAGGAGAAAGTTCTTCTGAAATAATAAAGCACTTACCTTTCAAATAGAAAAATATCTTTGTCTGAAGTAAAAAACAGAGGGTTCTATACCTGTTCTAATATCAAAGAAGGTTAATTTTAAAAAATCATAGAAGGGTAAAGAATTGTGCATCCGCTAACGATTTTTCTTTGCTCGTTATATTGAGCAAAGTATTTATAAACGTATGTAATTAATAAAAAAATTCAGGAGTGAACCGAATGGCAAAGACTTATGGTTTATTCACATGAATGAAGAAATTTTAACTCATCACAAACCGGATACAACAGATTTTCAGACGGTTTTAAAAATTAGTGTTTAATGAAGCATTCCCATTGGTGGTTTACACCGGCAATTGCAGTAACTATCGGCATCTTTATGCTTTCTACTTTTTTAACCGGCCCCGCTCAGTCAGAAGGGGTGAGCAACTTTGATAAAGTAGAACACGCTTTTGCTTACCTGGTGCTTACTTTATCATTTCTCTTTGCTTTTCATAAGACAGGCAACTTCAATAAAAAAGTCGCATTCATGGTGTTTCTCGCCTCGGGCAGCTACGGTATGCTTATGGAACTTTTGCAGCACTATTTCTTTGAGTACCGACATTTTGAATGGTATGATGCAATCGCTAATGTTACGGGGACTGCAACAGGGTTTTTAATGTTTGGTATTTGGCAAAAAGTAAGCAGCCGAATGTAGTTACAAACGACACCTAGATAGGGTTTACAATAAAAATCCGGTGAATAAAATCAGGAGCACTCCTGAAAGTCAAATAAATCTTGGGTATTGTTACTTAACCCTGCTTAGTATCCTCATGTAATGATAATTGTTTTTATTTAAAACGTACAGTGGTGAAAGCGATGAGGAAGATCAGCTCTCTGACAGGAAACTTTCCACCTTTCCAAAAGTGAATGCTTCGCCAAAGCAAAAACAACCTCCGGATGGAAAAAAAAATAACCCCTCAACGCTCAAAAATAACCTCTGCGCCCATCAGCGCCATCAGCGGGAGAAGAATATAAAGGTAAATTTACCAACCCCACTCGTAGAGAGGTTTACCATAAAAATCCTGTCCATCCCAAAATCAAGTAAATCCTGTTCAAGACCACAGCACCCCAAAAAAACCTCCAAGGTTTCTCAACACCTTGGAGGTTTAACCAACGAGACCACAGCACCCCAAAAAAACCTCCAAGGTTTCTCAACACCTTGAAGGTTTAACTAACGAGACGACAGCACTGCAACAACCTTCAAGGTTTCCCAACACCTTGAAGGTTTAAAGAAGATTTAAAAAAAAATTAAATAATTTTTGTATGTTTAAAAAATTAAACATTTATTTGCTCAATAACATCATACAAAAAGTGTAAGTGTTTAATGTAATCAATTTTATAAATCTAAATTTTATCTTTATGCTTAATAAATTTACCATAACAAAGCAAAACATTCATTCAATGAGGCTTTGTTTGATTTTAGCCGGCCTGGTACTATGTCTGGTCTGTAGCACAGCCTCCGCCCAGTTTACTTTCACGGAGAAGACAATGGGAGTGAACTTTTCGGGGGTTAGGGGTAGTTCCATCGCCTTTGCGGATGTGAACGGGGACATGTATCAGGATGTGCTCATCACGGGGTTTGCTGGCGACTAAAGGATTGCCGATCTCTACCTCAACGACGGGTCGGGAGGCTTTACTCTGAAAGCAGCGACACCCTTTGAGGGGGTTAGTGACGGTTCCATCGCCTTTGCGGATGTGAACGGGGAAAACGGCCCCGATGTGCTTATCACGGGATCAGGATATGCCAACCTCTACCTCAACGACGGGTTGGGAGGCTTTACCCTGCAAGAAACGACCTTTGCAGGGGTCAGTAGGAGTTCCATCGCCTTTGCGGATGTGAACGGGGACACGTATCAGGATGTACTCATCACGGGATCAGGACATGCCAACCTCTACCTCAACGACGGGTCGGGAGGCTTTACTCTGAAAGCAGCGACACCCTTTGCGGGGGTTGATCGTAGTTCCATCGCCTTTGCGGATGTGGACGGGGAGAAAGGCCCCGATGTGCTCATCACGGGAAATACCGGCAGCGAAAGAATTGCCAAACTTTATCTCAATGACGGGTCGAGTAACTTCACGGAAAAAGCGGAAACGCCCTTTACAGGGGTTGAATTTAGTTCCATCGCCTTTGCGGATGTGAACGGGGACACGTATCAGGATGTACTCATCACGGGGATTAATGGCAGCGAAAGGATTTCCAACCTCTACCTCAACGACGGGAGCGGTAGTTTCACTGAGAAAGTGAACACACCCTTTGCGAGGGTTAGTGAAGGTTCCATCGCCTTTGCGGATGTGGACGGGGAAAACGGCCCCGATGTGCTTATCACAGGATGGGACAATGATGTCAGCAAAAGAATTGCCAACCTCTACCTCAATGACGGGTTGGGAGGCTTTACCCTGAAAGCAGCGACACCCTTTATGGGGGTTAATAATAGTTCCATCGCCTTTGCGGATGTGGACAGGGATGGGGATCAGGATGTGCTTATCACCGGACAGATCAATGATGAACGCGAAGAAATTTCCAAGCTCTACCTCAATGATCGAGTCCCCGTATTTACTTCGGGCAGTAGTAAATCCGTCCCGGAGAACACCACCGCAGTACTGGATGTTAGTGTCGACGATGACAGTGACAGTGAAACGTTCAGCTACTCCGTCAGCGGGGGTGCAGACGAAGACAGTTTCAGCATTGGTGATACCGGGGCTTTAACTTTTCAAACGGCCCCGGATTTTGAAGCCATGGGCAGTGCTGCCGGTAACAACATTTATGAAGTGGAAGTAACAGTGAGCGACGGAGTGAACGAGGGAGTTTCGCAGACCATTACCGTTACGGTTACCGATGTAAACGAAGCTCCCACGGAAATTGAACTTAATAACAAGAGCATCAATGAAAACGTCACAGCCAACACTGTTGTCGGCACTTTCACGACCACCGACCCCGATACAGGTGATAGCTTTATCTACCGGTTGGCAGCGGGCCCGGGAGATACGGATAACGGTGCCTTTACCATTGACGGAGACCGATTGCAAATCAACAGTTCCCCGGACTTTGAAACGAAG
>JACONI010000113.1 GCA_014323825.1 Ekhidna sp. | reverse complement strand
CAGCGTGTGTGACGTTTTCTCTGTGTTCATGATGTCTTTTGATCTTTTTTTATTTAACGTGCTCATAACTCATTATTTTAGTTGGTATGAAATGCAATATTATATCATTTTTTTGAATGGTCATATAAATCGTATGATTTTTTTCTTTTTTTTTGAGAAATTTTTGTCTTGGAATTGTTTAGCAGCTTGCCGGAGGGGTCTCCGAGGAAGGAAGAAGTCTTCGCTTAAAACGAGTTTTTTAAGCATAATACATTGATTTAGAGGTTTATGAATCTCCAAAAAAACCTGCAATCCGGGCTCCCGTTTCCTTCAAAATGCAACAGACACATCTTTTGAAAACTTTTACTGTCTCTTTATGGTTAAAGTGTATTATAACAGCAAAATTATGATATGGCGAAGAAGACAGTAACAAAAAATGCAATTCAGAAAGGGTATCAGGACTACCTTTTAAATCACGGAAAAGGACCGGAGACAGTACGAGTTTTCACTAAGTTTCTGGGAATTGATGACGAAGCGTTTTACCGGCATTTCGGTTCACTGAAAAATATTGAGACTTCCATCTGGGAAGATTATTACCGTAAGACCTTAACGATCATTCTCAAAGATCCTGACTTTGAAGAAATGGACGGCAGGGAGAAACATCTTTCCTTTTTATATACTATGCTTGAGCTCATCAGGCCGGACAGGTCCTACATTTTGCACAAACTGGAAGGGAAAAAGCCACACGAGCTGCCAAAAGAGTTAAGAGCTGCCCAAAAAGTCATCACCCGATCAGATGCTATCAACTGGGCTAAGCACTTCAAATTCCTTCCGGATAACATAAAGGAAACAACGCAATCAGCGTACAAAAGGGTACTCTCTTCCCATACAATAGCTTTGCTGCTGTTTTGGGTAAAAGACGATTCCGGCGAGAGTAAAGACACAGACCTCTTTATTGAAAAGTCCACCCGAACAGTTTTCGATATTGGCGAGCTTCCCGCTGTAGATTCATTTTTTGACCTGAGCAAATTCTTCCTCCGGAAAATGGGCTTTTCCAAAGCTGCTACCTAATGGCAAAAGAACTTGATCGCATCCCAATCAGTAAGGTCAGGCGGGCAGGTAAATTTGTCACCACAGGTGCTAAAGTTGGCGTGAATTATGCCAAAGCCTACGGAAAAGCAGCCCTCAACGGCAGGTTTGACAAAGAAGCTCTTGACAATGACAATGCAAAAGACATTTATAACTCACTGAGTGAATTAAAAGGAAGTGCGCTAAAAATGGCTCAGTTTCTGAGTATGGATCAAAATATGCTCCCCAAAGCCTATTCCGACAAATTCGCAATGGCACAGTACAGTGCTCCTCCCCTTTCTTTTCCGCTTGTAAAGAAGACTTTCAAAGCTAATTTAGGAAAAGAGCCGGGTGAGATTTTTGAATCATTCTCAAAGAAAGCGTCGAATGCTGCTTCCATGGGACAGGTTCACAAAGCTGAGAAAGACGGTAAACAACTGGCTGTAAAAGTCCAGTACCCGGGTGTTGCCGACAGCATCAAAAGTGATTTGAAGCTGGCCAAGCCGTTCGCCTTAAGGCTCATGAATGTTAAAGGGAAAGAAGTAGAACCTTATATGAAAGAAGTAGAGGAAAAGCTACTGGAAGAGGCAGACTATTCCCTTGAATTGAAGCAATCCATGGAGTTCGCCGAGAAATGTAAAACCATAAACGGGATATTTTTCCCGGAGTATTACCCTGAACTTTGTGCACCGCAGATTCTGACCATGAGTTGGTTGCAGGGTGAACCCGTCGGAGCCTGGATGAAGCGGGAGCAAAAGCAAGAAGACAGCGATCGGATAGGGCAAATTCTCTGGAATTTTTACATGTATCAAATGCACGTCCTTAAAATGATGCACGCAGACCCACATCCCGGTAACTTCATCATAGATGAAAAGAACGATCTGGGTGTCATTGACTTCGGGTGCATCAAACATATCCCTGATGATTTTTACGGAGCATACTTCGAACTGACAGGTCATGAAGTCCTTGATAATAAGAAGAGAACGGATGAGCTATTCAGGGAACTGGAAATCATCCGTCCTGATGACACGGAAAAAGATGCAGCCATCATATCAGAAATGTTTACTGAACTGATCCGACTTTTGTCCAGGCCTTTCAACGAAGGAATATTTGACTTCAGTAATGAAACCTTTTTCAATGAAATCTATACGAAAGGAGATCAGATATCGAAGGATCCCGAAATGAATCGTCTTCAGGCAAGGGGTTCAAGGCACTTTGTTTACTTCAACAGAACCTTCTTTGGCCTGTATAATATCCTTCACGCCCTGAAGGCGAAAGTGGATTGCTCCACAATTGATTTCATGAAACCGGTTTCGTAAAGCCGGTTTTAACATTACTTATTGATCCTTTGATAAATGTTGCCGTGTCTTTATCCAACCCCACCTGTAATGGTAGAGCGGCATACAGTCTATTCCAAATATTGAAGAGCTTTCTGATGCTTCTAAGGCATAAATGCCGTGCTTTCTATTTTCCGATCCCAATTCTTAACAAAAATCATCTAACAGTGACAATCAGTTCAGAATTATGACCATGCCGGTTCTCATTTGCACACCCTCCAAATATTTCATGATTCTTTTCTGATGACCACTTCGGATTCAAGGCTTTTTTGCAGCATTAAACTGTTCTTTGCAGTAAACCATTATCATGTACACAAAAATAAAATCGGGATTTAAATATCAGAAAAAAGATTTTTCTTTACATTTCAAAGTGAAACAGAAATTATAAACTAAATGATCATCTCCGAATTAAAGGCTTTTGATTTATTGAAATCTAAATTTAAGTTGAGCGACGAGAATGCCCGTGCGGTGATCTTTGAAATCAATGCAACAGACCGGAAAATAACGGAACAAGTTGAGGATGAGTTTCTGAAAAGAAAAGATGTCTTCCTGACAAAAGATGACAAGGTTGAACTTATTGAGAAGATAGAACAACAGGCTCAAAAAATAGAGCGCACACGTGCTGACCTGATCAAATGGATGTTTATCTTTTGGATAGGCCAGCTTGCAGCATTGGTTGGATTATTTAAACTATTCATCCCGTAGAGTAATTGATTTCAATGTTAGAGGTAGACATTTTACTTCTCAAATAAAAAAAGGGACAAAATGCCCCTTTTTTAATAAAAACCAGTGTAATTACCTGCTAATTATTCTAGTTCTGATTCGCCCCTGTAAGATTTGGATTCGCATCAATTTCATCTTGAGGAATTTTCCAGATCCATTTATCATTAACTGATGGACGGTCCTGTTGGAAACCATCACTATAATAGGCAGGATCAGCACCGGAATCAGTCAAATCAAGAGGCTCATCCCATCTGATATGGTTTTCATAGCCAAACCCTTCTCCAAACATTTCCACATACCATTGGAATTTAATCTCATCCATTAGTGCATTTACAGTAGCGAATGCGGCAGCATCGTATGCAGAATTTCTTGTTTCAACTAAAGCCTGTAGTGCCCCCTGTGCTCCGGATATATCATTCTGCATTGCTTTAGCCTCGGCTTCAATCAGGTACATCTCCGCAGATCGCATAAGAATGATATCATCCGGGTCTATGGACCCCGGTTTTTTATTCTTCATTTTATAATGCATATAGGGGTGGAGATTAAACGATTTGACAGTACCATAGACACCCCTAATAGAATCCGCAACAAAATCAAACCTGTCCTGATCATTATAATTAGGATCTGATGCCACACTTCCTCCCTTACTATTATTAGCAGACGGGTTAGTATTAGGTGCTAACGGCAATACCACATCTTTACGAAAATCTGTATCAGGTATCCGATTATAAATCTCAGCATTGAAAATCTTAGGATTACCCCTGTTCTGACTTCCATTAAATGTGTTAGATATGTAATAAAAATAAGATGTAAAGAAAACCGTTTCAGTATCAATCACATTACTACCCCAGATCACCTCAGGTAGGTCAAGTGTATTAAAACCTGATTTCCATTGAACTTCGTTCATCAAAGGAAACCCTTCTCTTGCATTGATAGCGGAGGACACAGCAGTCGCCCAATCACCACTAGACAACGCAATCCTTGCTTTGATACCATGTGCTACATTTACATTAAGATCGGACTTACAGAATGTGGAACCCGCACAACGAGCTTTAGCTTCACCAAAGAAAGTGATAGCTTTATCGATGTCAGTCTCCATCAAGTCATAAATCTCCTGTACAGTCGCTCTTGGCCCGCTAGTAAACGGAGGCTCTGATCCAGTTTGCAATGGAACTCCCAGGTCCGATTCCGGAGTACCAATGATATATCCCTTAGCATAATGTGTGATTAGTTGATAGTAAGCATAAGCACGATATGCATATGCCTGCCCCAAGATATCAGCCAACTCCTCATCTACCGGTGTCTCTGCATCCTCTACCTGGTTAATGATGGCACTCGTGCTTGCAATGATGTGATAACGCTGGTACCACATCTGTTGATTTGATAATGACGTAGGAACAGTATGTGTATTCCATTGTAATTCGCTCCTCAACCAACCATTGCCGGGTGCGGAGTGAATCACGTTTCCTACCAACGCATCATCCATGGATAGCCAAAAGTGTTCACCTGCACGGGAATTTGACCCTCCCGGCAGAAGAGTCCCATTCTGGGCACACAACAAACGATGAAGACCACTGATAACCAATCTCATATTAGCGGGAGTCGCTAAAGCATCATTTGCTGAAATCGCGTCCGTAGGCGTTTGCTCAAGAAATTCTTCATTACAACTCGTACTTAACAGCAATAAACACGGCATTAATAAATATATAATTTTTCGTTTCATTTTTTTATTCTTTAAATCTTAAAATCCAACGTTTAAGCCAACTGAAAATACCTTATTCGGATTATAATCATTCCCAGATCCGGTCCCTGCAAGGTTATATTGAGGATTTAATCCTTGTCTTTCAGCACTAAACCAGAGGTTTTCCCCTGAAACAAATACACTCAAATTATTTAAACCCAAGTTATCAATAATATTGCGATTGAAGGCATAGGAAAGGTTTACATTTCGTAAAGCCATCCATGATGCGTCGGTCAGGAACCGTGTGGATTGAGCCTGAACCTGTTCATCATTTCCGTTTTCCAATCGCGGGACACTGGTAATGTCACTCGGCTTTTTCCATGCTCTTAACTGATCAACATGATGCGATACTCCAAGTTCCCCACTGCCCATCATAGCTGAATAGCCATTATCCAGAACTTTTCCTCCTTTTGAAAAAGCAAACAATACACTTAGAGATAATCCTTTGTAACTGACCCGATTCGTTATTGATCCGATTAGATCAGGAATGGAACTGTCTCCTGTGAAGGCTCTTTCCGTATCCGTCCAATCGTTAGTGGTTGTTTGATTCCCTTCCTCGTCTAGTACCGGAACACTATTACCCGTTTCAGAATCATCTTCAAAAACATAATACAGTTGATCTCCAGTCTCAGGATCTACACCCGCAGTATGATAAATGTAGAAATCATATCTTGAACGACCTACATCCCATCTTTTGGAGCCATTTTGGAATGGTGCAGGGATACTGGTAATCTCGTTATTCAACGTAGTAGCAAGAGCAGTCAAATCCCAGTTTAATCCCTGTGGATTTCGTAAAATACGTCCCGTCAAAGATATTTCAAACCCATCGTTACGCATATCAGCTACATTATCCGGAAATTCATTCAGACCATTCGACAGTGCAATTGGAACATTATAAAGTAAATCTGTAGAATTACGCTTATAATATTCTACAGTACCATCCATTCGATTATTGAAAAGTGAGAATTCCAAGGCCAAGTCAAAATTTTCTATGGTTTTCCAGGTTAATAATTTATTGCCTAAATCAGATAGGTTTATTGCAGGATTTCCAGCAAACGAAATTATCTGATACCGAGCCTGAGAAATATAAAAATCATTCAAATCATCATTCCCAACCTCACCGTATGAAGCCCTAAGTTTTAGATCATCAATAATGCTAACATTACTCATGAACGCTTCCTCACTAATCCTGTAAGAACCTCCCACAGAATAGAAGTTACCCCAACGCACATCACTATCAAATACAGAACTACCATCTCTCCTGCCCGATAGGGATAGATAGTATTTACTCTTGTAATTGTAGTTCAACCGGGCAAAATATCCCTCAAGTGTCTTTTCAAAGGTAGATCCCTCTATACTTATAGGACTTGAAAAATTATCAAATTCAAAAATACCTTCAGCTGATTGAGTATCAGCAAAAGTTTCGTTAGTTGAGAAATTTTGCTTGAACGCCTCATGGCCCAATGTTACATCAAAATTATGGTCATCACTGAATGTTCTCTGATAGGAGATGATTTGGTTGAAATTCTCAACAATCCTGCGAGACTTGGTTTCTGCATATCTGGCATTCGGATTCGGATTCCCATCCCCGACCTCAGCATTCTCATAGTCCTTAAGCGTTCGTTCTTGATAGTCCCTGGCATAGGTTATCTTTGCCTTAAGACCTTCAACCCATGGAACACTGAAATCTAAATAGTTTCTTGCTCCATATCCGTTTTCTCTATCAAATATATCGTTCAGTATGGCTTCCTCTATGGCATGTCGCCTAGGATTGAAGGGTCGAGGAGATATGCCAAACTCTCTGTAGCCCTCACCTCGGTCAAATAGCCTTTTGCCTTGAGCATCCAAAGCAAAATTGCCGGACTCATTATCTACCACCCAAACGGGATAAATGGACCCTATATCTTTTGCAAATCCAAAAGGGTTCACGATGTTTCCACTACCAGCACCGCCTACACCACCTTGATCAGACAAAGATAGATTGACATTAGAACCAAGGGTCAACCAATCATTAGCTTCAAAATCAACTCTCAGTCGAGTAGTCAGCCTTTCAAATTCACTTTCTATAATATATCCCTCTTCTTTCAGGTAGCCCGTAGAAAAGAACAAAGAGGTGTTTTCACCGCCCCCCGATATGCTCAACGTATGGTTTTGCCGATAACCTTGCCTTTGAATAGCATCAAACCAATCTAAGCCGGGATACCGCACCTGGGCATTAGGGTTTATCTTACCTGTGTTGTCCACAATTTGGTCATTTGGCACATTAAAAGGGTTATATCCTAGTCTGTTAAAGATTATTTTTGAAGCTGTATCGGCAGGACTTTGAAAGGTGGGCTCGTTCGTTGCTAAGTTATTCTTATACGCCTCCCACATTACTTCATAGTACTGTTGCGGATTGGTTGCTTCATACTGATCTATCGCCGGAGACATCCAGCCGAATTGAGATGAGAGATTCACCTGAATGGGCTGTCCTTTTCTGCCGCCCTTCGTTGTAATAATGACTACGCCATTGGCTGCACGCGATCCATATAAGGAAGTTGATGCTGCGTCTTTCAACACGGTGAAGGATTCAATATCATCCTGATTAATAAGGGACAATGTGCCTGAGAACTGAACACCGTCAACAATATAAAGAGGGTCACCTTGTGTGGCTGGGACTCCGTTCGCACGTGTTGTAGATCCTCCATTAAGCGTGCCAACTCCACGGATCACTATTTTCGGAGATGAACCAGGAGCACCGGAGTTGTTTATAAATTGAACTCCAGTGGCATTGCCTTCAATCGCCGCAATCGGGTTGGTTACCGGTCTAAGCTTAAAATCCTCCGCAGATATCGATGACGCAGAACCGGTAAAATCCTTTCTATTACTTGTTCCGTAGGCGGTAACAATTACCTCCTGTAGTTCCACCGCTCCGCCCATCGAAATGTCGATGGTAGTCCTGGAACCTACCTCAACTTCCTGCGTTTCAAAACCCACATAGGAAAAGACAAGGATTACCCCCCCCCCCCGCGTCAGCCAAGGTAAGTCGGTAATTCCCATCCAAATCCGTTTGGGTACCTGTCGTTGTGCCTTTTATCACAACGTTCACTCCCGGTAAGGGATCTCCCGTATCATCGGTGATCTTACCCGATACGGTTCTTTGTGCCATCACTCCAAAAAGAAGGGTAGTAATAAACACAAAACTTAGTAGTAAAATTCTCTTCATACTAACTTGTTAATTGTTGTTAAATAATTAAAATCATATTTCAAAGGTAATGATGTTTTAAGATTAAAAAAGTTACAATTTTTTCAATGCTTTGCTTGCATGACACGAAATTCGATTCTTCGATTAAATTTTCGGTTTATCTCTGAATTATTTGGAAATATTGGACTGGAAGCACCAAAACCCTCGTATTTTAAACGGCTTTCACTGATCCCTTTGTTAATTATATTTCTATATACTTCTTCGGCTCTTTTCTCGGATAAGTCCAGGTTATAGGCAGTTCCACCTATATCGTCGGTATGGCCTTCTATCATAAAATTGATATTTGGATTTTCTTTTAACAGCGATACGGCGTTTTCTATTTCGACTTTTGATTTTTTATCCAAACTATAAGAATTTGTTTCGAAGTAGATATTTCTAAGAATCAGACTTTTCCCCGCTTCTACAGAAGAGAGCTGAATAATCAAAGAATCCAATTCTTTATTATCTGTCGTGAAGCTAAAATCTTTGTATAAGTATCCTTTTTTCTTCACATATCCCCCAAGCTGCTTATTGACAGGCAGCACCATGTAAAATTCACCGGTCAAAGAATCCGAATTATTCTCGTAGAGAACTTCAGCACTGTGTAAATCATACACCTGAATGGATGCTTTAAGAGGGGATTTTTCTTTCTCACTGATCACAATGCCTTTGATGTAAGAAGATTTTGCAGGTTGAATGGAAGCCGGTATTGTGAAGCTCACGATCTTGCTGTCAAGAATCTCTCTTTCTTTTTGTCTCTCCCTGGCAAATAGTCCTTTCGTGGCATCTGAACTCACTAAAAGAGCTACCTCATCTCTAAAACTGTTAATCGGGTACCCAAGGTTAGCGGGCTGCGACCAAGAGGTCTCTTTTTTTACCGTCTGAAAAAGATCAAATCCTCCCATTCCCGGATACCCGTCAGAAGAAAAGAAGAGTGATTCTCCATTAAAATGAATGAACGGAGTGGTCTCATCTTTGAAAGTATTAATTACCGATCCGAGATTTTTGGGTTTATCCCATTGGCCCTCCTTTTTTTCAGTGAACCAGATATCTCTTCCGCCATACCCTCCGGGTCGGTTTGAAACAAAATACAACGTTTTTCCGTCGGCGGATAGTGAGGGTTGGGATTCCCAGTATTTTGAATTTACAGCCTTCCCCAAATTCTCGGGTTTAGACCAATTGTTACCGGTTTTCCTGGTAATAAATAAATCACAACTGCCAAAGGAGTCTCGACGATCACACGCAGTAAATATCATTATACGGCCATCAGCGGATACGGTACTTGCACCTTCATTAAGTGGTGTATTTATTTTTGGTGATACGGATGCAGCCTTAGACCACTTTCCGTCAGACTTATGACTTACTACAATATCTTCGTCATCCGCTGCAAAATCACGCTTCGTATAGATGAGCGTCTCCTGATCCACAGTCATTGTTGGTAAATACTGTAGACCAAATGAGTTTACTTCAATTGGCAGTTCTACAATTTTGATGGTATCCGGATTGTTTACCTGACTTAATGCGAAATCCTGACTTTTTAAAAGAAGCTGAATTTCCCTTTCTATTCTTTTTTCAGGTACGCTTTTTAAAAACTTTTCCAGGTAATCAATTGATCGGTTGTAATCTCCCCTGTCAAAAGCCATAAAGGCCATCTTTTCTAAAACGGACAGGACAGGGTTTGATGATACTTTAAGATATTGTCCAAACTTTGAATAAGCAGAATCTATCTGACCAAGTGTATTGTAGATGCTTCCCATTCTAATGAACGCTTCGGAAAAGGTATGATCCAGTTCTCCTCCTTTTTCCAAGAGTAGCATTGCTGTCTGAAAATCTCTTTCTTTGTATTTTTTATCTGCTTTTTCGTAAAGCTTAATCGCTTTCTTGTTAGAGGTGGAAAATTTTTGAGAAAAGACAAGAAAAGAAGTTATTAATAAAAACAGGCTGAAAATCAGCCTCAAGGAATTTGGATGTATTTGTGTGTTTGGAGTGATATCTTCCATTTTGGATTCTTCTTGAGATGATCAACGATCAAAGGTGTCACTTCTTTTGCTTTTGACCATTCAGGTTGAAGATATAATAGGGTTCCCGGTTTCATTTCAGCGGCATGTTCTTCTGCCCATTTAAAATCACGCTTGTTATAAACTACCACCTTCAGTTCATTTGCACGATCATAAAACTCCTGCAATGGTGCTTTGAACTTCTTTGGCGAAAAGCAGATCCAATCCCAAGTACCGGAGAGTTTGTAAGCCCCCGAGGTTTCTATATTGGTTTGAATTCCAAAAGATTTGAGTAGTTGGGTTAATCCCGATAAGTCATACATCAAAGGTTCCCCGCCGGTAATCACGGCAAGTCTGGCACCGGAAGCCCTCACTTTCTTTACCATATCGTTGATGTGATGCCATTCAAATTGTGAAGCATCCCATGATTCTTTTACATCACACCAGTGACATCCCACGTCACATCCACCCAAACGTATAAAATAAGCAGGCGTACCGGAATAATATCCTTCCCCCTGAATGGTATAAAAAGACTCCATGACCGGTAACAACTCCGGATCACGCATTTTTTACTCCGTATGCTTTAAGTGTATTTAAAAGAAGGGAGACAATGGTCATTGGCCCAACCCCTCCGGGTACAGGCGTAATATAGCCGGCAATTGGAGCCACTGTATCATATACTACATCTCCGACAAGTCTAAATCCGGACTTTCTGGAAGTATCCTCTACTCTTGTGATGCCTATGTCAATGATCACAGCCCCCTCCTTCACCATCTCTTTAGTGATCAATCCGGGCTTTCCGACTGCTACCACTAAAATGTCAGCCTTTTTGGTGTGACCGGCTAAATTTTCGGTCAGTTTATGACAGACGGTAACGGTGGCTCCGCCATCTTGCAGCAACATTAAACTCAAAGGTGCACCGGCGATTCTTGATGCTCCCACTACCACACAATTTTTTCCTTCCGTTTGAATTTCATATCTCCTGATTAATTCCATTACACCGAATGGAGTAGCCGGAAGCAGTCGTTGATTCCGGGAAACAATGCTTCCGAAATTTTGATTGGTAAATCCATCTACATCCTTCCATGGAGAAATGCTTTCTGTTATGCGTTCAACAGAGATGTGTTCCGGCAGTGGAATTTGAACGATAAAACCGTCAATATCCTCGTCTTCATTGAACTGCTCAATATGCTTGATGAGCTTCTTCTCAGAAACAGTACTTGCGAAGTGCATTAAAGTAAAATCAAAACCAACCTCTTTGCAGGCGTTGATCTTTCCGTTTACGTAGGTATGACTTGCTACATCATCTCCAACAATAATGATGGCCAGATGAGGCACTCTCTTCCCTTCCGCTTTGATTGAGGTTACTTTTTGAGCTATCTCACCCTTTATATCTTTAGAAATCTTTCTTCCGTCAAGAATCGCAGGCATGATCTAATCAAGTTTTAACACGGCCATGAATGCCTCCTGAGGAACCTCCACGTTTCCAACCTGACGCATTCGTTTCTTTCCTTTTTTCTGCTTTTCGAGAAGTTTTCTTTTACGAGAAATATCCCCCCCATAGCATTTCGCCAATACGTTCTTCCGCATTGCCTTCACTGTTTCTCTGGCAATGATTTTGGTACCAATAGACGCTTGAACAGCAATTTCAAACATCTGTCTCGGAATCAGTTCACGTAATTTTTCACATAACCTCTTTCCCCATTCATACGCTTTATCTTTATGTACGATTGCGGATAGTGCATCTACTTTATCTCCATTGAGCATGATATCCAACTTCACCATATATGATTGACGATATCCAATTAATTCATAATCAAGCGAAGCATAGCCTCTTGATATTGTTTTAAGTTTATCGAAGAAATCAAATACAATTTCTGCCAAAGGAATTTCAAATGTCAGTTCTACACGATCAGCGGTCAAATAAACCTGATTCTTAATCTCTCCCCTTTTATCAATACAAAGATTAATGATTGGCCCAATGAATGCTGCCTTCGAAATAATCTGCGCCCTTATAAAGGGCTCTTCAATGTGGCTAATCAAATTAGACTCCGGAAGTTCTGAGGGAGCACTTATGTGAAGGATAGAACCGTCCGTATTAATTGCATGAAACTGAACTAAGGGAACGGTGGTAATAACCGTCATTCCAAATTCGCGTTCCAGCCTTTCCTGTACAATTTCCATGTGGAGCATTCCAAGGAAACCGCATCTAAAACCAAACCCGAGAGCCGCTGAGGTTTCCGGTTCCCAAATTAAAGAAGCATCATTCAACTGTAGCTTTTCCATTGAAGCTCTTAATTCTTCAAACTCACTTGTCTCCACCGGATAGATCCCTGCAAAAACCATCGGTTTTACATCCTCAAAACCTTTGACCTGAAGCTGTGTAGGTCTGTCCACATGTGTAATGGTATCCCCTACTTTAACCTCTTTGGCAACTTTGATACCGGAAATCAAATAGCCTACATTCCCTGATGAAATTGAATCTCTCGGCTCGTGCTGAAGGCGTAATACACCAATTTCATCCGCCTCGTAAATTTTGCCTGTATTTACGAATTTTACTTTCTCTCCTTTATTCAACGTCCCGTTAAAAACACGGAAGAAGACCTCAATTCCACGATAAGGATTAAACACAGAATCAAAGATCATTGCCTGTAAAGGCTCCGTAGCATCACCTTTCGGGGCATTAATTCGAGCAACGATCGCTTCTAAAATATCGGTTATTCCTATTCCCTCTTTAGCACTGGCATGGATGATGTCTTCCTTTTCGCAACCGATTAAATCAGTGATTTGATCAGAGACCTCCTCCGGCATCGCTCCGGGAAGATCTATTTTATTAAGTACCGGAATTATTTCCAAATCATGATCTAAAGCCAAATATAGGTTCGAAATGGTTTGTGCTTCAACCCCCTGGGCAGCATCAACAACTAACAAAGCTCCCTCGCACGCAACAATTGATCTTGACACTTCATACGAAAAATCAACGTGTCCCGGCGTATCAATAAGATTCAGGATGTATTTCTCACCATTTAGCTCATAATCCATCTGAATCGCATGGCTTTTGATCGTGATTCCCCTCTCTCGCTCAAGATCCATATCATCCAGAAGCTGAGCCTGCATATCTCTTTCGGTAACCGTCCGGGTAAACTCTAAGAGCCTGTCTGCAAGGGTGCTTTTACCGTGATCAATATGAGCGATGATACAGAAATTCCGAATACTCTTCATAGGATAAGTTTCCGGGGTTTAATTTATGGTGATTTCCCGAAACAGGATGTAAAGGTAACATCAAGTTCCTCGCATTCAAAGAGCTAAATCACCGAAAGTGAGAATAATTTAACCTGAGTTTTGATGTAAGGTTAAGACTTGTAAACGGAAAGTTGAAACATGCTCCGGCAAGGTCAAAAATCTATTCCTTTGGGTTACCCTTTTGTTTGAGGACGGGATACCTTGCGACAGGCTCTCCACTCTCCCGCAGCTTTCGCTGACGGACGCAGACGTGTTTTGATGAAAAAAAGGGGCCCTTGTGGATGAATGATATTAGAGAAACCTTCAAGGTTTTTAAAACCTTGAAGGTTTAAAATAACAACGATAGCATTGCAGCAGTCCTTTCTGCTTTGGCGAAGCATTCACTTTTGTTTTTTGAGGACGGGACACCTTGCGAAGGGCTCTCCACTCTCCCGCAGCTTTCGCTGACGGACGCAGACGTGTTTTGATGAAAAAGGGGTCTCTTGTTGATAATGATATTAGAGAAACCTTCAAGGTTTAAATAAACAACTCACTTTTGGAAAGTTTCCACCTTTCCAAAAGTTCCCTGTCCATCCCAAAATCAAGTAAATCCTGTTCAAGACAACCACCACAAAAACCTCCAAGGTTTTGGAAAACCTTGGAGGTTTAAAATAACGACGATAGATCGCAGCAATCCTCCCTGCTTCTCATCTCTTCTTTGTGATCTTTATGACAACTTCTGTGCCGTTTGTAGTAAAAAAACTTCCGGGTGTAGTGGAGGGTTAATCTGTGTTCGTCTGTTTTGGGGGGATTGATAAGCCCCGACAGAAATGCCGGAGCTGTTTATGTTTTATTGGTGTTTTCTTACTTCCTTATCACGATCCTCCCCACAGCCTTACGCCCTCCGTCTCCTTCAGTGAAAACGAAAAAGAGACCCTCATTCAACTCTGAAAGATCGTACAATCCGTCCTTGGAAACAGGATAACTCCTGACCAAATGGCCTGTCATGCCGATAAGG
>JACONI010000112.1:13239-63626 GCA_014323825.1 Ekhidna sp. | reverse complement strand
TCCGTCTTGGAATACAACATGAGGTCTACATTTCCATCCGTATGATCCGATGGAATATTGACCCTGTAATAGGTTTTCATATTAACCGGATTACTAAATTTTTTGGCATATTCCCACCAGCCTCTTCTCACTTCTTCACGGGAGAAATCAAAAACTGTAGAATATCCATTTAAGGATCTTCCCTCCAGGTTTTCCGATTTTTCTGTTAGAGAACTTTCATAAGTTAACTGTGCATTGACCATAAAAGCACAAAACAAAAAGAGTATCACAGAAGTCTGCTTATAAATGGAGTCTTTCATAAATAGAGCAAATTTAAATGACCAATTGAAGACTGTCCCAATTACAGGGTCAGGTTCTTTCGGAAAAAAATTAAGTCAGCTATTACCTCATCAAAGAGATAATGTCTCCCGCCTGTCAGGAAGATCAGCTAAGGGTTTATTTAAAATATTCCATTAGGATATTAGAAATGGACTTTATTAATCAGACGTGAGTTTTCACTTTTGGAAAGGATAAAGGAAAGCGGCACCCTCATAAGAAGATGCCGCAAGAAGTTTTTACTTCTTTATGAACTTCAGTAAACGCCCGTCAGACAGCCGTACCAAATACAATCCGCTCCGCAGGGCGGCTATATCCATCTTTGTGTTTGTAGTACTTTCCTGCAATAAATTTCCGTTCAGATCCAGTATACTGACCGGGCTTTCAACAGGAGATGTCACTTCTATATAGCGATCCGAAGGATTAGGGAAGACCGCTGCTTCCACAACAGGATCCGCCGCACCCAGAGGGTTCTCCGCACATGGTGTGATGGTCACTTCCTGCGTTTGTGTGGCTTCATTACCCGATTCATCCCTGTACGTCCACGTGATCGTTGTGCTTTCCGTAATCGGGAAGTTGCTGACATCATGTGTAACGGTGACCGCTCCCGAGCAGTTGTCCGTGGCTGTGGGGAAGGTCAGGTCACTTTCAGTAACCTCACACTGTCCGGTAACTACACCCAGGCTTTCTACGGAAGGTACCGGATTCGTGGTGTCGGCAATGGTCACTTCCTGCGTTTGTGTGGCTTCATTGCCCGATTCATCCCTGTACGTCCACGTGATCGTTGTGCTTTCCGTAATCGGGAAGTTGATGACATCATGTGTAACCGTGACCGCTCCCGAGCAATTGTCCGTGGCTGTGGGGAAGGGCAGGTCTCCCGCAGTGACCTCACACTGTCCGGTAACTACACCCAGGCTTTCTACGGAAGGTACCGGATTTGTGGTGTCGGCGATGGTCACTTCCTGCGTTTGTGTGGCTTCATTGCCCGATTCATCCCTGTACGTCCACGTGATCGTTGTGCTTTCCGCAATCGGGAAGCTGCTGACATCATGTGTAACCGTGACCGCTCCCGAGCAATTATCTGTGGCTGTGGGGAAGGTCAGGTCACTTTCAGTAACCTCACACTGTCCGGTAACTACACCCAGGCTCTCTACGGAAGGTACCGGATTCGTGGTATCATTCAACATGTTATCTCCTGTAATGGTCCAGGAATAATCATTGATGAGCCTGTCTCTTGCCATAGCACTCAAACAGGTGTAATTCACCGGTGCACCAAAAGCGATATCGGTAGGAATTTGGGTCTCTCCCGACACCTCATCTAAGGTACTCCATCCGATCAGCAGCGCATCATAATTCTCGGCAGACATTGAAGAATTAAAAAATATTTCCTCCATATTATTCACGCTGCTTACATCCCACTTACCGAGGTCTCCGTTGAAGGAGGACTCTCTAAACATTCTTTTCATGCTTGTTACACCACTCACATTCCACCCGCTGAGATCTCCTGTCAATGAAGACCCTCTGAACATGTTATCCATACTAGCGATCCCCGAAAGGTCCGGGATGCCTGCATCATCGGCAATGGTCAGGTCGTTACAACCCTGAAAAGCTCCCCCCATGGAAGTCCATGCCATATCTCCCCACTGTTTGACGGTGCGTATCTGCCCTGCTGCAACCGCATTTGATGCGAACCGGATACGGGGAAAAGCACCACTGATGATAACAGTATAGGTACCTGCATCAGCATATTCATGAGAGGCATCTCCGGTATAGATCGTGTTATCCGTTGTGCCATCTCCCCAGTTTACCATATAGCTATGGCCTTCCCACGCTGTAGGAATGGTAATGCTTTCGTTAGCCCCGGTCGTCTCCCATTCAGTTATGAAGGGACGTGAGGGATTCTGTGCTTGTGTATACAGCACCGCCAGCCCTGCCAGCAACATAAGCATAATACTTTTCATTTTTAAATGGATCAAGTTTAATCGGCAAAGGCATACGAAAGCACTTATCCAAATTGACCCCGACTTTTGTATAGATGTGTTTTCTTCCATGATAATTTGATTTAATTTCTATAAATACATAAAGACTTAGATATAATTGAACATAACTCCATAATGGTTTCAGAGTGCTTACCGATACAAACCGGACACCCATTCTTACAACCCTATATGGGCTTTTACTCATACAAGTATGGGATTACCCTTTTACGTATGGATTTTTTTTCGTCAGGCCGGCATTTTTCTTAGTCAAGTGCGCATTTTCCCCCGTCAATTAGGTCCTGCGTGTCTTGAAATAAGTTGGTGGTAAGATGCGTGAAATGTCAGCTTACCGGGAGCTTTTAATTTGAAGGAAATAGTTATGTTTCATTACTGACAGAAACTGCGGCGATGGCGTTTTGGGAGGTTGAAGTGTTTCCCTTTACCTGAGCTGTGAAAACTGACCAAATACATCCTCTGCCTTTTGAAGACTTAGCGGAAGTGTAGGATTTGCCACCGGAATCACTGACCGAATAAAAAGTCTGCTTCCCTTATTAAATGAGTCATCTGCTGTATAACCACCGGTAGAATACCCGATGAACTCGCCCTCCAGGTTAAAAAGAGGCAGTCTGTCTGTGAGTGCATTCTGATGTTTAAGCCCCCCGTTTTCATACATTACCGGGTTTACCTGAAAATTCCCCGGATATGGAAAATTGTAATTTCTTCCAAGTGTTAAAAGCGGCTCGCTGTTTTTTACGTCAGCTGTTTTCTCTTTAATCGGAACAACACTCCCTTTATCAAAAGGAGATGTGAGTTTATACAAATAGTATTGATCAGGTTTATTCTCTAATGTTCCGATGGCTGAGAGAGTAGCCTGCCGAACTTGCCTGTCATACGATATCACGTTCATCACATCTCCTATTTCATAAGGGAAAAAGTTTAGACCTACCAAATAATTGTTGTCATAGATGATTGCTGTCTCTGAAGAAATGGCACTTTGAGGATCAGAAAGTCGTTTCTGGATGGTAACAATGCTCTTAAGCATTGATGCCGTCTTTTTGTTTATTTCAGGGATTTGCTCATAAGGAAAACCTATATCGTACTTTGCATAAAACTCTTCATCCGCAGCATCCCATGTGTAAGTATTCGTAAGCTTGAGTCGCTGATCGGGCAGCTTTCGGCCGACCGCCTTTAACCAAAAACTGACTAATCGGAGCATTGCTCCGTTGCTGACCATATCATTTGATTTCGGACCAACGTATGGCACCTCAATTACCTTAGGGTCGGCGTAGATCAAAGAAGAAGAAGTTACTTCATTGTAGTTTACGTCTTCCCGAATGATTACGTCGGTTCCACCTCTAGCCATCATACCCAGTACTTCCCCTCTCGCATTGAATACCGGAGAACCGCTTTGTCCCGAAATAGTACTCATATGAACTCCTAAATTCAGTATAAATGGAATAGGGCCTTCCATCACCCCCAAAATCGCAAGATGACTGCCATAAGTCCCGGCTATATTCGGCCCTCCTATATTCAGTACAAGTTCGCCTTGCAGGGCTGTACTGTTTGACAAAGACAATAAATTGATGTCATCAAATGACTCATTCAATTTCACCAGTGCAACATCATGGCTTTCTGACGCAAACCACGTTCTCCCTTTGGTTACCCTTCCATCAAATAATCTAACTTCCAGCTCTCTATTCATCGTATAATCCCCATTAGATGTGAACTCCCCTACAACGTGGTGATTCGTTAAGATCAAATCCTTGTCAATAAACCACCCGGATCCTCCTCCCTGCATACGAACTACGCTGCCAACCGTTTTTCTTACCATATCTTCCCAGATATTGATCCGATTGATCGCTCCTTTATTGATGAACCCTTTGGAATCAACGATGGTATTCACTTCATAGATTTGTCTGTCCTTCTTATCCGCTGCACCATAAGAATATTCGGTGAATGGCAGCGGCAGTTTTTTCAAATCACTTCTCTGATAGTTTGTATCATCATATTCGAGCCGATCAAAACTGTTGATGATTTTGCATTACCCCCAGCTTCCGGGAGTGTGAGTTCAATCAGATAAAAAACGTTATCCTGTTTTTTTAGCAAATGATAAATGGATTGCTCCGGATCTTCCGCAAGAACACTATCCTTTTCAAGCACTATCTTCTTTCCATTATACATGACCTCCTCATTGAGGACATAAATCTTGTCCCCTTTACGGAAGATACCTTTTGAGGGTGTCAATTCATTGCTCACGGTGAAGTCGACATCGGATGTTGCACTTTGACCGTTTATCGATACAGTGATGGCACCCGTTTCCGCTTCGTCCGGCACGGTTACCGTCAGTTCAGTTGCTGTAGCACCGGTAACAACAGCCTGAATGCCGTCATGGAAAGTGACCGTATTCTCACTCGCCGTAGTGCTAAAACTCGTTCCCGTAATGGTTACTGTTGCTCCCACAATGCCGCGCTGAGGTGCAAAAGCAGTGATTGTTGGCTTGGGGGAAGGAGTCACCTCATTGCTCACGGTAAATTCGGCACCGGATGTTGCACTTTGACCGTTTACTGATACAGTGATGGCTCCTGTCTCCGCCTCGTCGGGTACGGTTACCGTCAGTTCAGTTGCTGTAGCACCGGTAACAACAGCTCGGATGCCGTCATGGAAAGTGACCGTATTCTCACTCGCCGTAGTGCTAAAATTCGTCCCCGTAATGGTTACTGTTGCTCCCACAATACCGCGCTGAGGTGCAAAAGCAGTGATCGTTGGCTTGGGGGGTGGAGGCGAGTCATCTTTTCCACATGAGATCAGAGTCCGGATAAGCACTGCTCCAATCAGTAGAGAATACATATTCGTCTTTTTTATCATGCTTTTAATTTTTAACAAAACAACTTCATAAATTATTACTATACAAATATGTATAAAAAATATTGAAAAATTTAAGTTACTTCAGAACAAGTCATCATTTCCGAATGGGGCACAGTACATACTTGACTGGGAAGTATCTTAGGATAAAAATAAAAGCAAGAGATTCCTTTCGGTAAATAACTTATGCTATCATTATAAATCGTTTTATTGCGTAATATTTCCCAACCAACTTATTTGCTCCAAAAGCATTTTTAAGGGAAGACAGATAATAAGACCTTTTATTTTAATTTTGTTTTAAGAAATTATGGTTTGTTCTCGGTTTTGCAGAGCCTTCTTGTATTCAATTGCTGAAATGCTTAAAGTGAATGTAAAGGATTTACTGATAAAAAAGGAGGGGGAATGAGCACAAAATTCTTTACAAATCGAGATGGAAATAGTCTCCACAAGAAATTTGAAGGAGTACTCACACACATTAACAGCATTCACCACTTTGATGTACTTGTAGGGTACTTCAGGGCTTCCGGCTATTTTAAGATTCGACCTTTTCTGGACAAGATTCCAAAAATCAGAATACTTGTTGGAATCAATGTTGATAAACTCACCAAAGAATATCATGATCGAGGGCAGTACTACATTGAAAATCCCGATGAAACCAAGGAGGCATTTTTAGAAAGCATGATTGAGGATGTTCGGAAGGCCAATTATGATCAACAAACAGAAGAGGGAATCCAGCAATTTATTGCTGATCTTATTAATGATAAAATAGCATTAAGAGCCCATCCGAAGAGAAAGCTGCATGCTAAAATCTATATCTTCCGCCCGGCATGTTTTAACGAACATACACCCTGTGAGGTAATTACCGGCTCCTCCAATTTGACGGATGCCGGCTTAGGTTCAAACCCGGAATCAAATTATGAATTCAATGTAAGCCTGAGGGATTTTGATGATGTCAAATTTGCCACAGATGAATTTGAAAGGCTTTGGAATGAATCTGTGCCAATACTTCAAGCAGAAGCAGAAGGATTAAAAAAGAGAACTCATTTGCGAGATGATTTTACTCCGTTTGATCTCTATATTAAAATGTTGATAGAATACTTTGGCAAGAGAGTGGAGTATGACCCCTACAATATTGATCTCTTACTTCCGGATAAGTTCATGCGATTGAAATATCAATCCGATGCTGCCAACCAAGGCTATTCCATGATGATGAAGCATAATGGGTTTATTCTGGCTGATGTGGTTGGACTGGGTAAAACCATCGTGGCTTGTATGGTCATTAAGAAGTTTATCTACGAGAACGGCACCCATTCTAAAGTTTTGATTGTTGTTCCTCCGGTACTTGAGGCAAACTGGCAAAGAACAGCCGAAGCTTTTCAAATCAAAAATCACTTCGAATTCATCACAATAGGGAGCCTCAACAAAATACTTGATGAAGAAAACTATAGGTATTCAAATGCCGAGAAATTTGACTTGGTCGTAATAGATGAAGCTCACAAATTCAGAAACCACAATACTGAAATGTACAGGGCACTACAGGAAATTTGTAAGAGGCCAAGATCAAGACCCTCTGAGGATGGAGATGATAAAAAGAAAGTGATCTTAATATCTGCAACACCTTTAAATAATGAACCACAAGACATTGAAAATCAACTGTATCTGTTTCAAGACAAAAGAAACAGTACGCTTGAGAATATCAGAAACCTTCAGGAGTACTTTAAGCCAATTAACGATTGGTACAAGGAACTTTCGTCACGGAAAAACCTGAATATTGAGAAGTTAAGAGAACTGTTCAAGAAGTTAAGAGATGATGTGGTAGAGCCTTTGGTGATTCGTAGGACCAGAACCGATATTGAAAATAACAAGGAGTATCTGGAGGATATGAAAAGACAGGGCATCAAATTTCCTAAAGTGGGTGACCCTGAGTCTTTATATTATCAGTTGGACGAAAAACTTAGCAAGTTGTTCCTTGAAACCGTCAGTTTGATTACCGGACCGGATGAGCATGGAAATGAAATAGAGGGTCTTGGATACTACCGTTATCGAGCCATCGAGTATTTAAAGAAAGAAGAAGACCGTAAGATATACGGTAATGTAGGTGCTATCTCCAATCGGCTTTCTGCAATCATGCGAACATTGCTGGTCAAACGACTGGAAAGCAGTTTTTATGCTTTCAAAAAATCCTTAAATCGGTTAAGCAAGGCAGTTGACAATATGCTCAAAATGATTGAGGACAATCGAATCTTTATTGCACCTGATTTAGACATCAATAAGCTGCTTGAAGAAGGGTGGAGTTACGATCAAATGGAAACAAAAATCAATGACAAAAATGAAAAAGAGGGTAATAAGGGTAATAATCGAGCATTTACCAAAGATGCTTTTGACGATAAATTCTACGATTTTTTACAAGAGGATAAAGCGAAGATTCGGGATTTGTGTAAACGATGGAATGAAGTCACTACTGATCCTAAACTCATTGAGTTTTCCGAAAAAATCAAGACCGAGTTCTTTAACAAGGAAAAAAATGAAAGCGGCAAACTGGTCATTTTTAGTGAGTCAAAAGAAACGGTGGAAGAGTTATCCGGTAAGCTGAAGGAAACCGGAGGGCATAAGATTTTGACCGTTTCGGCGGATAATCGACAGGCCGTTGAAAAGACCATTCGTGAAAACTTTGATGCTAATTTGGAAAATGAAAAATGGAAGAATGATTATAACATCATCATCACCACGGAAGTACTTGCAGAGGGAATTAACCTGCACAGGAGTAACCTGATCGTCAATTATGATGTACCGTGGAACAGTACCCGATTGATGCAGAGGATTGGACGGGTAAACCGTATTGGATCAAAAGCCTCTAAAATCTATGTTTATAACTTTTATCCGTCAGCACATGGCGATCAACAAATCAATCTGGTAAACACGGCCCTGAGAAAACTCCAGGCTTTCCACTCTGCATTTGGAGAAGACCACAAAATCTTCTCTCTCATGGAAGAAAAGGACGAAGGAGCCTTGTTTGGAAGTAAAATTCAAAAAGAAGAAAGCGAGACACTAAAGTACCTTAACGAGTTAAGGGAATTCAAGAAAAAAGAACCCAAGCGATTCAAAGAAATCAGCAAGCTGCCCGATAAGGCCAGATGCGGAAGAAGTGTCGATGATAATCATGAGTTGGTGCTGCAAACTGCGGATGGGAGTGCATTGAAATATCCCTTGAAGAGGTCTTCTCTTGCTTATCTGAAAAGTGATAATCACCCCGGTGTTTTCTGTTTTGTGACCCCGGAACTCAACTGTCACGAAATCAACTTTTTACAAGCCGTAAAGATTTATAAAGCTGAACGTGAGGAAAGACCGGTCAAACTCCATGATCTTCACTACGAGCAGACCTCAAAAGGGCTGGCGTTTTTTAAATCGGAAAAGAATCAGGAAAACATACGGACCGCATCCAAAAAGAGTCTGAGCCCGGCGGAAAACAAGGCCATTTCTAACCTGAGAGCAGCCCTAAAATCGGTCAATACCGAACAAAAGAAAAAAGTTTTGCACAGGACAATAGAACTGATCAGAAAAGGTACCTTTACTTCAAGAATCCTTCCCCAATCAGTAAATGACTACTTCAAAAACAATACGGGCACCGATAAAGAGTCTTTTATAGACGGGCTTTTTAAAGAGGTGCTGGACCGATTTGACTTTTCAACACGGACTGATCCGGGTGAAATGAAGGCCAAGCCACAAGGCATTGTCAATCCTAAAGTGGTAATTACCCAAAGTTTTATATAGATAGGCAATCGGGAGAAGCACTACACTTCAGGTTTTGATTATATCAAATTCAGCATAAATAGATTAAGGCATGACTAAAAATACACAATTAACAGTTCAAAGCACTACAGTAACTGTCACTAAATTTGATGACAAGGATTACATCTGTATTACGGAGATGGCGAAAGCGAAAACTGATGCCGTGAGGGCTACAGACGTAATCAAAAACCGGATTCGAACACGAGCCACCTTGGAATTCCCGGGCACTTGGGAACGAATTTACACCCCTAATTTTAAAGTGGTCGAATTTGATCAGGTCTCTTTGTCTTTTTTAATTTACTCTTATGAAAAATCAACTAATGCCTATTGCGTCAAAAATCTTCTATCCGAGAGGTGAACAAGTGATTCTTGATGCAGATATTGCACTGCTTTATGAAGTGGAAACGAAAGCGCTCAACCAGGCAGTAAAGCGAAACATTGAGAGATTTCCTGAGGATTTTTTGTTTCAACTCACAAAAGAAGAGTGGGATGCTTTGAAGTCACAATCTGTGACCTCAAACAAAGGAAGAGGTGGACGAAGAACATCTCCTTATGCCTTTACTGAGCAAGGGGTCGCAATGCTCTCCGGTGTATTGAACAGTCAGCGGGCTAATGAGGTGAATATTGCCATCATGCGCACCTTCGTACATCTTCGCAAATGGATGGAAGACAATAAATCCTTAGCTGCTAAGATAGAAGCTATGGAGAATAAATACGATGAGCAGTTTCAAGTAGTGTTCAAAGCTATTCAGGAGCTGATCAAAGAAGAGCGGAAACCAAAAACACCGATCGGCTTTACTCAATTCAATAAAAAATAGCAGAGATTTCAAAAACAATAAAAACGATGGCAAAGAAAAAGACACCACCGAAACCCATAGAATCATACGAACACACTGACAAAGAGAGCGCTAACAACTCTCACATTGGAATAGTGAATGGAATCACTGCTCAAATCAACTTCAACCAAAAAACTTAATAAATAATGGCCGCACAAGAAAAACTCATCAAAGCATTAAAAAAGAACTACGACCGAAGGCTATTCGCTGTTGAAGTGTTGAAGCCGGTTTTCGGGAATTTGCTGGAGGTATATACATCCTTGCGGAGCCCCTCCGAACCACCAAAAGATACGGAAAGCAAAGTCATTGAAGAAGCGGGCATTTACGGACGAATCCATCTGGAGGATGACGTAGAGGTATTGTGTTACGAGATACGGCTGAAAGACCGCGTCAGGATTGACCGGAGCAAGGTGGCCTTCAACATTATGTGAGAAAGCTGCTCACAAGCGGACAAGCTGCATTGATCAACTTCGTATCACCGACTTACAAGGATATGTGGCGATTTACGCTGGTCGCCAAGGACAGTGAGCTCACCTCAAAAGGTGTCCGGGAAACAGCTACGCACCCGAAACGCTATACCTTCCCGGTAGAATCCGAAAGAACGAACAAAACCCTCGCCGAGCGTATGGAATGGCTCTCTTTAGCATCAAACAAAACCATGGAAACGCTGGTGGAAGCCTTCTCCGTAGAGAAGATGAGCAAAGACTTCTTTGACGAGTACAAAGAGCACTATCAAAACTTCGTGCAATATCTCACCGGCAAGCGGATGGTATGGAAAGGCAGCAAGTGGCAGGAAAAAGAAGTAAGTCAGCCAAGTGCTTTTCTAAAGAGCATTTTTAACGGCAATGAAAAGGAGGCCCGGGATTTTTGTAAAAAACTCTTAGGAAGAATCGTATTCCTCTATTTCGTGCAAAAGAAACGATGGTTAGGCGCATCCGATAAAACATATAAAGACGGCTCACCCAATTTTGTCTTTGACATCTTTAAAGAGACAGGGAGTGATGAAAACTTCTTTTGTCAGGGGTTAACCGAGTTATTCTTCAATGCCCTCAATAAAGAACGGCCCAACGATCTATACGAAACACCGGAAGGGAGAAAAGTGCGGATTCCTTACCTGAACGGAGGGCTCTTTACAAGGGACGAAGTGGATGAGTTGCTTCATAAGAAAGGCGATGCCATGACCTTCCCCGCCCCGCTTTTCTCCAATAAAGACAAAGAGGAAATCCCACTCCCGAAAAACGCTTCCGTTAAAACGGACGACGCTTACGAATACAGAGGATTCCTGGACTTTTTGAACGCCTTCAATTTTACCGTTTATGAAGACAGCCCGGACGACCATACCGTAGCCGTAGACCCCGAAATGCTCGGACATATCTTCGAAAACTTACTGGAAGACAACAAAGACAAAGGAGCCTACTACACCCCCAAAGAGATCGTCAACTACATGTGCCGGGAAAGCCTGCTGGAATACCTGAACACGCATTTGGGAGACAAAACCGACAAAGAAGAGTTGGGGCAATTGGTGAGAGAGAAAGATTCCGGTAAGCTCTCAACAGAAGTTTTAAAAGCCGTCAGTGAGAAGCTGGATGAAGTCAAAATATGTGACCCCGCCATCGGATCGGGAGCCTTCCCCATGGGCTTATTGCAGGAAATATTCAGCATTAAAGAAAGCATCGCCTACCGCACCGGATCAGCCTGGAACCCGGCCAAAGTCAAAGAAGACATCATCCAAAACGCCATCTACGGAGTAGATATCGAAAAAGGAGCCGTCGATATCGCCCGCTTGCGCTTCTGGCTTGCACTCGTGGTGGACAGAGATAAGCCAAAAGCACTGCCCAACCTGGATTACAAGATAGTCGTCGGCAACTCGCTCATACCAAAGTTTAATGGAGAAACCATAGAAATTGATTGGGAAAGAAAACTCAGCCACGGTGCCGGTCAAAAGCATTTAACAAATTTGCAGAAGACTTTAACCGAAGTTTCTGACAAACAAAAAAAAATCTTTGACCCCAAATTAAAAAACAAGAAGAAAACGATAAAGAAAATTCGGAACCTAAAACTACAGGCGATGATCAGTCAGGTAAGTTTTAATAAAGAAAGATACCTGAACTCAACGGAAAAGAAAGGCGGATTTGACCCTTTACCTTCTGATATTAAATACAATACCGAGAGAAACCTGAAAATAAAGCACTACACGAACCTCATTCAAAAACTAAACAGTATCAAGCAAAATGAATCAACCAATTTTGAACACTTTGACTGGAAACTGGATTTTCCGGAAATCTTGAATGAGGCTCTGGCGGGAGAAAGTAAAGGCTTTGATATTGTCATTGGCAATCCGCCGTATGTGCAGCTACAGAAAATGGGAAAGGCTGCGGATGATCTCTCAAATAATGGCTATGAAACCTACACACGTACAGGAGATATATATTGTTTGTTCTACGAAAAAGGCTATCAACTGCTAAAGCCAAAGGGTATCCTTACGTTCATCACATCCAATAAATGGATGCGGGCTGCTTACGGGGAAGTGCTAAGAAAGTATTTTATTGATCATTCGAATCCACTGATTTTGATAGACTTCGGAGGTTACCGGATATTCAAATCGGCAACTGTTGATACCAACATTCTAATTGGGAAGAAAGCACCTTTTAAAAACAAGGTTCGGACATGCGTACTGCAAAAAGAGGTAAGCCTAAGTAATATGAGCGATTATTTTAGACAGCAAAGTACTGTGAGTAGTAGCTTCTCTTCAACAGGCAGTTGGGTCATTCTTAGTGAAATTGAACATCGCATCAAAGAAAAAGTTGAAGCCTTGGGAACTCCACTGAAGGAGTGGGATATTAAAATTAATTATGGCATCAAAACAGGTCTCAATGAGGCTTTTATTATATCAAGTGAAAAGAGAAACGAGCTAATAAAAAAATGTCCTAAAGCTGATAGTATTATTCAACCCATTTTAAGAGGCAAAGATATTCAAAAATACAATGCGGACTGGAATGGCCTATATGTTATAGCAAGTCACAATGGATATCTGAATGAAGAGAAAGAGCAAGTCCCGGCTATAGATATTAATGATTATCCCGCTGTTAAGGCACACCTCAATAATTTTTGGGACAAATTGAATACTCGTCAGGATAAAGGAGTAACTCCGTATAATCTAAGAAGTTGTATTTATATGGAGGATTTTTTTAGACCGAAAATAGTATGGAAACGAATAGGTTCAGTTCTCAGATTTTCTTACGATGAAAGTCAGTCGTATTGCTTGGATAGTACCTGTTTTCTAACTGGCACAGATTTGAAATATTTAGTTGGATTCTTGAATTCATCTATTTGTAGAAAAGATCTTTTAGATAACGCTCCAAAAACAGGCACAGGAGATGTAATTACAAGTGTTCAAGCATTGGAACCTGTGAAAATACCTGATGCATCTCCTGACCAAAAGCAAAATATTTCGAATCTTGTTGATCGCGCTATAGCAATCTTGAGTAGTAATCAAAGTGTCAATATTTATGACATTGAATATGAAATAGATGAAGTGATCTTTGATGTCTTGTCTCTGACAGAACCTGAAAAGAACTTCCTAAGAAGTTTAAATAGTTGAAAAATAATGTTTTATCTGAATAATGTTAATGATAAGGTAGAAGAGTTTTGAATGGTTGTGATTGTTATAGTGAAAACAACATTTTTCACGAACTTTACTTTTCAAACAAAGAAAAAGCCATATTCTTTGAAGCAGGGTTAGCAAATACAATAGGGGCAATATTGAGTTCAAACTTATTTTTTTGGTATTATCAAATATTTTCAAATAACTTAGATTTAAAAACGAATGAAATAGATAGTTTCACTATTCCGGTGAAGCATTTGGATGACAAGATGATACGCAAAATAAAGTCGCTATATAAGTCGTATTTGGCAGATATAGAGAAACACGCCAACATTCGCAAAACTAGCAAGTATGCCAATATTGAGGAGTTCAAGGAGTATAAAATTCGCTATTCTAAAAATATCATAGACCAAATAGATGACCTGATTTGCCCGCTTTACGGACTATCCGATACAGAAACAGAATACATAAAAAACTATGAAATTGAGTATAGAATAGAGTAATCGGAGTCGGTAAGGTAAATGTCAGAAGCACGGATCAGAAATAATATCTTCTACATGGATAGCATCCCTGAAATTAGTATTATTGAAAAAAACTTTAACCAATTCATAAACGATGAAGGTAAACACCAACAATGCTGTAAAATTATTTTTTTCAAAACCGTCTTTGGAGATGGTCTATTTTGAAGCTGTTGTCAATGCCATTGATGCCAACGCAAGCACTATTGATGTAAAGATCGCTATTGATTCTTATGATAAGCCGGAGACACTCGGAGTAGAAATAAAAGACAATGGTGATGGCTTCAATGACACGAATTTTGAGAAATTCACAAAACTCCTGGAGACTAAAGAAAAGGATCACAAAGGAGTTGGCAGGCTGGTATTTCTTCACTACTTCAAAAAAGTCAGCATAACGAGTATTTATAAACACAAAGAGCGAAAATTCTTATTTACCGAATCATTTGACGGTGATCATAAATTATTAGATTTTGATGGCGATTTGCATGAAACAACCCTAACCTTTGAAGGATACCAAATAGAACGAATCAAATCTTATGATTACTTAAAGCCGGAATCCATTAAAAAATCCCTGTTACGTCACTTCTTCCCACTATTCCATAGTTTAAAGGTTAAAAATAAAGACCTGAAAATCACTATATCTGTTTCAACTAAGGAGCCAAATCACGATCATAAATTCTATCCGGACAGTAAAGAGATTGTAATAAGTCAGCTTCCGGACTTAAAAGAAATAACATTCAATGATGACAGACTGGACTTATTTGAAAAATTAACGCTGCATTATAATGTAAAGGAAAATATTGAAGATGAGCCGTCTTCGATCACGGCTATTTGTGTGGACAATCGTACCATCCACGTTGATATACTGGCAAAAAATGCTGTCCCGAAGGGTTATGAGATCATTTTTCTGCTTTATTCAGATCTTTTTACCGGGAGAGTAAATTCCTCACGTCAAGAATTGGCAATGGAGAAGGGTGAAATAAATACGTTGAAAAAGCTATTTGGTGATCAAGTAGCTAAAATATTAAAAGAGCAAATTCCGAAAATACAAGAACGAAATAAACAGGTCTCAGAATCTTTAAAGGAAAGGTACCCGCATCTCACAGGCTATTTTGAAGAGGAATCAGCCGGCCTGATCGATAGAGATCAATCTTTGGAAATAGCCCAGAAAAGATTTTTCAATGCCCAAAAAGAAATCCTGGATTCCCCTTCCCTGTCAGATGATCAATACGAGAAGTCACTGGAAGTTTCTTCCAGATTACTGACAGAATACATTTTGTATAGAAATATCATTATTGAAAAGCTAAAAAAGGTTAACAATAATAGCAGTGAAGCTGACATCCACAATATTATTGTTCCTATGCGAAAAACCTTCAAAAATGATAATTTGATGAAGGACATCTACAGTAATAATGCGTGGCTTTTGGATGATAAGTACATGTCCTACACTACGATTTTAAGCGATGAGGATATGGATAAACTGGTAAGTGAGCTTTTGATTGAGGGAGAATCGGTAGAGAGGGATAAAACCCGGCCGGATATTGCCATCGTCTTCTCCTCAGACCCTAAAGAAACAAGTACCAAACTAGATGTTGTAATTGTTGAATTAAAAAAATTAGGTTTAGAATCGGAAAAAAAAGAAGTATTAATTAGGCAGTTGAGAAAAAGAGCCCGGAAACTGCTTAACTATTACCCTTCTCGTATTCAAAGAATTTGGTTTTACGGAGTAGTGGATTTTGATAAAGATTTCATACGTTCTTTGAAAGAGGAACAGTATTTAGAGGTCTTTTCAAGCGATAGCCACTATTATAAAGAAATAGAAATAATGCCGGGATATGACGAGAATGTTAAAATTCCCACAGCGGTAAATATTCTTTCTTATGATGCGCTTATTAAAGATGCTGAAGCAAGGAATTCAACTTTTTTAAAATTACTGAAAGAGGGCTTTAAGAAAGAGTCAAGTGAATAGAACTTGATCAAAATACCGACCATTATCCAACCTCCTTCTATAGCATGTAACCCCCTTCCTATCCTTGAGAAGAGACAGGCCGAGCTGCACAAGCAAAAAACGCAATTGCAGACCCCAAAAACACGAATGCAGACCACATAAATCCTTCTGCGCCCATCAGCGTCATCTGCGGGAGAAAAGAACGCAAATCTAGTCGTTAGGAATGCAATTGTAAGCAGAAGAAATAGAAATGCAGCCCGAAGGAGCACAATTGTAAGCAGAAGAAATAGAAATGCAGCCCGAAGGAACACAATTGTAAGCAGAAGAAATAGAAATGCAGCCCGAAGGAACACAATTGTAAGCAGAAGAAATAGAAATGTAACCCGAAGGAACACAATTGTAAGCAGAAGAAATAGAAATGTAACCCGAAGGAACACAATTGTAAGCAGAAGAAATAGAAATGCAGCCCGAAGGAGCACAATTGTAAGCAGAAGGACTATATGCTGTCATTACCAACCGCTTCATTACGATTTTTTTCTAATGTCATTGTCACGGCATCAAGCACTCCAAAGGCCGTCTCAGCCATTTTATTGCCACGGTCGTCCAGTAACGGGTTTACTTCGGAGACTTCCAGGCAGGCAATTTTCTTAGTACTGATAAGCCTGTTAATGATTTGGGTAACCTCCGGGGGATCAAAACCTTTAGCTGCCGGTGTGCCTGTTCCTCTAGAGACAAGGTCGCAGTCCAAACTGTCTACATCAAAAGAAATATAAATAGCATCACACCGACTGAAATTTGCGATTACCTCATCCATTACATTATCTAATCCTTTGTAACGAACTTCAGGAACCGTGTATTTTCTAAGTCCGATTTGTTTTCTGATCTCTTCTTCCGGGGCTTCCGTATCCCGTACTCCAAAATAGACAAGATCTTCAGGTAAAAACTTCGGCCCATCAACTCCGATATTTTTCATTCGCTCCCATTCCTCTTTGGTGAACTTGGTAACCTCATTGATTTGATTTTTTATGTTATCTTCTCCTAACGCCGCTGCAAGCGGCATCCCGTGGACATTCCCGGACGGCGTGGTGTAAGGTGAATGCATATCAGCATGTGCATCTATCCAGACCACACCCAGCCTTTTGTTCTTCAAGTGTGCTTTGATGCCGCTAAGGGTACCTAATGCCGAGCTATGATCTCCTGAAAGCACAATCGGGAAGTAATGTTCGTCAAGCGTATGCTCTAATGCTTTTGCCACCCTTTCGCACTGAATCCTTACAAAGTTGATACGTTTAGCAAAGGAGGTTTTTACTTTATTGTAAACGGCTTCATTGTGTGTGTCAATATCCAGAAACGGATACCGGTTAAAGTAATCATTATTTTGATTAATGGCTGCAATTTCGATGGCATCAATGCCCATGTCAGAGCCTCTCGTTCCGGCTCCAATATCAGATCTGTTTTTTACGATTTTAATAGGGTGCATAAGGTGATAAGGTTAATGTTTTGCAAACGTAAAATCTTCACTTATCAGTAGTGAGCGTCTTTTCTAATATTTTACGGACTTCAATTTTTCAGGTTCTTTAATGGAGATGACACTTCCGTTTACCTCAATGAATCCGTCTTTTTTAAACTCTGAAAGCACTCGAATGGCAGATTCGGTGGCCGTTCCAACCATGCTTGCCAAATCAGCTCTTGCTACCTCAAAAGATACTTTTTCTTCCCCGTTTGAATAGGTATGGTAAAGCTTCATCAATGAATCTGCGGTTCTTTTCCTTACCGTATTATAGGCTATTTCCATCAGTTCGTATGCACGTTCGTTGAGACCTCCGGCCATCATTTTGATAAACTTTGAAGAGACCTCCCGGTTGTTGAAGATGAGTTTCTGAAAGTCATCTCTTGGGATGAGGAGTAATTCAGTCTCCTCCAGTGCTACTGCAAATTCTGTTCTTGGTAAGTCCTGAATCATGGCCATCTCACCAACGAAGTCTCCTTCTTTCAGTAAGTCGTGAATGAATTCCTTACCATCCGCATTGATGTGATAAGTCTTTACTTTTCCCGTGATGATTTTAAACACGTAAGATCCAAAATCCCCTTCCCGATAGATGACATCTTTCTTTTTAAATACTCTCGTTTTTCGTTCTTTTTCCAGGTCGTCCAGTGAGTGGTGTTTCGCTGCTGTCGCTGCCAGTTCTGAGATACCTGATGCTTTGGAGATTTCTTTGTATTTATTCAACCTTCGTTCGATGGCACCAAGCAAGTCCATTTCTTCAAAAGGCTTGGTGATATAGTCATCAGCTCCCATACTCATGCCCTTTCTAAAGTCTTGCTTTTCAGCTTTTGCCGTCAGGAATATGAATGGCAAAGCTGCGGTGGCCGGGTTCTTTGAAAGTAAATACAACACCTCATAACCGTCCATTCCCGGCATCATGATATCACAAAGAATTAAGTCGGGAGGAGAGTTGAGTGCTTTTTTAACTCCCTCTTTCCCTTCCGATGCAGAAGAAACATCATAATTTGACAACTGTAAAAGCTCCATGATGTTCTCTCTGACATCTTCCTGATCTTCTATTACTAAGATTTTATCGGACATACTCAATTGTTTTTAGGAAGTATGACATTAAAAGTACTCCCTTTTTCCTCTTCACTCTCAAAAGTAATTGTCCCATTGAGTAACTCCACGTATTTTTTGACAATATGTAACCCCAGTCCCGTTCCTTGAATATTAGCGGCATTTTCTGCTCTGTGGAATCTTTCAAAAAGCCTTTTCTGATCTTTTTCAGGAATACCTATTCCATTGTCCTTTATTGTGATTTTGCATTCAACTCCATTCGAAGTGTTCAATTCTACAACTCCGCCTTCAGGTGAGTACTTGATGGCATTGGAAACCAGATTTAGCAGTATATTCTTCAAAATATGTGGGTCAGAAATCATAGTGAGCGCATCTCCATTTGCTGAAATGCTCTGATCTTGCTTCATCATCCCCTGCACCTCCTCCCGAACTTCTTCAATCAACTCGGAGAGATCAAATGCTCTATGTACCACTTTCTGAGCTCCACTTTCCAATCTCTCCAGTGACAGAAAGCCGTTCAGTATGGTCGTGAGATTATGAACGCTGCTTGAGATCTTTTCCACATGCCTTTCTCTGGCTGCCTGATCATCCTTATAACGAGCAATCAAGTTAGCAGAAGATAAGATCGTTGTGAGTGGAGTGCGAAATTCATGGCTGGCCATTGATACAAATCGGGACTTCATTTCGCCTAGTTCACGTTCCTTATTCAACGTCTTGAGAATTTCTTCTTCAGCTTTTTTTAGGTCTTCAACACTTTCTTTAAGTGCAATTTCAGCAAGTTTTCTTTCCTGGATCTGGCTTTGTAATCCCAAATTCAGGTGTTCCAGCTCGCTTGTTCTTTCTTTTACTTTTCGTTCCAGTTTTTCGGTATACTCTCTGAGTTGGATTCTTTGCTTTTCAAGTCTGCGTTCGTTCTCTTTTCTGATAGTAATGTCCGTAATGAAAGCGACGATCAGGGTTTCATTTTCATGTTGGATGTAGCTCAGACTAATTTCCAATGGAAAAGTGCTGCCATTTTTTCTGAGACCATCCAGGTCCCTGCCGGCACCCATCTGTCTCGGGTGTGGATTTTTGACAAACCCCTCTCTTGATTTAATATGATTTACCCTGAGTGGTTTCGGAATTAAAACCTCTACCGGCCGGCCCTGAAGCTCTTGTTCGGAATAGCCGAACATTTGCTCTGCTCTGGGATTTACGGTTGCAATTTTTCCGTCCTTATCAAAGAACATAATTCCTTCTCCGGAGCTATAAAATAGCTTATTTAAAAGTTCCAGGCCTTTATCAGACATGAGATAATCGCTGCTTATTTTCATAGCTAATCTCCGGGTTGCGGAGGTAATTTTAAATGATAAACCTAATACACGAAAATGATTGAATTGGCATACTGCAATGATAAAGTTCAAAATTAGATCTGACGGAAGTCAACTCCCTTGAAAAGGGATGTTTTTAGCTTTGAATTCCTGTTTAACAAAGGATGTCCTTGATTGATCAAATTCTTATTTCTACTGACTTTTCTCCGGCTGCCTGGAAAGCCACCAAAATAGGTATGGAGTTAGCTCAGACAAACAATGCCGAACTGAACATCCTTCACATTATTCCCACTGTTTCCCGATTTTCCGATGATAAAAGACTCCGACACCTGCCTGAGAACCCTGAAGAAGTAAAAAGAAGAATGAATGAGATCTCGAAAGGGTTGGTTGAAGAAAACCGGTTAACCATTCAAAATTTTGTTTTACCGGGAAATGTAGCTCAAACCATGTTGAATTTTATTGGGGATAATAGCTATGACCTGGTAATTCTCGGGGTTAACAGCCGTGGAACCGGAAACGACTTGGGAAGCCACGCTACGCTGATCATTGAAAAATGCAGCGTTCCGGTTTTGATTGTTCCTAACAATACTAAATCAAATGGAGCAATCGCTAGCTGAAGAACTCGTTTGCTGCCACTGCGGAGACCCTTGTGACAAATCTATCAAAATTGATTTTAATTTCTTCTGTTGCTATGGTTGCAAAGCTGTCCATGAACTGTTAAGTAATTCGGACCTGCAACATCATTACCTTGAGACTAGCGAAAACAACAAGTCAATTTCTCAAATTAAAGCGGAGAGAAAATATTCCTTTTTGGACGATGAGACCGTAACTAAACAACTTCTTTCTTTTCAGGAAGAGGATATTTCGGTCATTCGATTTTCACTACCGGCTGTTCATTGTAGTTCTTGTATCTACCTCTTAGAACATTTGCCTCTGATAGAGCCCGCAGTCCTGAGATCAGAAGTGCACTTTACAAAAAAGGAAGTAAACATCACCTTTAATGGAGGCACCGATCTTAAAAAATTAGCAGTATTGTTATCCCAGCTAGGCTATCCTCCTGATGTTTCGCTTGAAAACCCGGATAAAACCAAGAAGCACGCCGAGAAGTCTGACATAGGAGTGAAAATAGCAGTTGCAGGATTTTGCTTTGGAAACAGCATGCTGATGAGTATGCCGGAATATTTGGATTCCAAACTATTGCTGACTGAGGAGTTCAAAAATCTGTTTAGCCGGATTAACCTCGCTTTCGCACTCCCTGTACTTTTTTATTCGGCAAGTGATTATTTCAGGAGTGCCCGGAAAGGAATCCGGGTTGGAAATTTGAATATTGATGTTCCAATAGTGTTGGGGATTCTGATACTGTTTATTAGAAGTGCCTATGAAATCATTACCCAAACCGGCTTCGGATATATTGATTCGCTTACGGGTCTGATTTTCTTTTTGTTAATTGGGAGATGGTATCAGGGGAAGACCTATCAGGCACTTTCCTTCGAACGCGATTATACTTCTTATTTCCCGATTTCCATTACCTGTCTAATCCATGGAAAAGAGTGCCGGCGCAAATTAAAAGAATTGAAAAAAGGAGATGCAGTGGTTATTCACAATGATGAATTAATCCCTGCGGATGGAGTCATTATTTCAGGCAGAGGGAATATTGACTACAGCTTTGTCACCGGAGAGTCTAAGCTTGTAACTAAGGAGAAGGGAAATTTTATTTACGCCGGTGGTAGACAAAAAGGGGGAGAGCTGGTCATCGAACTGAAAAAGTCAGTGAATAACAGCGAACTGACCCGACTCTGGAATCAGGATATCTTCAAAAAGAAGAGTGAAACCCTTCAGACACGGGTGGACAAGATCAGCAGGTATTTTACACTATCCATTCTACTGATTGCAACATTCACGGGCATTTACTGGTGGTTTGTGGATCCGTCGGTTGTTTGGAGTTCGGTTTCGGCTGTATTGATCATTGCTTGTCCTTGTGCGTTAGCACTGGTATTGCCTTTTACTTATGGCCATGCCATGCGAATTCTAGGTAAGAAAGGGCTATTTTTGAAGAATGCCGAAGTGATCGAATTGATGGCCGGTATTGACAGCATTGTTTTTGATAAAACCGGCACCCTGACCGAAAATGAGTCCTGCGCAAAATACGAAGGGGACTATCTTGACCCGGTAGACCGGCAGTATTTGAGATCAGCACTTGGAAACGCTGCACATCCGTTGAGCAGACTGATTCACGATCAACTGCCACCTGCTCCTAAGTGTCCTGTCAATCATTTTAAGGAAGAGGTCGGAAAAGGGTTTGAAGCTGACGTTAACAGTGTACCTGTTAACGTAGGATCTGCGGAATTTTTAGAAATTGAAGATGCTTCTTTTTCTATTAAGGAATCAAATGTCTTTGTTCGTGTAGGGCAGAAAAATGGACTGTTTAAGATACAGTCTAACTATCGGAGTGGAATTTTTGATCTGCTGAAGAGCCTGAGAAGTCGATTTAAACTTTTGCTCCTGTCAGGAGATAATGATGCGGAAAAAAATAAGCTGAAACCTTATTTTGATCAGTTGAGATTTAAACAAAAGCCGATAGATAAGCTGAATTTCATAGCGGATCAGGAAGAGCATATCTTAATGATAGGGGATGGGCTGAATGATGCAGGTGCATTAAAAAAAGCCAGAGTTGGAATTGCAATAGCAGAAGACATTCATCAATTCTCACCGGCTTGTGATGCTATTTTGAGTGCTAAAGAAATAACTAATGTAGATGCAATCCTCAATTATTCCGGGCGCATTTCGTGGATCGTTTTTATTGCTTTCGGAGTATCATTTCTATACAACATAGCAGGACTGTCTTTTGCAGTTTCAGGGAACCTGACTCCACTGATTTCTGCTATTTTAATGCCCGTTAGTTCCGTTACGGTCGTCGGGCTGGTGACTTTTTTAACAACCTTTCAAAGTAACCGGATCTTTAATTGATAAACTTTACGGATTCCGAAGAAGATGCCTCGCCGCTAATCAAGGATGGAGATAATATGTTTGTGCATAAGTGCAGCAATAACCCGCTTGCGATTTAATGACTGATTTTTCGCATACCCGGCCGGAATGTCCTAAAACATACACATGTGAGTAGTAAGAAACTAGATGAAATTAAAAGCCCTTTGGACAACATCGTTGCAAGGGGTATATTTGAAAGGGAGATAAACGACATAGTCGTTTACGCAAATGTTAGCACCAATCAATACAAAATCAAATAAAAATGAAAGTTACAGTCGAAAAAAATGAAAAGGTTGCTAATATGATATTTGCATCCATTTATCCACTTTACCTGAATAGATTGGAGAAAAATGGTAGAACAAAAGAAGAACTCAACCAAGTAATTAAATGGTTTACTGGTTTTGATCAAGATGCTTTACAAACACTTATTGATGAAAAAGCAACTTTTAGAACATTTTTTCAAAAGGCTAAAATAAATCCAAATGCTCACTTGATTAAAGGAGTCGTTTGTGGTTATCGAATTGAAGAAATAGAGGATGAATTTAAATTGTATAAACAATGCAGACGTATGGAAAAGCTAATTGATGAATTGGCGGGAGGTCGTAAAATGGAGAAAATTTTGCGTGAAGAAAAAAAGTAGAAACCGGTGCTAACAAAACCTAAACCGCATTAAAATGCAGTTTAGCCAAAACGTTAGGCACAATATGGTCAATTAATTTAGGAGGCATTTTTGCTTCTCATAGAAAGAACTTTTACCTTTGCTCTTTGTTTAAGGTATTACTATGGCACAAGTTTTTGAATCAAATGTAGTTGCAGCAATTCCAGACAGGGTAACTGATACACAAGTACTCCATTTATTGCACTCGGAAGTTATGAGCAAAATGCAAGTCCAAGTGTTTAAGAATTACACTCAGTTAGAAGATGAAACCTTGAGTGATTGGTTGAATATAAGCGTCAAGACTTTTAGAAATTACAAGAAAACGGATACCGAGTTAAAAGAAAACATTAAAGAACGGATTATTCTACTCATATCGCTATTCAAACATGGTAAGGAAGTTTTTGGAACGACAGACCAATTTATTAGTTGGATGAATATTGATAATCCATTCTTTGATTACAGCAAGCCAATAGATTACCTGAATACAATTACAGGGATTCGTTTTATAAATGACCGTCTGACAGCTATGGAATACGGCGATAACGTATAACCGGGTGGAGGTTTACAGAATATCTCATGAAGATTACTCCACAAAACTAACTTCTTCAGGAAGTGCAAATAGATGGAACTTTGATGGCCGGAAAGTAATATACACTGGCCAATCTCGCGCTTTATCTTCTTTGGAACTTGTAGTTCACAGATCCTATATAAAACCTGCTGAACCATATAAGATGATGATAATATCAATAGCAGATGAACAACAACTTTATAGTGAAATCAAGATTGCGAGTTTGCCCGCTAACTGGAGAAAGATCGCTGCATATTCTGATTTACAGAAAATAGGTTCGAAGTGGTATAAATCAAAATCATCGCTTATACTAAAAGCTCCATCTGCCATCATTCCGTATGAGTATAATTATATAATAAATACTGAACACCCTGATTTTGCTAAAAATGTTCGTTCGGTGGGAATCGAAGATTATTTTTGGGATGACAGGCTTTTATAAACTGTGCCTAACAAACGATATGGCACACTCCTCTACCGAATTACTTGAGACTGAAATGCAAAAACCGAAACTTTAGTAAGTACTAAATGAGTCCGGAGGCACGTGCCATATCCGGGCGTTACCAGCAATATCACCTAACCAAAAACAGAGTATGAATCGAATAGCCCTAATCCTAGCCTGTCTACTTCTCCCAAGATTATAGTAATCAGAGTAAAGCATAATTAGGCCTATCAGGTATTATTGTAACCCAACAATAGTATTTTAAGTAAAAGGGTCATAACAACTTATTTTAAGACAGGTCACTTTTTAATGATCTTCCTATGATAGGAACTCCCGTTTGAAGTGGAAAAAATAACTAGGTATAATCCCCGTGAAAGGGATTCAATGTTTATCTTTTTTGTAGGTTGGTCATTCTGCATCAGTTTTATTCCGTCAAGAGCATAAACTTCTACTTTATTAACCTCTTCGCTGAAGTTAATTTCAGAAGTTGTTGGATTCGGATACACCGACATTTCAGTATCATACTCTTTATCTTTAGTAGAGAGGACAATAATATCTCCCTGATCAAATTTCCCGCTAAAAATTCCGCGTCCGTGAGTGGCTGCTACAATGACACTATCTTTGGCCCGAGCTTTAATCATATCCACTCTGACATTTGGAAAGCCTTCACTGTAATGGATCCACTCCGCTGATTCATCAATGATATTTTCAAGTCCCCAAACACCTACCTCAGTAGCAATCAATAACTTGTAAGAGTCTATAGGATTATAGATTCCATACCTGACCGGTATATCCGGCAGGTTTCTTTCCATATTTTTCCAGTTTAACCCTCCATCTCTCGTGATCCATACAGATTCCAATCCGTAGTTGGAAAATGTCACCATTAACTCATCTTCATTCGCTCCTACATCTATTGAATTAATATATCCGACAGGGAGTTGGTTCCTATCAATTTTTACAGAGGCAGGATTGTACGGTAATCCTGAAACTTTATAGATATCTCCAAGCTGATTTCCTAAAAATACTACGGCATTTAATTTGTCGGAGTGTGGTGAAACCTTAATCGCTGAAAAAGAAGTCGTCGAATTTGTTCCCAATTTTACATAAGTAAGAACATCTAAATCAAGGTCATCTTCATCAAGGAATATATTTACGTTAAGAATGGCTAAAGAGTCAAGGTATCGGCCGATAAGATTTTCGCGAAATGCCTCAAAGCCTCCGTCTACCGCAAGGTTAGAATATAGCAAGTTAGATCTATCATCATAATCTGCAGGGTTAATAAAGATTCCTCCTCCTACACCAAAACTGTATACCTCATTCCCCACCCAAAAATTGTAGTTTCCGAGCTGACTTGAAGTAATCCTTAAGTTCAGATTATCAGCATCAAAGAAACAGTACGCTCCGTCACCGCCTCCAATCATTTTACTGTAATAAATTTCCCCATCTTCAGAAGTATGGGTACCATTGTCTTGCGATCCTGCTAACACCTCATAATTACCTGAATTCGGGTGAAGAGCAACCGTATAGTACTGGGTCGTAGCAAACGAATTATTTATATGACGAAAAACAGCATATTCATCCAAACGATCTCCGGTGGGCAGCCGGAAGTTCTTTGTAAAGTCCGTTGTAAATTGAACTCCTCCGTCTGTTGCTACAATTAGCTCATCAGCGGTAGACCCAAAAGTTATGGTATGGATGTCTGCATGGACAAAGTGATTCAGTAAACTATCAGAATATGGTTGATTAATTTCTTCATAATATAAGTTTCTGGTATAGTCAGAAAAATGTTCCATGGCTGACCAGTCTGATGTTCTGACCCAGGCAGCAGGAGATTCTTCAAACAGATTGGAATTAGCATAAAGGTCCAGGCCTCCAATTATTACCCTTTCGTCATTTGAGGGGTCAGTTGCAATAGCCAGCGCATGCCATGGAATATTTCCCCATAAATAACCAGGGCCTGATCCATATTCCCATACTCCGTCTTTTTTGATCATGATCCGGGTGAAAAGACGAGAATCTCTCAATTGATTAAATTGATTATACGGGGCGGAAGTAGCAACAGCATAAACGTAATTTGGTCCGGCACTGATCCTCACTCTTCCCGGAATCAGATTTAAACCATACTCCGTAAGCCCTTCATTTTGAATATCTTCTACGTAAGATTGGTCTTCCGTTTGCCAGTTAAGCCCATCAACAGAACTTAGGATGACCCCTCCTCCTTCTCGTACCAGGTTTCTCATTGATCCCACATAAATAGTATTATCCGGGCTTATCTCTATATCTGAAACGGCGTAAGGCACGGAAGCACCGTCCATTAAGGGAAGTACCTGTGTCCAGGATTCGCCTCCGTTTGTAGACCTAAATAACCCGTCGGACGGGTTTGAATCAAATATAGCCCCCTGATATTCCCCGGAAGCTACACCTGCATATACGACACTTGATCCATCCTCATTTCGGACTACGATATCATTTACATAAGTGAATCCGCTTGTTGAGGAGAGTAATTCCCAGGAAACTCCGCCATCAATAGTTTTATAGATTCCAACTCCTGATGAGGAGGACTCTCTGTACATGGGTACTGAAGTATAAGATTCTCCGGTGCCTACATAAAAGATTTGTGTATTGTTTGGGTCATAGGTGATACTTGAAATAGAGAGGGATTCCCAATCATCAGAAACCGGAACCCAGGCTGAGTTTGCCCTAAAATCAGGGCTATACCATAACCCTCCCGTTACTGAGCCTGCCCACAGTTTATTATTATCATTTGGATCCAGCATGATAGATCGAACTCTTCCGGCTATTTCAGTATTTACCGGCTGCCAATCAAAACTGACCGGTTGAGCTGTTCTGGCATTGAAACCTCTTTCTTTTTGAAAATATTCCGAAACAGCGGCTTTATTCAACTTTCCGGTATTTGGATTCATGGACATTATATAATCCCGATAGGCTGCTTTACCCGGCCCGTCAAAATTTGAGACTGCGGCAAGATCTTTTATATGAGATAGGTACTCCTCTTCCGGGGAGTTATGACGTGTGAGAAAGTAACCCATACCTGCCAGTAACGAAAGTAAAAGAATTCTCTTCATTTCTTTAATTATTTATGCAAGCTATTTTATCTTGGTTAATTCTTTGTATCAAAAACAATCCGTAATATAATCATTAATTATCACGTTGTATTCAGTTAGTGCTAATGTTTGATCATATCCGGGAGAATTTTCTACTCGAAAGAAAAAAAGGAAATTGCTTAAATTCTTAAATTGTCCTATTTTCGGGCTAATTTACAGTATATTAAAAAAATGGGAGTTGTTAAAAAAAATATTAGCTTAGAAGAATTAGCCCATAAAGAGAAACTGGGTATTCGTTCTTTAAACATTTGTAGATATAATGGTTTAAATGATTTATTCACGATACTTAATTATTTTCGGGAGAATAATGATTTTTTAGGTTTAAGGAATTGCGGATTAAAATCAAACAGAGAACTTACTGAATTGTGTGAAAAGTATGAAGAATCCTCGTCAAGACCAGTCAAAGAAAAGACCAAAAATCCAATTGAGAAGCAAATTGATTCTTTAACCTTAAAACAACAAAAGATTTTAAATAACCTGATAGAATCAAAAGCAAACAATCTATCAGTTCGAAGTTTAAACGCAATTAAAAAAATATCGGATTGGAGTTTGACGACTCAAGGGCTCAGAGAGATTCTGATTAACCCAAAATATAATTTGGGAAAAATCAATAATGTTGGTAGAAAATCAATTAATGAATTATGGAAATTCTTCTATGAAATCCGTGAGCAGATTGAGATTATTCAACCCATTGAAAATGAAGATGAATTAACGATTAAGTTATTTAACACGTACTTACGCAGAGTTTTTTGTCTAAACTCTAATGATATTAGTCAAATTTGGAATCACTATAATGCTAAAAATGGTATACCTGTCTTCAAAACAATTGATACATTGATTATAAGTGGATATCTTTTTAGAGCAAAGGAACGGGAAGTTTTTAAAAAGAGTTTTAATTTCTGGTCTGATAAATTGCCAAAAACTTTAGAAGACACCTCATCAATTATTGGCTTAACAAAAGAAAGAGTCCGGCAGCTCAAGAAAAAATTGCTTAATGAAATTGATTTTGAATTTTCTTTTTTAAAAGGAATTGAATTTGATGCCCTAAATCTTTATAAACTTGATGTTGATTCGGAGATTATAAAAATTGATGAAAATCTAATTAAGGAGATCCAACAAAAAGAATCGGTTCAATTTAATAACATTTTCATTACAAAGATACTTTCCATATTACTAAATAAGTCACACACATTAGTTGGACATTTGGAAAGCTGTGCTTTTAATAGTTCAAAGCCTCCGGGTATAGCATATAGGTGGAAATCAATTTATCTGGTAAGCAAAGAAATTGACAACAGATTTGATTTTGAAGCTCTTGTAATTGACCTTGACAAAAGGCTTTCAAACAGAATTAAAGAGGATTACTCTTTTCACTTCGAAACTTATTTGGTTTCCTTTATGAAAGAGGGGGTTGAAAAAGACGCTTCTAAAGTTGCCCAAGTAGCTGATTATATCATCTCCAATGAATTTGGAATTACAATTGATTTACATGGTAACATCTCCTTTAAAAGGAATACAATAAAGCAAGCATTTAAGTATTCTTATGAAGCCCTCAAAGCCTTAAATGAACCGTCAAAAGTTGATGTAATATATGCCAAAATAAAAGAGTTATACCCGGATTACACCGTAAATGAAAACAGTATTAGGGCATCAATGCAAAAGAAAAATGGATTTATTTCCTTTGGAAGAACAAGTGTGTACGGACTAAAAATTTGGGAAGAAGAAAAAAATATTCGTGGGGGAACAATTCGTAACATTACCGAGGAGTATTTAGTATCTAAAGATGAGCCTCAGCACATTGATAATATTGCAACTTATGTAAACAAATACAGAAATACTACAGCAGAAAATATTTACTCAAACCTCCGAATGGAAGCTAGTAGCCGTTTTAGCTTTTTTAGTGGTATGTATATTGGCTTGAAAGCGAAGAAATACGATAATACTAAATTTAAGGAGATCATTGAAAAAAATGCTTAGGTCCCGGAATGGAAGTGAATTTAGAAATCAAATAGAAGGATATAAAATCAGTCCTTGTAATTGATATGAGAAATGAAAAATAATAAACGCTGCAAAAAACCAAAGGATGCCTGAATTACACCCTGAATATTTGAATAAATTAGCGAGTCAAGTAATCATGACTAGTTCACTACTAAGTGGATTTTCTATTGCTGAAATGTTAAACATTTTAGTGAATAAATATGAAAAAAAACCTCCAACATTATACTTAAAATCCCAGCAATTACATCTGCTTCATTTTTAATAACGGTATTTGCAATGACAAAAATTGTAATGATGACTACCGACAGTTATCCAATAAAATTTGAGAATAATGATTTGAATTTTCCTAAAATTATTGGTTTTATGTTTTTTTTCTTTGAAATTATTGCTTTATCAATTTTGATTTCATTATCAGGTTGGGCTAAATCAAAAAGGGTGCAGATATAAATAACGTGAGTTCGATATGATTATATTCTTCAAAGAGGCAATATTAGTTGTTTAGTATCACAAAAATTCATTTTGAAAGATAGCTTTCACTCGGAAAAGTTATAAGCTATCCATGCAGGGAAGGAGCATCTATTTTTCTTATCATATTGTTACACTAAAAATATGAACAGATTAAGGAAAGAGGTTACCATTCCCGTAGATCTAAATAACTTCCTCGCATTACGGAATAATTCCTTCGGCTGAAAAGCAGCTTTGGGAAATCATTGGTCTTTTTAATTTTTTCACCGAAAATGTTTGCGATAATTTTTTTATGTCCTTTATAATGATTTCAATTCAATTTATAATAAGTTTGAAGTTATTTAATATGTGATTTAATTGTTTTGTAATTTTATAAGAAAATGTAAAATCTTTAATCCAAACTTTATAATGTGTAAATTACTAGAAAGTATCTTAATTTAACAATACCTAATTTATACAATATAATATTTTATCAACTAGATAAAATTAGTCTTATCTCCAACTTATGGCAAGAAGTAAATCAGGCAAGGAAACCCCTCTAATGAAACAATACAACCAGATTAAAAGGAGGTATCCAGGTGCTTTGTTATTGTTTAGAATTGGGGACTTTTATGAAACTTTTGGGGAAGATGCTGTCAAGACAAGTAAGGCATTAGATATTGTGCTTACCAAAAGGGCAAATGGCTCAGAAGCTGAAACAGAATTGGCTGGCTTTCCGCACCATGCTATGGATAACTACCTCCCTAAGCTGGTCAGAGCAGGATATCGTGTGGCTATTTGTGATCAGCTGGAAGATCCTAAAAGTGTGAAAGGCATTGTAAAGCGTGGAGTGACAGAATTAGTAACTCCCGGTCTCTCTTTCAATGATAATGTTCTTGAACAACGGAAAAACAACTTTCTTGCATCAGTATACTTTGAAGAAGGCACTGCCGGAATATCATTTCTGGACCTCTCTACGGGAGAATTTATGGTATCTTCCGGCACGTTGGATTATACGGACAAATTGATCAGAAGTTTCCAGCCTTCGGAAATCATTTACCCCAAAAAAGCAAAAGACTGGTATTTTAAAAATTATGAAGATCAATTCTCTTCATTCCCTCTTGAGGAGTGGATTTTCAATAAAGAATATGGCTATGAAAAACTGACACGTCATTTTAAAGTGCCAAATCTCAAGGGTTACGGAATTGAGGAAATGACAGAAGCTATTCTGGCTGCCGGAGCTATACTTTACTATTTGGAAGAAACAGAGCATAAAGAAGTCAGCCACATCAAGTCGATTTCGAGAATTGATGAAAACAAATACGTCTGGCTAGACCGATTCACCATAAGAAATCTTGAATTGGTTCAGTCAGCACAGCCTGACGGGATTTCCCTTTTAGATACCATTAATTATACGCTTACCCCTATGGGAGGCCGATTATTAAGGAAATGGCTGGTATTGCCGTTGAAGAATAAAGTTGAGATCAACCAGCGACTGAAAGTAGTTGAGACTTTTCTTGAGGATGAAGAACTTCAGGATAATACCAAATATCTCCTTGATGGCCTGGGTGATTTGGAAAGGCTGGTAGGGAAAGTAGCCACCTCCAGAGTAAATCCTCGTGAGTTTTTACAAATTAAAAAGAGCCTCAGTAGAATCTCCCCAATTCGAGAATCTCTGGAGGGAAGGAAAGAGTTCAATGCTTTTTTTGATTTATTAAATCCATGTGATCTTTTAGTAGAAAGGCTCTCGGCCGAGCTAAAGGAAGATGCTCCATTACACCTTCATCAAGGTGGAGTTATTGCCCGTGGAGTCAATGCTGAGTTGGATGAGTTGAGGAGTATTTCAACATCCGGGAAAGACTTTCTTGCCGGCATTAGGGATCGAGAGATTGAGCGAACAGGCATAATCTCTTTGAAAATTGCTTACAATAAAGTTTTTGGATACTATCTCGAGGTATCAAATGTTCATAAAGACAAAGTGCCTGAAGAATGGATTAGAAAGCAGACACTGGTAAATGCCGAACGCTACATTACAGAGGAACTCAAGCAATACGAGGAGAAGATTCTCAATGCTGAAGGACAAATTCAGATCCTTGAGCAGCAATTATTTGCTGAAATCGTAAGTTTTGCGCAGTCTTATATTGAAGCGATTCAGCAAAATGCAAAGGTTATTGCACAGATGGATTGCCTGCTTTGCTTTTCATTTCAGGCTAAATCTTATAATTACTCAATGCCTTCTATTTCTGAAGGAACTACCATTGACATAAAGGAGGGAAGACACCCGGTTATTGAAAGACATCTGCCGGAAGGAGAGCCATATATCCCTAACGATGTATACCTTGACAGTGAGTCTCAGCAGGTGATGATCATTACCGGACCGAATATGGCCGGTAAATCTGCCTTGCTTCGGCAGACTGCATTGATTACATTAATGGCGCAGATAGGTTCTTTTGTGCCCGCAGGTTATGCAAAGGTCGGTCTGGTGGATAAAATGTTCACCCGAGTGGGTGCATCAGATAATCTGTCCAGAGGTGAGTCCACTTTTATGGTGGAGATGACAGAGACAGCCAGTATTCTCAATAATCTGAGTGATCGATCGCTGGTCTTGATGGATGAGATCGGTAGAGGAACGAGTACTTATGATGGTATCTCTATTGCCTGGTCAATTGTAGAGTTTCTACACAACCACCCTAAATGCCAGGCAAAGACTTTATTCGCTACCCATTATCATGAACTGAATGAATTAACTAATAATCTCCCTCGTGTCAAAAATTTCAACATCTCTGTAAAAGAGCTTGAGGATAGGGTGATTTTTATGCGCAAGTTAAAAGAAGGTGGAAGCGAGCACAGTTTCGGGATTCATGTGGCCCAGATGGCAGGAATGCCAAATCAGATTGTTATACGTGCGAATGAAATATTAAAACATTTAGAAAAGGAAAAGTTGACCGAAAATCAAAAGAAAAAGCTGAACGAGATACCCACTCAGCAATTTCAAATGAATTTGTTTGAGGCAGACCCCCGTATGGAGATGCTGCTGGAAATTTTAGGAAAGGTAGACATCAATGCTACTTCTCCTGTGGAAGCGCTTTTGAGGTTGAGTGAGTTAAAAGAAATTTTGAAAGGAAATTAAGCAGGCAAACGATTCTTTATTCTGCATGTCATTTTCTATTAACATATCTTAATTGTCAGGCTGATTCATACTCACGACTTTTGCAGAATATCCTCAACAGCATCTTCACCGCCGCATCCGGTGAGAATACAAAAGACACTACTTGATATGATAAAAAGCAGTATCTTCATCATTCATAAAATTTGTCGCATCATAAATTCATTAAGCCCTCAGATATAAAATTAGTATAAATAAAAATTGTTATGCCCATGATCAAAAATTTGAAGAGGGAATGAGTGTTGAGGTTAAATCAGATTCCGACCCTTTTATTTTTGATGATAATAATATGAAAAAGATAAGTGACGCATTTCTAAAAAATATAACTTTATCATTGATCCACAAGAATACGAAGCGTTTTCAAGGATTTGTAAAGCAGAAAAAATCAATTAAACCAGCTCTTCATTCCCCGCATAAAGCCCTTGAGCTTGACTTAAAGCTATAGCTATTTCAGATTGTAATGGGCAAACATATACCGATCAGCATGTTAAAACACTCATCATTATTTAGAAAAGATTGAAAGTGGTATGCGTGCATACTATTTTCAGGATTTGATTGTATATTCGGAATCAAAAGAAGTTACAGCGTTTTAATTAGTTTTATGGAAGGTTTTTGAAAGCATTGCGGGTCGTGTGTGTGAGTCTTTGATAAACAAAAAACCACTCGGGAAAACGGCTTGGATGTGGTGCTGAGTGGATTCGAACCACCGACTCACGGATTTTCAGTCCGATGCTCTACCAACTGAGCTACAGCACCAAAAAAATTGAGTGGACAAAAGTATATAATTCTATTGAAAGGCAAAATACAATGAACGAACAAAGATTTTTTTAATCATGGAATATCTCCCTCAAATAGTTTTTATTCTGATGGCCGGGTTTTTTGGTTTCCTGATTGCCAGACGCATTAGTAGAATTGCCGGCAATATAAAACTCGGTAAAAAAGCCAATTTAGCTAAAAATGATGGTCAAAGACTCAGGAATATGCTGCTGATTGCTCTGGGTCAGAAGAAGATGTTCAGGAGAGTTATCCCCGCCCTGTTGCACCTCCTCATTTACGTTGGATTCATCTTAATCAATATTGAAGTGTTGGAGATAGTGATTGACGGTATTGCAGGTACTCACAGAATTTTTGCTCCTTTGCTTGGAAATGCTTACACGGTTGCAATCAATTTCTTCGAGTTGCTGGCCGTGGGAGTGCTGTTTTCATGTGTTGTCTTCCTGATTAGAAGAAATGTTTTAAAGATCAATCGCTTTAAGAAAATAGAGATGGTAGGATGGCCCGCTCTGGATGCTAACCTCATCCTGGTTATTGAAGTCGTTTTAATGGCCGCTATTCTTGGAATGAACGGCGCAGATCAGATCCTCCAGTCAAGAAATGCAGATCACTACACAAAAACCGGTACCTTCTTTTTTAGTGCCGGAATGTTTGGCCGGCTTGATGCGTTAGACACAGGCACTTTGATTTTAGTAGAGAGAGCCGCTTGGTGGGTTCATATCGTCGGGATTTTTGCTTTTGCGCTATATGTCACCTATTCAAAGCACCTGCACATTGCGATGGCTTTCCCTAACACGTATTACGGACGAATTGAGCCGCAAGGGAAGATGGGGAATATGGAAGAGATTACCAAAGAAGTAAAAATGATGCTGGGGATGCCGGTTGAAGGAGACAACACCCCTTCTCCCGAAGGGATGCGTTTCGGAGCCAGAGACGTGAATGACCTTTCATGGAAAAATCTAATGGATGCTTATGCGTGTACTGAATGTGGGAGGTGCACCGCTGAGTGTCCGGCAAATTTGACAGGCAAAAAACTCTCTCCAAGGAAAATTATGATGGATACGAGAGACCGGTTGGAGGAAGCCGGTAAAAATGGGTTGGATGACGGTAAGTCACTGCTTGGAGATTATATAACCAAAGAAGAAATTAATGCCTGCACTAACTGCAATGCATGTGTGGAGGCGTGTCCGGTCAGCATTAGTCCACTGGATATCATCCTTCAAACAAGAAGATACGTTGTGATGGAAGAGTCCGGGGCTCCGGGCTCTTGGAATGCGATGTTTCAAAATGTAGAAACCAATTTTGCTCCATGGAAATTTGGAGTGCAAGACCGATTTAACTGGGCAAACGAACTAAAAGAAAATGGCTGAAAGATGATAAGTGAAATTCAAATACCTACCGTTGCTGATCTGGCAGCAAAGGGTGAAAAACCGGAAGTGCTTTTTTGGGTAGGATGTGCAGGATCTTATGATGACCGATATAAAAACGTAACGAAAGCATTTGTTAAAATTCTAAATAAGGTTGGAGTAAAGTTTGCCGTACTTGGACCTGAAGAGACTTGTACAGGTGACCCGGCCAGAAGAGCGGGAAACGAGTTCCTGTTTCAAATGCAGGCAATAGCTAATATACAAGTGCTGAATGGATATGAGATTAAAAAAATCGTTACTGCGTGCCCGCACTGCTTTAACACCATCAAAAATGAATACCCTGACCTGGGTGGAAACTATGATGTAATCCACCATTCTCAATTTTTGCAGGAACTGATCAAAGAAGGTAGGGTAAGGAGCAAAAGCGGTGGAACGTTTAAAGGGAAGAAGATCACTTATCACGATTCGTGCTTCTTAGGAAGAGCAAATAATGTTTATGCTGCCCCAAGAACGGTATTAGAAGCATTGGATGCTGAACTGGTGGAGATGAAAAGATGCAGAACGAAAGGTCTTTGCTGTGGTGCCGGAGGGGCTCAAATGTTTAAAGACGCAGAGCCGGGAAACAAAGAAATTAATATTGAAAGGACAGAGGAGGCTCTAGAGACAAAAGCAGATACCATTGCAGTGGCGTGTCCATTTTGTATGACCATGATGTCAGACGGCGTGAAGAATAAGGAGAAAGAGGATGCCGTGAAGGTTAAGGATCTGGCGGAACTCATTGCCGAGTCCGAAGGTTTGGATTGATATGCTGATTGAATTTGATAACATGCCCGATGATGCCCGACTATGGATATACCAGGCCGGCATCGTATTAAATGAAGAAAATCTGTCATTGGTAAGAAAATGTACCGAACAGTTTTTAAGTCAATGGCAGGCACATGGTCAGGATTTAAAGTCTGCTTTTAAAATTGAGTATGATCGGTTCTTAATCATTTCTGTGGATGAGTCTTTCAATCAGGCTAGTGGCTGTAGCATAGATTCATCCGTCCGTTTAATTCAGACATTGGAAAAGGAACTGGGTCTTTCTTTTATGACGACTGACCGAATTGCATTTTTACTGGAGGGGAGCATTGAACTGTTTCATTTTAACAAACTTAAAGAAAAAATTGCTCATCGGCTTATCGGTCCCGAAACAAAGGTCTTTGACCATACGGTCAGAAATGTATCTGAATTTCGACGGAAGTGGCTTGTACCGGTTTCACAAACATGGGTAAACCGATATTTTAAATAGGGGCTTAACATCCGGTCTTGTTTGCTCTTCATCATTTTCGAGTCATCTTTTGCAGGAGAGTGAGGGCTTTTTTTTGAATAGCAGATAGCTTAAAAAACCTTCAAGGTTTTCAAAACTTTGAAGGTTTAACTAACAACGATAACAAAGCGTAAAAGCCATCTCCGCTTTGGCGAATGATTAACTTTTGGAAAGTTTCAAACTTTCCAAAAGTTTCTTAAGCAGGATCTTGCTCTTTTTCACCACCTTAGTTTGAGTAAAAATAATTACCATTGTATGGTGTTACAAAATAATTGTTAGGCGACAATGCCTGACTGAGCAATCATTCAATCTATATTTGCCGGAATTTATCTAACCCAAAATGACTTACCATAGAATTCTTTTAAAACTCAGCGGTGAAGCTTTAATGGGTGAAAAGCAACATGGAATAGATCCGGTCAGACTTACCCAATATGCGCAGGAGATTAAACAGGTTACTGACAAAGGAATTGAAGTAGCTGTAGTAATTGGAGGAGGCAATATATTCAGAGGTGTGGAAGCCGAAGCAAGTGGTATTGATCGGGTACAAGGAGATTACATGGGAATGCTGGCCACAGTAATAAATGCAATGGCACTTCAAAGCATGTTTGAGAACCACGGAATGTACACGCGACTTATGGCAGGGTTAAAAATGGAGCAGGTTTGCGAACCATTTATCAGAAGAAAAGCGATAAGACATCTTGAGAAAGGGCGTGTAGTCATTTTTGGTGCCGGCATAGGAAATCCGTATTTCACTACTGATTCTACCGCAAGTTTAAGAGCCATTGAGATTGAAGCTGATGTGGTATTAAAAGGCACCCGAGTGGACGGGGTGTACACAGCAGATCCGGAGAGGGATCCATCTGCTACAAGATATGGTCAATTATCTTTCCAAGAAGCTTACGAGAAAAATTTGAACATAATGGATATGACTGCTTTCACACTTTGTCAGGAAAACAGTTTACCTATTATTGTATTTAACATGAATGGGAAAGGTAATCTTTTGAAAATTATTGAAGGTAAGGAGGTTGGAACTTTGATCAATTAAAATAAGAACAAATGGAAGAAATACAAATCTACTTATCCACAGCCGAAGAAATGATGGAGAAGTCAATCAACCATATTAAGGATGAATTTTCAAAAATCCGGGCAGGTAAAGCTTCGCCAGGCATGGTTGAAGGAGTGGAAGTAAAATATTATGGTAATACAACTCCATTAAACCAAGTGGCCGGCGTGACGACTCCTGATGCTCGAACTATCAGTATTAAACCCTGGGAGAAAAACATGCTCCGGGAAATTGAGCGAGCCATAATTAACAGCGACTTAGGGTTTAATCCTCAGAATGATGGAGAGCAAATCCGTATTAGTATTCCTCCTTTGACTGAAGAAAGAAGGCTGCAACTCATGAAACAAGTAAAAGCTGAGGCAGAGAATGGAAAAGTCCGCATCAGAAATATAAGGAAAGACACCAATGACTCACTCAAGAAACTTGAAGGTATTTCTGAAGACCTTATCAAAGATGCTGAGAACGATGTTCAGAAATTAACAGATGTTTATACGTCAAAAATTGATGCTTTAGTAAGTACAAAAGAAAAAGATATCATGACAGTTTAATCAATAAAATACTCCTTTCTCTTTATCATTAAATTAACAGCATCAGGAACCAAATATTTAATTGATTTTCTTTCTCTTATCAGTTTTCTGATGAGTGTCGCCGAAATATCCACCTCCGGAGCTTCAATCATTTTCACTTTATTATGATTTACAAGATCGGAAGTTTTGACATGTGATCTTGGGTATGCAATCAATCCAAAATGCTCCAGAATCTGTTCATGATTTTTCCATCTTGGGAATGATGAAAGATTATCCTCACCTATAATCAGGTGAAAGGTCTTCTCAGGGTACTTTTCCTGTAGGACAACCAGTGTATCAATGGTATAGCTCGGTTTGGGCATATTAAATTCTATATCACATGATCTAAAGCAGTAGTCATCTTCAATGGCCGCATTTACCATATCCAGACGGTCAAACATATGGAGTAAGTTTTTATTTTTTTTTAGAGGGTTTTGAGGACTCACCACAAACCAGACTTCCTTCACTAACGTGTGCTCTTTTACCAGATTGGCAATGATCATGTGGCCCGTATGGATTGGATTAAAAGATCCAAAGAATAAACCGATGTCCATTATTTTTCAATGAATTTTTTAACCAGGATCTCTGCTTCCTCAATGGCTGTTTGGAGATCATCATTGAGTATTACTTCATCAAACTTTTCTTCCTCTTTCATTTCCAGTATTGCTTTATTTACCCTTATTTCTAACAAATCTTCGCTTTCGGTATTTCTCGCTTTCAATCGTTCTCTCAATATCTGTACATTAGCAATCTTGATGAATATTGATAGTGCTTTACGCTGAAATGCTTTTTTCAAATTAATCCCGCCTTGCACATCCACATCAAAAATGACATGGCTGCCTTCATCCCAAATTCTTTGAACCTCCTCTTTAAAGGTGCCATAGTAAATGTTTTCATAAACCTCTTCCCATTCCAGAAGTTGATTACTTTTAATCTTTTCCTGAAAATCTTTTTTAGAAAGAAAATAGTAGTCCGTTCCGTCAGTTTCTGAGACTCTCATCTGACGGGTTGTTGCCGAAATGGAAAATGTAAGTTCGGGAACTCTTTTAAGTAATTCGTGGACGATAGTAGTTTTTCCCGATCCCGAGGGTGCAGATAATATTACTGCTTTGCCTTTCATTTAGCAAAATTAAATCGATCAGCCAGTAATCTTCAATCTGATTTCCTGAGCTAGGTCCTCCGGAATAGGTTTATAATTAACCTTTGTTTTGATGAGTTGGCGAAACTGAAACTCTATATTGTAGTGTGCAAAACAGACCATACATTTTTCTATATGTGCATTAAAAAACTCCTCCTGATCATCAGATGCCTCATTATCTAACATAAGATTCAATATCTTGAGGAACTTCTCAAAATCGTTACATCTACAATCAGGATACTCAGACATCAGGATTTAATTACTTACTACAAATAAGTAAAAATCAAATCAATAAGTTCCCGAGATCAGTTATAACCCATTGAATGTGCGTAAGAACCTAGTTTTTCTCGTAGAAGATTTCTTGCTCTATGAAGTCTGGATCTGACAGTTCCTATAGGAATATCTAATATTTTAGCCATTTCTTCATAAGTAAAGCCTTCCAGATCACACAAAATGATTACCGTTCTAAAATCAACTGCCAAAGAGTTTAGTGCATTAGAGACTTCATCTCCAATCATATCCTTTGTGGTCTCTAATTGATAATCAAAGGTTGCGTTACTTGGTCTGTCTTCAGAATTAGAATATTGTTCTATTTCCTGATAATCAACCTTAGAGGGTTGCTTGCTTTTCTTCCTGTAATCATTAATGAAGTTGTTCTTCAGAATTCTATATAGCCAAGCTTTGGCATTTGTGCCCTCCTGGAAAGAATTGATGAACCTATATGCCTTTAAGTAAGTGTCCTGAACCAGGTCTTTTGCCTCATCTTCGTCAAACGTGAGCCTAAACGCAAAATTGTACATTGAGCCTACATGCGGCATAAATTCATTTTCAAAAACATTTACCTTTTTAAGATCTGAATATGCTTCTTGAACTGAAGTATCTACTGTTTGCACTGCTTCTCCCTTTTTTAATTCGTATGTATAATATAATACGAAATTTATTTACAATTGTTCTAAATAAGTTTTGGGGGTTCGTTAGTATTTGCTTTGAAAAAACAAGAAACAAGCCATCATATTTTTTGCATGACACTTTGGCAAGTGACTAAGCAAAAATGCCAAAAATCAACAAAAAAGCTGTCCAAATGAACAGCCTTATGAGAATTTTCAAATTCAATCATCAATATCTATAGTATTCCGGTTTAAACGGACCTTTAACCTCTACTCGGAAGAATGGAAATTTTTCTGCTACAAATTACACTTAGAGGGGGGATGTAGAGAGTATTCGGACACATACCTTTATACATATTGTTGTTATTCGTTTTAGATTTTTATTACTTTGTTTGCTTAAACAGTGTCAGTTTTAAATCATCAAACTATATTAGCGAAGTTTTCGTTATTATAGTGAAGGTAAAACAATGGAAATTACAGTAGATAACCCAATTAATAAAGTTGATTCAAAGGCATTGGATAATGCTTATAAAGTTATTCTTGAGGCTCTGAATGAAATTGTTAAGAAGAACGATCATCCTGACGATGAAGTTGAATACGTAACTGATTTGATTAAAGAGGCCTATCTAAGGCGTAAGTCAAATCTTTTTATCAAAAATTATACAGACGATTTTAGTCATTACCTGAAGCATGCACTCCATTTTGCACTTAATCAGGAGTCTACTGAATCTCAAATCCGTGATTACGCTAAACTCTCTTATTATAAGCGTAAAAAGCACCTTGTAGCAAGTGACAGATAAGCCTACCCCGCAAGACAAGAAGTTGGAGGAAAGTGAAAGATCAGCAACTCCGGCAGTTCCAAAAGTCAATCAGATTTTACAAGAGCTTGAAGTTATATCCCTACACAAAGGTTCTGGTGGCAATATTGACTTGTCTGAATTTGATAAGAATCAAAAAGATAAACTTCTGGATTTAATAGCTAAAAATGAAGATAATACCAGTAAATTTCATTCCGAACAGACAAATGCATTCAAAGAAATTGAGTTAGCCAGAATAGCAGAGGCTGGAGTTAACAATAAAACTTTAAGGTACATACTGGTTGCTAGTATTTTTCTAGTTGTTGCTCTTACAGTTCTAATCTTACTGTTCAAAGAGAATTATTTTATTCCGTAGTTGACTTTCTTAACGAGATTTGTTGGTGGATCGGGGGTTCCAAGAGTAATTAATTCGCTTAGGCAGTCTAATAAGTCTGAAAATCCGATTCAATCTGACTCCGGGAAGTAATGAATACCTTCCTCTAGGTGTAATTTGTAACTACACCTTTATGTTATATTTATTCCTAATTCCGCTCCAATCCTGTAAATCCTGTTCAAGACATAAGCCCCGATCCCTGAACTTCTCAAAGGGTCAAAGCCCTTTTGTGGTTATTATTCATAGATGGGTATTTTAAAGGACAACAAATTAACCATGCCAAAAATCAACAAAAAAGCTGTCCAAATGAGCAGCCTTATGAGAATTTTCAAATTCAATCATCAATATCTATAGTATTCCGGTTTAAACGGACCTTTAACCTCTACTCCTATATATTCTGCCTGATCAGTCGTTAGCACATCTAATTCTACCCCAATTTTTTTCAAATGTAGTGCTGCTACCTTCTCGTCCAAATGTTTAGGAAGCATGTAAACTGCATTTTCATAGTTTTCATAATGCTCCCATAATTCAATCTGTGCCAATACCTGGTTAGTAAATGAATTTGACATAACGAAAGATGGATGACCTGTTGCAACACCAAGGTTAACTAATCTGCCTTCTGCAAGTACTATGATGTCATTTCCATCAACCTTATAAAGATCAACCTGGGGCTTAATTTCCACTTTTGTATCCCCGTATACTTCATTTAACCAAGCCATATCAATCTCATTATCAAAATGACCAATGTTGCAAACGATCGCTTTGTCTTTCATTGACTTGAAATGTATATCTTTAATAATATCCTTATTCCCGGTAGCAGTTACGATAATATCTGCTCGCGGAATTGCATTTGTCATTTTTCTTACCTCAAATCCATCCATTGCTGCCTGAAGAGCACAAATGGGGTCAATTTCAGTTACGATTACACGGACACCTGCTCCCTTTAAAGAGGCCGCTGACCCTTTCCCAACATCACCATAGCCTGCAACAACTGCAACTTTTCCGGCTAGCATGATATCGGTAGCTCTTCTGATTGCATCTACAAGAGATTCTTTACAACCATACTTATTATCAAATTTTGATTTTGTGACAGAGTCATTCACGTTGATGGCGGGCATTGGAAGTGTTCCATTTTTCATTCGCTCATAAAGTCTGTGAACACCGGTGGTGGTTTCTTCTGAAAGCCCTCTAATATCTTTAACCAACTCAGGATATTTATCTAAAACCATGTTGGTAAGATCACCTCCGTCGTCTAAAATCATATTGAGTGGCTTACTCTCCGGAAAGGCAAACAATGTTTGTTCTATGCACCAGTCAAATTCCTCTTCGTTCATTCCTTTCCAGGCATAGACCGGAACTCCGGATTTTGCAATCGCTGCTGCTGCGTGATCCTGAGTTGAAAAAATATTACATGAAGACCAGGAAACATCTGCTCCCAATTCAACTAAAGTCTCAATAAGTACAGCAGTTTGAATGGTCATATGAAGACACCCCGCTATTCTGGCACCTTTTAGCGGTTTGCTATCTCCGTACTCTTCTCGCAGTGCTGTCAAGCCCGGCATTTCAGCTTCAGCAAGTCTTATTTCTTTTCTGCCCCAGTCAGCAAGAGTAAGGTCTTTTACCTTAAATTTTTCAGCAGTAATTATACTCATTTGAATACAAACGGTTTATTTCTAAAATATTTTTTGCAAAGATATATGTAGCTCCAAGAATAGTTAGTTTTTTATTTTATAAATTCAACCTCTTTGATACGGAAGGTTCTTCTTAACCCGTTGATTGTTTCTACCAATAATCTACCATATTCGTCAATTCCTGTGATTTTTCCTTTGAATCGCACCGAATCGCTCTCGTATTCATGAATATCATTGAACCACATCAATCGCTGATAATATTGTGACTTAATCTCCAAAAAATCTTCTCTCAAAAGTTTATCATACCACTCCTCGATTTTGCAGAGCAATTTTTCAATAACATCCTCAATGTCATAAAATCGGTTCGTCTCTAAAAAAATTGAAGTAGCTTTAGGAACAGGGATACCATTCTGATTTACATTTAAGCCAATCCCCACCACGACTGTCTCCAAATTTTTCTCTTTTACACTTGACTCAATAAGGCTGCCTCCTATTTTATTTTCTCTTATGTAAATATCATTTGGCCATTTCAAATACTTAGGTGTATCTACCAATTGATCAAGAACTTCAATTGCAGCCAACCCAATAATTAAATTCAAAAAATATTGATTCGAAAGCTTTATTTTCCCGGGCCTTAAGAAAATAGACATCAGCACATTCTTATGAGGTTCTGCAACCCATTTATTTCCCCTTTGACCCTTACCTTTTGTCTGATACCCTGTATATAGGACAGTGCCTTCTTTAATATCACTTTTTTTCGCAAGATTAGATAGTTCATCATTAGTAGAGTGACATTGTGGCAGATAAACTACACTTTTTCCCAAGAAAGACGGTTTGGCAAAGATTTTATGCAACTATAATTGATGTAAATTTGGAACAAAATTAATTTCAAAGATTTAGATTCAGTGGTTCAGGAGACAATTAAAGAAGTTAATTCAAATGTTCTTAGTGAATGGGTTGTTGACGGGATGCTGGAAAAGAATGCTTCTGATATTGTAGTGATGGACTTGAGAGCAATAAAACATGCAGTAGCAGACTTTTTTGTGATATGCAATGGTAATTCAGATACCCAGATTAATGCGATCTCCCAATCTATCGAAAAAGAAATTTATAAACATTCAAAACAAAACCCTTGGAAAACAGAGGGACAAAAAAATAAGGAATGGATATTACTTGATTACGTTGATGTAGTCGCTCACGTATTCAACAAAGAAAAAAGAATTTTTTACGGAATTGAAGAGCTCTGGGGTGATGCAAAAATCACTCATATTGACTCAAACTAATTCGTTTTGAGTTCGTTTTAGCTTAGAAATTATTAGAAGAACAGACAAAATGCCCGACAGGAAAAGAAAAAATACGCCAGGATCTAAACCAAGAATTCAAGGATGGCTCATAGTAGGGTTATTAACAGTGGTAATTGCTATTACTTTTTTTTCAAGTAGCAATGGTTCAGTTAATACTACCTATCGAGATTTCGAAAAAATGGTCAAATCAAATGATGTCCAAAGGGTAGTCCTGATTAAAAACCAGGATTACATCGAAATCACACTCAAAGAGGAGGCATTAAGCAATACAAAATATAAACTTGAATTGGACCAAAAGGAAAGCCTGTTCCGTTCGCAGAATGCCCCGCATTATAAAGTAGAAATAGTCAGCGTTGAAAAATTTGCAAAGGATTTTGAAGAATTGATGGCAGAGCAGCCGGAAGCTCAACGATTTGATTACAAAATCGAAGAGAGAAACGACTACACCAATGTTTTATTTAACTGGGGGTTTCTGATTTTGTTGATCTTCGGTTTCTGGTTTTTAATGCGAAGAATGGCAGGGGGCGGAGGACCCGGCGGTCAAATATTCAGTATTGGAAAATCAAAAGCCGCATTGTTTGATGCAGAAAATAAAGTAAAGATCACATTTGAAGATGCTGCCGGATTGGAAGAAGCAAAAGAAGAAGTTCAAGAGATCGTTGAATTTTTAAGAAACCCCGGCAAATTCACAAAATTGGGAGGAAAAATTCCAAAAGGTGCTTTACTTGTAGGCCCTCCCGGAACAGGTAAAACGCTCCTTGCCAAAGCTGTGGCCGGTGAGGCCGGTGTACCATTCTTTACACTATCAGGATCAGATTTTGTAGAAATGTTTGTTGGAGTAGGAGCCGCACGTGTAAGAGACCTGTTTAAACAAGCCAAAGAGAAAGCGCCCTGTATCATTTTTATTGATGAGATTGATGCAATAGGTCGATCCAGAGGAAGAGGTCAAATGCCCGGTTCTAATGATGAAAGAGAAAATACATTGAATTCCTTATTGGTTGAGATGGACGGTTTTGCAACTGACGTAGGAGTGATTATTCTGGCCGCAACTAACAGGCCGGATGTGCTGGACTCAGCACTTCTGAGGCCCGGAAGGTTTGATAGACAAATTAGCATTGATAAACCTGATATCATTGGTCGTGAGGCAATTTTCAAGGTTCATTTGAAACCCATCCAAATATCCAAGGATGTTGACCCCAAAAAACTATCAGCTCAGACACCCGGATTTGCCGGTGCAGAAATAGCCAATGTGTGCAATGAAGCTGCTTTGATTGCTGCACGAAAAGATAAGAAAAAAGTAGACATGCAAGACTTCCAGGACGCAATTGACAGAGTAATCGGGGGTCTTGAAAAGAAAAATAAACTTATTTCTCCGGAAGAGAAGAAGATTGTTGCCTACCATGAAGCCGGTCATGCAGTAGCAGGTTGGTTTTTGGAATATGCAGATCCACTGGTAAAAGTAAGTATCGTTCCAAGAGGGGTGGCTGCATTAGGCTATGCTCAATATTTACCAAAAGAACAGTTCCTGTATCAGACAGAGCAGCTAATGGATGAAATGTGCATGGCACTGGGAGGCAGAGCGGCAGAGGAGATTACATTCGGAAAAATTTCAACCGGAGCACTAAGTGATCTTGAGCGAATCACAAAGTTGGCTTACAGCATCGTTACTGTTTATGGAATGAACGATAAGATCGGGAATGTTTCCTTCTACGACTCAAAGGAATCCGAATACAACTTCACCAAGCCTTATTCGGATGCAACGGCGGAACTTATCGATCAGGAAGTTAAGGCTTTGATAGACAAAGCCTATAAACGTACGAAAGAATTACTTTTAAAGAAGAAAAAAGAACTGGAGATTTTAGCTCAGGAACTGCTTAAAAGAGAGATAATTTTCCAATCAGACTTAGAAGAATTGATAGGAAAAAGACCATTTAAAAATCTAACTGCTTACCAAAGCTTTACAAATGGGTCTTCTGTTGATGAGAAAGAGATAAAAGACAACGTTGATAAGCTAAAGAATGACATAAAAGAGGAAGTCGAAAAAGAAGATACTACCACGGAAAAGGCAAAGTAACAGATGAAGGGGTTTGAACACCTGATCTCAATTGAACTTCAAGCAGGTAAAAAACTATATTTCGCAAGTGATTTCCACCTTGGTGTTCCAAACCGGGAAGAGAGCCTTAAAAGAGAGAAGCAAATTGTAAAATGGTTGGATAAAATCAGCAGCGATGCTTCCTCCGTTTTTTTACTTGGCGACCTTTTTGATTTCTGGTTCGAATACAAGAAGGCTATCCCTAAAGGCTTTGTCAGATTTCAGGGAAAGATGGCTGAATTATCCGACAGTGGCATCCCTATTCATATTTTAAAAGGGAACCATGACATGTGGATGTCTGATTATTTCCGGGATGAACTTGGAGTAAATATTCACGAAAACCCAATATTGTTAAATGTAGGTGAGAGAAAATTTATGATTGGTCATGGTGATGGATTGGGGAAAGGTAACTGCACTTTCAAATTCTTCACCGCCGTCTTCAGATCCAAACCGGGAAGGTGGTTATTCTCTATCATTCATCCAAATCTTGGAGTGTCAATGGCGCAATTTTGGAGTAAAATAAGCGCAGAAAAAAGTAAGATAAAAGACAAATTATTTCTAGGGGAGAAGGAACGTCTATTTCAGTTTTCCAAAAATATCGAATTGAAGACTCACCATGATTATTACATTTTTGGTCATCGCCATTTATCCCTTGAAATGGATATTTCTAAATCATCAACTTATTTTAATTTAGGTGAATGGTTTTCGGAAGGTCATTATTTAGAATTTGACGGCCGGCAAGCGTTACTTAAGCACTTCCCTTTTTAGTCTTTCTCTCGCTGACCGTCAGAGTTATGCAACATCTCTCTTTCGGGATACCCCAAAAAAAACCCACAGAAATGCCGGGGCTGCTGATGCCTTAGTACCTGCTTTCTTACTTCCTTATCACGATCCTGCCCACAACCTTACGCCCTCCGTCTCCTTCAGTGAAAACGAAAAAGAGACCCTCGTTCAACCCTGAAAGATCGTACAATCCGTCCTTGGAAACAGGATAACTCCTGACCAAATGGCCTGTCATGCCGATAAGGCTCACCCCGATCCACTCATCGGAAATGCCCGACAGCCTGAAGTGATCGGAGGCAGGGTTCGGATAGAGTTCCATGCCTTCGGCAGACGGAACGCCAAGCACCTCATCCACATCGGTAACCGTAATGGTGATCGTCTGTACATCACTGTTTCCCCCATCACTTGCCGTTACTTCCACCTCATAGACATTGGTATTATTCGCACTGCCGGGGGCTTCAAAATCAGGGGGCGTATTGAACGTCAAAGCACCGCTATTTTCATCAATGCTGAAATTGCTCCTATCCGCTCCTCCACTGAGAGAATAGCTGATCATTGCGGTCGCATCCGCATCGGTTGCCACAACGGTTAGCACTACAGTGGTATTCTCTGCTACGCTTTTTGCGTTATCGGAGGTAATCTCCGGATCATTGTCATTCTCATCGGTAACCGTAACGGTGATCGTCTGCGAAACGCTGTTTTCTCCGTCGCTTGCCGTTACTTCCACCTCATAGACATTGGTATTATTCGCACTGCCGGGGGCTTCAAAATCGGGAGCCGTATTGAACGTCAAAGCCCCGCTATTTTGAGCAATGCCGAAACTGCTCCTGTCCGACCCTCCACTAATGGAGTAGGTGAAAGTTGTGTTGGCATCCGCATCGGTTGCTACGACAGTTAGCACTGCGGTGGTATTCTCTGCCACACTTTTTGCGTTATCGGAGGTAATCTCAGGGGCGTTGTCATTCACATCGGTAACCGTAATGGTGACGGCAGCCGTGGCTGACAGTGAGTTCGTTGCAGCATCATCCGCAGCCGTGACGGTAAGCGTGTAACTGCTTGTGGTCTCATGGTCAAGGGGGTTTGCAACGGTAATTTGCCCCGTGCTTCTATCTATGGAGAAATCACCACTATCTTCACCGGTGAGGGTATAAGTTACACCATCCTCATCAGGGTCGGTAGCCGTAACCGCAGCACCTACGTTAGCATCTGTTGCGGCATCTTCACCTATCGTAAGGGTGAAAGAGCCGGAGGAAAACGCCGGTGTTTCGTTTACATCGGTAACCGTAACGGTAATCGTCTGCGTAATACTGTTGTCCCCGTCGCTTGCCGTTACTTCTACTTCATAAATATTGTTACCGGCAGCACTGCCGGAAGCCTCAAAATCAGGAGCCGAAGTGAATGTCAAAGCACCGCTATTTTCATTAATGCTAAACTTGCTCCTATCCGATCCTCCACTGAGCGAATAGGTGATTGTCCCGCCGGATGCAGCCTCTGTTACTGCCGCAACGGTCAGTACGGCTGCGGTGTTCTCTGCGACACTTTTCGTACCTTCCGAGGTAATCTGCACGCCCTCCACGTTCGTGACAGTAACAGTGATCGTCTGTGCAGCATCGCTCACTCCGTCACTCACTGTTACTTCCACTTCATAGATATTGTTACCGGCATCACTGCTCATAGCTTCAAAATCAGGGGGCGTATTGAACGTCAAATCCCCGGTATTTTGGTCGATGCTGAAACTGTCTTCGTCTGCACCCCCGCTGACGGAGTAGGTGAGCGTTTCGCTGTCATCATCGGCACTGACGGTCAGTACTGCGGTGATATTCTCAGGGACGGATGCACTACTTCCCGAAGAAAATACAGGGGCCTGATCATTAATGTAGAGCTTGGCAATTCTTTCGCTGCCGGTATATCCTGTGATGAGCACATCGGGGTCATCGTCTCCATCCACATCCGAAAAGGCGATGGAACTGCTACTAACCTCTGGAAAGGGCGTTTCCATCTTCTCCGTGAAGTTACCCGACCCGTCATTGAGGTAGAGGCTGGCAATTCCTTCGCTGTCAGTATTCTGTCCCGTAATAAGCACGTCCTGATACCCGTCTTTATCCACATCCGCAAAGGCGATGGAACTGCTACTAACCTCTGGAAAGGGCGTTTCCATCTTCTCCGTAAAGCTACCTGAACCGTCATTGAGATAAAGTTTGGCAATACGTTCGCTGCTGCCCTGCCATCCCGTGATGAGCACATCGGGACCCTTTTCCCCATCCACATTCGCAAAGGCAATAGCCCTGTCACTATGATCTCCCGCACTAACCCCCGGAAAGGGCGTGCTCTCTTTCTCCGTAAAAACACCCTCCCCGTCATTGAGGTAGAGCTTGGAAATCCTACTGCTGCTGCTGCTGCCTAGCCATCCCGTGATGAGCACATCCTGATGCCCGTTCTCATTTACATCCGCAAAGGCAATAGAACTAAAATCAACCCCCGGAAAGGGCGTTGCTTTCAGGCTAAAGCCGCCCGATCCGTTGTTGAGGTAGAGGTTAGCAATCCTTTCGCTGCTTGTCCATCCCGTGATGAGCACATCGGGGCCGTTTTTCCCGTCCACATCCGCAAAGGCAATGGAGCCGCGATTAACCCCCGAAAAGGGTGTTCCCTCTTCCTCCGTGAAGTTACCCTCCCCGTCATTGAGGTACAGTTTGGCAATTCTTCCGTTGCCGTCCACCCATCCCGTGATGAGCACGTCCTGATGCCCGTTCTCATTTACATCCGCAAAGGCAATAGAACTAAAATCAACCCCCGGAAAGGGCGTTAATTTCAGAGTAAAGCCGCCCGACCCGTCGTTGACGTAGAGGTTAGCAATTCTTTTGCTGCCGGTATTTCCCGTGATGAGCACATCGGGGCCGTTTTCCCCGTCCACATCCGCAAAAGCAATAGAACTGAAACTAACCCCCGGAAAGGGGGTCGCCGATTTCTCCGTGAAAGTAAACTGGGCGGAGGCCGTGCCGCAAGTCAGGCACCACACCCAAACGGCTAAGACCCGCCCAAAGCTGCTGGAGAACTGTTTTGTTTTGTTTTGTTTTGTTTTGTTTTGTTTTGTTTTGTTTTGTTTTGTTTTGTTTTGTTTTGTTTTGTTTTGTTTTGTTTAATAATTTCGCTGTTAAACATGATAATATTTTTAAAG